>JACUUO010000245.1 GCA_014859275.1 Actinomycetota bacterium | reverse complement strand
GTGTTTCTTAGTTTTAGTCTTGGTTGCTAGCTCGTAAGTAGGAAAGTTGAGCTAGCAAGTACCAGGAGGAACGATCAAAGTATGACCAGGGCAAAGGGGCATTGCCAGATGTCCCTGAATTTGATGAACTTATCAATCAAGCGGATGGCCTAGCGGCTAAGGGTGAGGATTATCTACGGCAAGGTATGCCCGCCAGCGCGCACCAGATGTTCGTGGAAGCGTGTCTTTATACCAACATTGCATATACGGCTCAGCAGTCCCTTGCTGCCTATTTAAATGGTGGTTTACCAGCAGCTGAGAAATTCATGAATGATACGGCCAGTCCTTCCTTCACAAAGATTCAAAGTATGTTTGACGAGCTGAAGACCAAGAAGCCATCAACAATGGCCGATATTACGGTGATCGCAGCAGCCTATGGTGAAATTGCAATCGCTCAAGGGGTAATAGATAAGGCATTGGACACTTTAGGTAGCGCGAACCCCAGCGACGGCACCGAAGAAAGCGAGCTGGATCAGTTTGAGGTAATTACTCTTGCTGCCATATATTTTGGATTGGCAAATTATGCAATCGATACCGCTGACGATATCATCGCTTTCGGTGCAGGTAGCGGCAAGGCAAAGCCTGCTGACAAGGCGAAGGTAAAGCGGTTAAGCGAGGCGTTTCGAAAGGCTGCCGAGGCCAACCTAAACTACTTCGATAATGTCCTCTTGAGGGATATAGCGGAGGCGCAGGGTGTCAGCTTAGGTGTGATAAAGCAAGCTTTTATGGCTAATGAAAATGACTACTTGCTTGCCGTATCTGCTAAACAAAGCAGTCATCTAATTAAGGATAGGCTAGGCGATAGTGAAGCTGTCTCATATGCGGTTTTAGGGACTTCGTTAGAATCCTTCATAATAAGCTCAGCACTTATCGCCAAGTATTACTCGTTGGAATATGAGCTGGATGACGAAGGGAACAACCCTCGCGTCAGCAGAGAAAAGGCGCTTATCGAAATGCTCGACTTCGGCCAGAAGAAGGCAGAAGAAGACATCAATGCCGCCAAGAAAATTGGGGCTGAGCCGGTCATGGTTGTTGTTAATTATGAGGCGGCCAAGAATGCCCGCGAAGGAGACATCGACATGAAGATCGATGCTCTGGCTGATTTCTGGTCGGCGTCGATGCATTCAAGGGCTCTTCAGATCCTGTCACAGATAAAGGTGAAGCGAGGTGGTGAAAGCGGCTTTACGAAGCTGTTGGGTAACTAACATAAATATGACATTGAACGTAGCGAAGGGGGCGCTCAGGTGAAAAGTATTTCTAGGTGGTTTGGCATTGGCATTGGGGCTTTAGTTGTTTTAGTTATCGTTATGTATCTTAGTGGCTGCGAGCTAAATAATAGTAAAACAAACAACCCAAATGGTAATACGAGTAACCCGGGTGTTAACACAAGCAGCCCGTTAGTTGGAACATGGGGAGATAATGAGTCGGTTGGTGGACCGGGCGACGTCATAAACGGCGATGTGCAAAGCACGGATATCACTGCGAAATGGTATGTTTTTAGAGAGGACGGAACCTACAGTTTCATTACGGTTACTACCGGAGGGTCGCTTGGCATGAGGGGCCATATGGATAGGCGGGGTCGCTATGAGGATCAAGACGGATCAGTTCTTCTCTATGACAACAAATCATACTGGTACGAAGACTTTGATAAGTCAAAGCTAAGTGTCGAAGAGGTATCCGATAGAACCGTGCAGTACACATTCAACGACGATGGAAGCCTACGAATAGGCGAAACGGGTGAGCCTAACGAGTATCTCTATAGGTATACGAGAAAGAGCGATTAAGTATACATTTACACTTGCATATAAATATAAGCGGCACCAATGTCTCCTGGTCAGTAACTGAATAATATCATAATAGTGATATCACAACATAAATACGCTTAACACAGTGGGACATTGCTCATACTATATAGATTCCTTATTGTCGATTTAACCATATCCAAGAATTTGTATTGTTTGAGCAACGTCCCATTTCCCCCATTTCCCACACCCAATTTGCTTACTCATCCATCCAATCGAGAACAACACCAACTTCCTCCACCAGGCTGACTATGTTGAGTCGAGGTACTGTTTTATCATAGCATCTTATATGGATCGGCATAAAACCCTCCTTGCAACCAAGTCCTTCTTCCACAAATCTTTGTCTTAACCGGTAGATTGTGTTTAAGCCGACATCCAGCGCTTCTTTAATGTCCTCATCTTTCCACCCTGGTCCATAGCTGCCTGTATCAGCTTTAAGCAGTATCCTTGCTCGTGTTATCTTTTTTGCTGCATTCTTTCCATTTGAGACCATTGCCTCTAACTGCTCTCACTCCTCCTGGGTTAGTGTGACGTAATATTTCTTCACCAGTTGCGCTCCTTACTTATAAATTTTATCGAGACAAGGTTGTCATATTTTAACAGTCAGAACAGTCAGCTCAAGAGTGACGATGTACTAGTTTAGGGAAAATGCAAAAGGGTATATCCGCATAAGGCAAGGGACTCAAAGTCTTGAAAGGAAAATTTATGAAA
>JACUUO010000050.1 GCA_014859275.1 Actinomycetota bacterium | reverse complement strand
TTGCAAAATTCCTGAAGTAGAAAATCAGGTACAATTCTTTTTGGCCCTTGGCCCTTGGCCACATAAATTGGTGATAAAGATGAGTGCAAGTAGAGCTTATAAGGATTATTACGCCATCCTAGGTGTTGGGAGAAATGCGACCAGCAAGGAGATAAAGGATGCCTATAGAAAGCTTGCGCGAAAATACCATCCCGATGCGAATAAAAGCGATAGGGAGACCGAAGAGAAGTTTAAAGAAGTAAGCGAAGCATACGATGTGCTAAAGGATCCGAAGAAGCGCAAGGAATATGATGATATAGGGCGCTTCTTTAGTGGAGGCAGTCCGAATGCTGGGAGCTGGCAGGACTTCTCTGGGGCCACCGGTGGGTTCTCTTTTAGCGGCATGGGTGATTTGTTTGACCTGTTCGGGGTCGATGCAGGGGCCCGCAGGGCAAATATGCGAACTAAGGGCGAAGATATTATCTATAATGTACATCTAACATTTGACGAGGCTCTTAAAGGCAAGACCGTACAGTTCTTAATCAATAAGGAGGAATCCTGCACGTCGTGTGGTGGCACAGGCGCAGTACCTGGTTCTGGGCGAAAAACCTGCCGGGTATGCAGCGGCCGTGGCCTGATTGCAGATAATCAGGGGATATTTAGCATCAGTAGGCCCTGCCCGAGTTGCGGCGGTCAGGGGAGCGTAATTGAAAAACCCTGTAGCTCATGCCGGGGCGATGGTCGCTTAACGATGCCGAAGACCGAGACCGTGAAGATCCCGGCAGGCATAGCCGATGGGAGCAAGCTTAAATTCAAGGGCAGAGGCCAGGCCGGTCAAAACGGCGGCCCACCGGGAGATCTGTACATTGTCGCAAAGGTGGCCCCACATCCTTTCTTTAAACGCATTGAGAGCGAGGTGCTTCTCGATGTCCCGATTACCTTTGTGGAGGCGGCCCTCGGGGCAAGTATCGAAATACCAACCGTTGATGGGAGCGTTTCTCTAAGGATCCCGGCGGGAACGCAGGATGGCCAGACATTCCGTCTCCGCGGCAAGGGGGCGGCGAAGCTAAAAGGAAGCGGTAGAGGAGATATGCTTGCGACGATTCATATCGAAGTACCAAAGAATCTTTCCCCCGATGAGAAGGAGCTCTTAATCAGGTTTGCTGGCGCTCGGAATGATAATCCGAGAAAGATGTTTGATTCTAAATTGTGATGGAGTATTACGTTGGTAGCAACTCTTATCGGCCCTAATGAGCTACGTAAAAGAATAATCTTATAGTTTTACCTGGTCTTGGAGTGAGAAAGAATGTATGACGAACCAGTATATATGATAGGCGTTGCGGCGAAGCTTGCGGGTATGCACCCGCAGACGCTCAGGATCTATGAGCGAAAGAAGCTGATCGAGCCGAAGCGGACTCAGGGCTGCACGCGCCTATACTCCCAGCGTGATGTCGATCGCCTAAAGCTTATACAGGTACTTACTCAAGAACTAGGCTTAAATCATGCCGGCGTCATGAAGATATTTGAACTCCAAGACGAGCTTGAGCGGATGCGCTGTCTTATTGACCAGCTCGAAGAACAGGCAGCGAGGCTCCAAGGATCGTTAGAAGAAGAGCTTAAAAAAGTTAAGCAGAATGCGCTGGTGCCCATGCCCCACGGCAGTATTGTTTTGAGAAGGTTATTAGGAGATCGGTGAATCGGTGACCGGGTTACCAGGGTTCAGGGACCGGGGACCAGGGGTACTGGTGAATCGGTGAATAGGTGAATAGGAGTGAGGGTAGAGTTACCCAGTGCTGTGGTGCTGCAGTGCCAATAATTATCCGTAGTTGCCCGATTCATCGAGCGTATTAATGTGGGTAGAAGATGAGGGATTAGCCAAGGGCCAAGAGCCACTGGCCAATGTAGCTTAAGGGCTTTAGCCCTGATACTGGAGAGAAGACAGAAGATAGAATCCAGGAGCCAGAAGAAAAAACAGAATCGTAGCTCAGGGCTTTAGCCCTGATAAAAAAGCAGTAAAAAGCTATAAATTATTTAATCAGGTATTGACAACATAAAGTAGAAAGTAAGGTACAATTCTTCTTGGCCCTTGGCCCTTTTTAGTTGGTGATAAAGATGAGAATGGATAAGTTCACTATAAAATCGCAGGAAGCGCTGGGAGAGGCCCAGAGGTTGGCCGATAGTATGGGTCACCAGCAGGTTGAACCCGAACACCTGCTTCTTGCTATGATCGACCAAGCGGAAGGTATAGTAAACCCAATATTACGGAAGCTCGGCGTCAATCCGGACACGGTTACGGCACAGGTCCAAGCGGAGCTCGGCAGAAGGCCGAAGATATCGGGTGCAACCGCGGCTTCCTATGTCTCGCCAGCGTTAAAGAAGGTGCTAGAGGACGCATTTGTCGAGGCGGAAGGGCTTAAGGACGAGTATGTAAGTACGGAGCACCTGCTCATCGCTCTGGTATCTGGTAAGAGCGATGCTGCAAAAATCATGAGGTCTCTCGGCATAACCAAGGAGGCTGTGCTAAAAATCCTGGTTGATGTCAGGGGCAGCCAAAGAGTGATCGATCAGAACCCGGAAGAAAAATACCAGGCACTTGAAAAATACAGCCGGGATTTAACCCGGCTCGCAAGGATTGGAAAGCTCGACCCGGTCATCGGAAGAGATGATGAGATACGCCGGGTTATACAGGTGCTTTCAAGGAGAACAAAAAACAATCCGGTTTTAATAGGCGATCCCGGGGTCGGCAAGACCGCCATCGCTGAAGGGCTCGCACAGAGAATAATGAGTGGCGATGTTCCTGAGGGGCTTAAGGATAAAAGGGTGGTCGCGCTTGATATCGGTGCCCTTATTGCAGGCGCAAAGTACCGTGGAGAGTTTGAGGATCGCCTGAAGGCGGTCTTAAAGGAGGTCACCAGCGCCGAGGGCGAGATAATTCTCTTTATTGATGAGCTTCATACCCTGGTCGGCGCCGGCGCGGCGGAGGGCGCTGTCGATGCGGCAAACCTCCTAAAGCCCGCACTTGCCCGGGGAGAGCTTAGGGCCATCGGCGCCACGACCATCGATGAGTACCGCAAGCATATCGAAAAAGATGCGGCGCTAGAGCGGCGTTTCCAGCCGATATCTGTCGGTGAGCCCTCCGTTGAGGATACGATAGCAATCCTCAGGGGTCTTAAGGAGCGCTACGAGATTCACCATGGCGTGCGTATTACCGACTCGTCCCTGGTTGCTGCGGCGGTCATGTCAAATCGCTACATAACCGATAGATTTTTACCTGATAAGGCGATCGATCTTATAGATGAAGCGGCATCCCGCCTGCGGATCGAGATCGACAGCCTGCCGACCGAGATCGATGAGATCGAGCGAAGGGTCAAACAGCTGGAGATCGAACGCCAGGCCCTAAAAAACGACAAGAGCAAGGCTGCGCTCAAGAGACTTGCAAATATTGAAAAAGACCTAGCGGAACTTAAGGAAATGAGTTTTCATATGAGGACTCACTGGCAGAATGAGAAACAAGTTATTCAGGAGATAAGCCAGCTTAAGGAGAGGATTGAGCAGGCAAAGACCGATGCAGCTGCAGCAGAACGCTCAGGGGATTTGGCGCTTGCGGCAAGGCTCCGGTATGGGGATATACTTGCCTTTGAAAAAGAGCTGGAAGAAAAGAATATGCGCCTCCTCGATCTCCAGAAGGATCAGAAGATGCTGAAAGAAGAGGTAGACGAGGAAGACATCGCCGAGGCGGTTTCAAAATGGACTGGCGTTCCCGTCTCAAAGCTCATGGAGGGGGAGATCGATAAGTTAATATCGATGGAGGGACGCCTGCATATGCGGGTCATCGGCCAGGATGAGGCGGTATCTGGGGTCTCCAACGCCATACGTCGGGCGCGCGCAGGTCTCCAGGACCCTAACCGACCGCTTGGCTCATTTATCTTCCTGGGCCCGACCGGCGTTGGCAAAACCGAGCTGGCCAGGGCGTTGGCTGAATTTCTCTTCGATGATGAGCGGGCGATGATACGGATCGATATGTCCGAGTATATGGAGAAACATACGGTCTCCCGGCTAATCGGTGCCCCTCCCGGCTACGTCGGGTACGAGGAGGGCGGTCAGCTGACAGAGGTGGTTCATAGGAGGCCCTATGCTGTTATTCTTCTCGACGAAATAGAAAAAGCACACGGCGATGTATTCAACGTACTCCTGCAGATTCTCGATGATGGCAGACTCACTGATGGTAAAGGGAGAACGATTGATTTTAAGAACACGATAATTATCATGACGTCAAATATTGGAAGCCAATATATCCGGGAGCTCTCCGATAAAGAAGAGATGAAAAACAGTATCGACGAGGCGATGAAGGTCCATTTTAGGCCGGAGTTTCTAAACAGAGTCGATGAGATTGTTATCTTCAACCGCTTGACCCTTGAAGATATTAAAAAGATCGTCGATATCCAGATCGCCCACCTGGAGCGGCGCGTCGCCGCTCATGGCATATCGCTAAATCTTACGGATAATACCAAGGAGCTTCTAGCCGCGGAAGGATTTGATCCCGCCTATGGCGCACGTCCTTTAAAAAGAGTTATCCAGAAGAGACTACAAGACAGCCTCGCTCTAAAAATTCTCGAGGGCGAGGTTAAAGAGGGTGATAGAGTACTTGTGGATGAAGTGGGCGGTACTATAATCTTTACCCTGCAGGCAGTAAGTATAGAAGGGTCCAGAGGAAAGTAGGTAGCAAGAAGGCCTAAGTATTGCTTTCTGTTACCGGGTTCGGGCCCCTAGTCCTTCCTCAATCCCTCTCCGGAAATATCACCCCACGCAACCATCCGAAAAGAGCTACAACTAAACGCCTCTTTTTATTCTGCATTAGTCCGGCTACGTCAGTCAGCTCCACTATGCCGGCAAGCAGGAAATGGGCATATAAAGGGTGAATTATTGGAGCGACAGCTATGAAATCGAACGAAAGGTGGTAAACTGAAGAGAAGCCATCAGCTGTCAGCAGATCTAGCGTAGCTCAGGGTTTAGCTTTGATAATCGAGAGAATATGGAAGCCAAGAGCAAGGAGTCAGAATGTACTAGTGTATCTCCGGTATATCTTCCGGCTCAGGGCTTTAGCCCTGATTTTTTGAAGAAGATAGAAGCCAGGAGCCAGAAGATAAGAATATTAGGACGGGACCAGCGATGGCGGTGCGTGAGGTTTTGAAATACTTATACATGGGTATTTTTTGAAAAAGCCGTCCTGTAGGCGATTGCTTAATTGGTTATTAATTCGTATATTAGAAACTTAACGGGCCAACCATCGGTTAATCCCTGGGCTATTAATTAATGGACCGTCGGGGAGGGGGTCGTGAGATGTGCGCAACTATAGGCGTGCCCCAGGCTTTGCTTTATTACAAATATTATCCTCAATGGGAAGCCTTTTTGAAGGGTTTAGGAGCCGAGATAGTTGTATCGAGTGCGACGACCAAGAGAACGATTAATGCGGGCACTTCTCTTGCAGAAAACGAGCTTTGCTTGCCTGTGAAGGTATTTTTTGGCCACCTGGTAGAGCTCAGGAATCAGGTCGATGCGCTTTTTGTGCCAAGGGTGGTAAGTGTTGAGAATGGCGCATACACCTGCCCCAAGTTTTTGGGGCTTCCAGATTTAGCAAGATCGATTGACAGTTCGCTCCCTTCAGTCCTTGACCCCACTTTTAACAGGAGGCTGGGGCGCAAAAAATTTTATGAGGCCCTTCTTGATTTCGGAAAGCATTTTACCAACAAAAAATACCGCATTTTGAGAGCTTGGATGATGGGGCTCTCCGCCCAAAGGGTGTTTCAGAGAAAGCTTGAATCTGGCCTTACCCCCGTTGAGGCGATCGCCAACGCTGAGGTACAGACATATAAGGGCAACCTTAAGATCGGCATAGCCGGACACCCTTATAACATTTACGACTCCTATATTAACCTCAATCTTATAAAGAGGCTCAGGGAGTGGGGGGTGGATGTGGCAACTACAGAGATGATTCCCCAAAGGACCCTCGAGCATGAAGCAAGCTATCTGCCGAAAAGGCTCTTCTGGTCTTACGAGAAAGAGGTTGTTGGTTCCGTATTCCACTGGCTTAGGAATAAATCGGTCGATGGTATAATTTATGTGCTGTCGTTTGCCTGCGGGCCGGACTCGCTAATCCAGGTTCTTCTTGAGAGCGAAGCCAAGCGAAGAGGAAGCCTGCCGCTTATGTCGCTCGTAATCGATGAGCATAGCGGTGAGGCTGGCATGATCACAAGGGTTGAGGCCTTCGTGGATATGCTCAGATGGAGGAAAGTGTGATGAGAGCGACATTTCCACACATGGGAAAATTAGATATGGTGATGTCCGATCTATTTGACCGGACCGGCATTGGTTACATCGTGCCGCCAAGGACAACCACGAAAACGCTGCAGCTCGGCGTGCGCTATGCACCCGAGTTTGCATGCCTTCCCCTTAAGGTCACTATAGGAAATTTCATAGAGGCCCTGGAGGCCGGGGCCGATACGCTTCTTATGGCGGGAGGGGTCGGTCCCTGCAGGTTTGGCTACTATGCGCAGATACAGGAATGCGTCATTAAGGAAGCGGGCTATGATTTCGATATGATCATTCTCGAGCCACCGGGCGCCGGATACAGGCTTTTTATCAACACGCTTAAAAAGTTGGCCCCAGGAAAATCCATCCTTGAAATATGGCAGATAATCAAGATCGGATTTGGCAAGGCGAGAGTCCTGGATGAGCTGGAAAAATATGCGCTTAAATACCGAGCCTACGAAGTGAAGCGCGGAGACACGACCAAGGCCTACAAGAGGGCGCTTGAGATAATGAGGCCGGCGATAACCGCTGATGAAATTGCTCAGGCTAGAGAAGAGGCTTTTTTGGTTCTTGAAGCGGTTGAAAAGGATATGCAAAGGCCGTGTTTAAAGATGGGGATTATCGGCGAATTTTATGTCCTTCTCGAGCCGTTTGTAAATTTTGATATTGAAGAATACCTGGGCAATATGGGGGTGTCGCTTGAAAGGTCTGTCTACTTAACCGATTGGATAGGTCCATCGAAGGAAAACCCAATAATGGGAATTAGCGATAAGGAAGTGGCCCAGGCTGCCAAGCCTTATCTTAACCACTTTGTCGGTGGAGAGGGATTGCCGAGCGTTGGGCACACGGTAATCTATGCTAAAGAGGGCTTTGATGGGGTGCTCCATCTCTTCCCGTTTACCTGTATGCCGGATATAATCGCCAAATCAATTCTGCCCCAGATTAGCAGGGACTTTGATTTACCGACGCTCTCCTTGGTTATCGATGAGCAGACCGGGAAGGCTGGGGTTATCACTCGTCTTGAAGCCTTCATCGATCTTCTTGCAAATAAAAGAAAGCAGAAAGAGTTCGGTAAAAGCCCGGTGCTTGTAGGATAGTTTTTGCTACGGATAGGCTATGGGTGGATATATCTTTACCGAATACTTGGGAGGAAGCTTAGGATGAGAGGTTTTTTAGGCGTTGACGTTGGTTCGGTTAGCACAAACTTAGTTGTTATCGATGAGTATGGAAGCGTTATAAGCTTGATATATAGGAGAACCCAAGGCCAGCCGATAAGCGCGGTTCAGCAGGGATTAAAAGAATTGCAGAAAGACCTTACGCCCGATATTAAGATAGCCGGAGTTGGAACTACCGGTAGCGCCAGGTACCTAAGCGGAGTTATAGTCGGTGCGGACATCGTCAAGAACGAGATAACCGCCCACGCAATCGCCGCCTCTCACGTGGCACCGCAGGTGCGCACCGTGCTTGAAATTGGTGGCCAGGATTCGAAAATAATCCTGCTCCGTGACGGCATCGTCGTCGACTTTGCGATGAACACCGTCTGCGCCGCGGGGACCGGCTCGTTTCTTGATCACCAAGCGGCAAGGCTCGGAATACCCATCGAGGAATTCGGCTCCTATGCGCTTAACGCCACGGTACCCTGCCAGATCGCCGGTCGTTGCTCGGTCTTTGCCGAATCTGATATGATCCACAAGCAGCAGATGGGATATCGCATGGAGGACATTATTTATGGGTTATGCCAGGCGCTTGTGAGGAACTACTTAAACAACCTCGCCAAGGGTAAGGATTTATCTTCGCCAATCGTATTTCAAGGCGGGGTTGCCGCAAATGCCGGTATGAAGAGGGCCTTTGAAGAAGCGCTTCAAATGGAAATTGTAATTCCAGAACATTACCACGTGATGGGCGCAATCGGCGCCGCCCTCCTTGCCAAGGGAACTGTCAGGAATGGAGAGACCAGGTTTAAGGGCTTCTCAGTCTCCTCAATCGACTATCGGACAAGAAGCTTTCACTGTAAGGGGTGTGAGAATAACTGCGAGATAGTGAAGATTCAGGTCGATGGCAAGACGCTCGCCTGCTGGGGCGGGAGGTGCGGTAAGTGGGAGGTTCAGAATCCGGAGGAGGCCGATCTTCTCGTCCAGGCTTCCACTACATCCTCTGTCATGTAGTTGCTCGATTTATCGGGCGAAAAAAGTCCTGATGTGCCTGCAACTAGCGTAAGTAGCGGGAGAACGCCCCATGGATGGGGCAACTACATCTCCGCCCTACAAGGTCCTGTGGTTACCCTACGTGTAATTATAGGCATCACCGGTTCGTTATCAGAGCCTCGCTGCCCATCAAACCGCCAGGATTTATCTATAAGGATTACCTATAATACAACAATTGGCTGGTTGGCTAAGGATTAGATAACATATATTGCGGTAAACCTGGTAAGTATTGCTATAACCCTGTGAGCTGCGTTAACAAGGCGTTAAATATTGACAAAGCCTTGACAACTTCAGATGCCAAAGCTAAGATGTAAGGTGCTTTTGCAGCACGGTTACATGCGTTATTGGAGAGGAGTGCACATTGGCTAAGATATTGGAAAAACAAGTCCTGCGATTCGATCTGGTTGCAGTGAAGATCGAGGCGCCGGAGATCTCAAAGAAAGCCAAACCGGGACAGTTCGTTATCGTTCGCGCGGATGAGGTGGGGGAGCGCATCCCGCTCTCGCTGGCCCGTATAAGTCCGGAAGAGGGGACCCTTGGTCTCGTTATTCAGACTATAGGCGTTACGTCTTCGAAGCTTGCCGCCATGGATGTAGGGGACGAGATCTCGGACGTCGCCGGCCCGATGGGTCACGCGACGCCAATTGAGAACTACGGAAAAGTTGCTCTTCTTGGCGGCGGTTTCGGTGCCGCACCGATGTATCCAATTGGCAAAGCGCTCAAAGAGGCGGGCAATACTGTTACCTCGATTATCGGTGCGCGCTCTGTTGATCTTCTTGTTTATGAGAAAGAGCTCGGGGAGTTTAGCGATAAGGTTTTGGTATCGACCGACGACGGCAGTAAGGGCCTCAAGGGTCTTGTTACTGATGCTCTCAAGCAAGAGATTGAGGAGAATGGAGTCGATTGGGTTATGGCAATCGGGCCGGCCATCATGATGAAGTTCGTCTCTCTTACAACTAAGCCCTATAACATAAAAACATTTGTCAGCTTGAACCCGATCATGGTCGATGGCACCGGTATGTGTGGCGCCTGCCGCGTCTCAGTTGGTGGCAAAACCATGTTCGGCTGCACCGATGGGCCGGATTTCGATGGTCACCTGGTCGACTGGGGTCTTTTGATGGCAAGGCAGCGCACTTATCTTGAAGAAGAGAAGTTGGCAATGGAGAATTACCTGTGCAATTGTGTCCCGAGTGCAACTAAGTAAGGAGGGGGCAGATGACAGAGATTAAAATACATGAGTACACGAAAGAAGAATTGAAAGCGATCAGGAAGACGCGGACCAAGATGCCGGAGCAAGATGCGGTTGCGCGCGGGAAAAACTTCGAAGAGGTCGCTTTGGGCTATAATATAGAGGATGCACTTCGTGAGGCGAACCGCTGTATGTTCTGCGCCAAGAAGCTCTGTGTTAACGGGTGCCCGGTTGAGGTGCCGATACCGGAATTTATTAAGTTAGTAAAAGAGGGAGATTTTCTTGGGGGCGCCAAGAAAATTAAGGAGAAAAACCCCCTCCCCGCGGTTTGCGGTAGGGTCTGCCCGCAAGAGAGCCAGTGTGAATCGCTTTGTACCCTTGCCAAGAAGAACGAACCTGTTGCCATCGGCCGTCTCGAGCGCTTTGTGGCCGACTACGAGCGGATGCATGGCGGTGGCAGCAACGGAGAAGTTGACAAGCCGAAACCGACTGGCTTCAAGGTTGCCGTTATCGGCTCAGGCCCAGCCGGGCTTGTGGTCGCATCTGACCTGGCTAAGCTCGGCCATGATGTAACAATGTTTGAGGCACTCCATAAGGCAGGCGGCGTTCTTGTCTACGGCATACCTGAATTCAGACTTCCAAAGGCAATTGTTCAGTCTGAAGTTGATGGCATAAAAGCGCTCGGTGTTGATATTAAGGCTAACTCAGTTATCGGCAAATTACATACCATTGACGAACTTATCGAAGCTGGCTTCGATGCCGTTTTCATCGGCTCCGGCGCGGGTCTGCCGATGTTTATGAATATTCCTGGTGAGAACCTAAATGGCGTTTACTCAGCAAACGAGTTTTTAACCAGGACCAACCTCATGAAGGCATACCTATTCCCAGAGTTCGATACACCAATTAAGAAGGGCGCACACGTGGCAGTCGTCGGTGGCGGAAATGTCGCGATGGATGCGGCAAGAACCGCACTGCGCCTTGGCGCTGAGAATGTGTACCTTGTTTATCGCCGATCGATGGAAGAGCTTCCGGCAAGGCAAGAAGAGGTTCATCATGCGATAGAGGAAGGAATCGACTTCAGGCTCCTTACAAATCCAGTAGAGGTCATCGGCGAGGAAGGCTGGGTGCGTGGGATTAAGTGCATAAAGATGGAGCTGGGTGAGCCAGATGAGTCTGGTAGGCGTCGCCCAGTGCCAATTGAGGGCTCAGAGTATACTATTGAGGTTGATACCGTTGTAATAGCTATCGGTACGGGTTCGAACCCGATCATCCCCGACTCAACGCCCGGTCTTGATTTAAACAAGTGGGGTTATATTGTGGCGGGTGATAACGGTCAGACTTCAAAACCTGGCGTATTTGCCGGGGGCGACATCGTCACCGGTGCTGCAACCGTTATCCTTGCAGCAGGTGCAGGCCGCAAGGCGGCAAACGCAATACATGAGTACCTCATGAGCAAGGTCAAGAATTAAAAATTATTGCTTAAACTATTTCTTAAAATGAGCTTATAAAAGCCCGTCGAAGGCGGGCTTTATCGTTTAGGTCGTTCGCGTAAGGGAACATATCAATTAACACAATTACGGGAAGGAGGCGACGTGGATGGCAGCACGAGCACGCGCATTGCGTGAGTCGGCGAAGGAAGCTGGTGAGCAACTGGGGGAGCGCGCCTCTGAGCTACTAGAAGAAGCACGGGAAAGAAACCTTTTAACAATTGCTCTTATTGCGGTATCTGGATTTGCTCTTGGCATATTGGCAGGAATATTGCTTGCCCCGGCAAGTGGTTTTGAGACCCGCCACCGGATTAGCGAGCGGGCATCAGAGGCCGTAACCAGCGCTAGGGAGAGGGCAAGAAGACGGGCTGAGGAGTTAACGGAAGAGGCTGAAAGAATCGCTTAGCGCAGCGGGGGACGTTGGTAAAATACGTAATTTGCTGTTCAATCGATACTTACGTTGCTACTCTTGCCGCTGCAAGGGCACCCATGCAACACAAAAACTCGCTTCGGGTTAGCATCGACTATGAAGATGTCTCGGCACTCGATACCACGTACGACCACGTGATGGACGAGCCCCGGGGCATCTAAGCGTGGTCTTCGTGGCATATGGTAAGCATGGCGCTTGGCTGAGCATCAGTCGATCATATGTGCTTTTGCACATTGCTTGAAATATGCGCAAATTACGAACGTCCCTGTGGCTCATCACCTGAAACCCACGGGTCGTCAACGCATGGGCTACCTGTCCAGTACCACAGCAGAGATCAAGTATCCTGCCGTTAACGGGCAGGTGGGACAGTAGAAGATCATCTAGTATTGCAATCACCTTATCAATATACGAGCTGCTCCCCCAGTACCTGTTATAAAACCAGGCAAAGCGGTCATAATCAGAATATCGCATCTCTGGTATCTTCATATATCCCCTAAATCAATCGGCAGATTACTTTTGTGATTAAACCGTCACTTCCATAGTTTCGAGCCTTTTCGTAGTTGCCGCGATAAATGCAGATGTGCTAATGACCACCACTACATAGAGAACAGCTACTGATACCACCCACAATAGTATCGGGTTAATATGAGCGAGTCTTCCTAACTGGGGCAATGCAAAAAGCCCTAAAGTTACCGCTAGGTACATCATACTTGATATTAAGTACGTGAAGCCTCCCACCCCTCTGATTAATTCTTGGGGGTTCGCTGCATCGAATTTCGGATTGATAGAGCCGAACATAGCGCCTAAAGCACTAATGCCCAGGAGAATCCCCGCCATTACCATGAGACCCAATATAATCGTCCCTAAGGAAAAGCCGTTGATAAACCCAACAATGCTATAGAGTAATGTCGCTAAAACCAGGGAAGGAAGATACGCCACAAGCACCTTGGCCACAACGATCTTTAACCTCTCGACCGGCGCCTGGTGAATGACCCAGATGCTCATTCGCTCCCTCCCCACGCCGGTTAAGGAGAGGCGTCCTGCAACCATGCTCATTATAAATGTCAATAGGACAGCTATAAATAACGCGTTAGCCATTCCTTCAGGTCCGCCTTCTCTCGCTTGAAACATAAGAACGAAGATCATGGCTACCGGCATTAAGAACTGGATCCACTCCTGCATATCCCTGGATAAGCACTTTAAATCTTTAATTACGATGGCCCTGATGGGGCCTGAAATGGGGAGCGCTAAGCTCGGCACTCTTATAGTCCTGACCCGTTTCTTTTTAGAGCTTAAGTTGGAAATCCTGGTCAAGCCCGTATAGTATGCTTTTACAGTAACCAATAAAGCCAGGATAAAAACAGCTATACTTAATCCTAAAAGCAGTATCATCGGTAAGAAAATTCCGTGATAATCCCCAAGCCCTACCCCTACTAAAATCTCAGGGGCCCAGGTGCTTGGTAAGAAAAATGATTGGGTACCCCGGAGAGCCTCTATAGATGAACCGTCCTGTATAAAATTTTTGCCTGATTGGCTAATCAAAAGCTGGGATCCTAGGTAAATGATAAGGCCGAAAGCGGCACCGATAGCCCCGAGAATCTCTTTGATCCGTTCAACTTTTATGAACCATAAATTTTTCAAGAAATATCACCCTTAGCGAAACTGGGGCTGTAAGCCATATGGGAAGGTCTTGAGAGGTAAACATGGCATAAAATGCTGCAGCAATTGAGGAAAGCACGATTAACGCAAAGAAAGTTAGAAAAAAGGTGCTTAAGATGGTTAGTATGCTTGCTGAACCGCCCGTTTTGTAAATAACCGCAAATAAACCTAGCCCCATAGAGAAGGAAGTGCCAATAAGCATAAGTGCGAACAGCAGCGAAAATATGAGAGTGATCAATTGTGAGGAGGTCCCCGCGCGAATGGAGTTACTTAAAACTCTGATTCTAAGCTTCAGAAGAAGTGTAAGCATCTACCCTCCTATCCCCCCAGAAAACCTATTACATCTTCATGCTCGGAGCCCCCTGTTATCTGCAGGAATATATCCTCCAACGAGGAATTCTCGCCCCTTGCCTGGTGTCTCAGCTCTTCAACAGTCCCTACGGCAACAAGATCACCTTTATTTATTATCCCTACTCGATCGCACATCCTCTCGGCTATCTCAAGGATATGGGTGGACATAAAGATCGTCACACCCCTATTACACAGCTCCCTCAAGATATCTTTGATCTTCCGCGCGCTCTTGGGGTCAAGCCCTACGGTGGGCTCATCAAGGAAGATTACTCTTGGATCATGGATCAGCGCCCCGGCTATGGCTACCTTCTGCTTCATGCCGTGAGAGTAGCCCTGGATGAGCTCATCTCCCCTGTCCTCAAGCTCCATCAACTGGAGAAGATCGCCGAGCTTCCTCTCCCTCGTTTTTCCATCTACTCTGTAGAGATCGGCTATAAATGTGAGAAACTCCCTTGCTGTTAACTTATCGTATACATTTGGCTGATCCGGCACATATCCGAATAGTGATTTCGCCTTTAGGGGCTCCTTAGCAATATCAAACCCCCCTATCTCAACCCGACCTTCGGTGGGTTTTAAAAGTCCGGTGAGCATCTTTATTGTCGTTGTTTTGCCGGCACCGTTAGGCCCGAGGAACCCAAAGAGCTCGCCCTTACTAATCGCGAGATTAACATTATTAACGGCCGTTACGCTTCCAAAGCGTTTGGTAAGCTCAATTGCCTTAATCATAGCTAAGACCATATATAATGCTTTCCTCTCTTATTCAAATTCATCACAAGCTCTAAAAAACGATTTATTGGCAGGAATACAGTCCAGGCAGTAAAGGCCACAGTATGCGGTAAATTTTCTATCTTGAACCATTGAGGACTCCTTCACGATGCGATTTTATATAGCAATTATAGCAATTCATCTCGGCGGTATGCAGCCATCGCCTCACTGGGCGATATGCAGATCCTCTCTTACGTTGTTAAGGATATCGTTTCGGTTGTTGCTAGCTTTGGGAAGTACCTGTCTACAGTTTCCCGAACATCCGCCAGCCATATCCTTCTCTGCTCCGGTGTACTGGTTACAACAACCCCGTACATCTTTCTGTAGAAATTTTCGACACCACAGAGGTCGAAAATGCAATTTTTCCAGAGAGTCTCAAGCGGATCGCCAAATACTTCCAATTCCCTCTCCCGCGGAGTATTTGATGTATTGAACACCAGTGCGGTTCTTACTTTAAGCAGTCCGACCGGTACCCCCTCGCCACTATCGCCTTCGGCAAATTCATACGCGACTCCGGGGTTGAAGCTTCCTCGATCAGGATGACCGAGAATGACCGATATCCTCACGGGTTGCGCTCCCTCAAATGCAAGCGATTTCATATAGAATACTACACAGACCTACCAACTGTATACTTGTAAGGTTGCCCACAATGCCATAAGAGAAGAGGACTAAAGGCCGTAGGAAAGGCATGGCAATCTTCAGTCCTCGGTCTCCGGTCGCCAGTCAGTGAGGGTAAGAGATGTGGGTACTAAGATTGCCACGTCGCCCTTCTTGAGACCCTTCGCTCACGCTCAGGGCTTCGGCCCTATTGGGCCTCGGCTCACCCTCCTAATGACACACCTCTCTTGCCAGGAGTGCCCTTTCTTAAACTACCCACGTTCAGTGGGTGAGGGGCTCGCAATGACAGACTAACAACTCCTGAATTTCACGCCACTTATTCTAGGATCATAGAAGTTCTAATCAAACGGTATTTAAACCTGCTAATTTGGGTGCTGCAAGATATGTATGCCAGTAACGAATGCTCGTATAGCACTGCGTATCATCCTGAGCCTGAGCACTAATGCTCCCGCCACGTCATCCTTATAGGAGCCAAAGTGTTAGCTACCGCCGTGTCATCCTTAGTGAAGCGGAGGGGAAGGATCTAAATCATATTTTCTAACTTCTTAAGCCTTAAACCCTTGTAAACCCTTAGAAATGATGAATGTACTTGAGATTCTTCACTCCGCTTACGCTACGTTAAGTGTAAGCGCAAGGTGTGGGTCTGAGATTCTTCGGTCGCTACCGCTCCCTCAGAATGACATCTTCGCTTGCGCTATGTTTAAGAATGACAGCTTCGTATAGTGGTGAACAGGTAGAGGGTGCTGCAGTGCGGAAGTTAGGACTCCTCCTTATAAA
>JACUUO010000244.1 GCA_014859275.1 Actinomycetota bacterium | reverse complement strand
TAATTCAAAAGATATTCGATGAGCTGATTAATAGAGGGGTAGATGCCACAACCATCAATGTTCTTCATAATCGCATGCCAAGGTCTTGGCGATCTGTTGTCGAAGAGCAAGTCCACAGGCGATTTGGTAAGGGCAGTTCGGATGGGGATTGGATATTGCTGACCAATCAAGTTGCAGAGGCGGGTTTAGGCATCTCAGCACCTCTTGTGATTTCCGATCCTGCGCCAGTCGATGCATTAGTGCAACGAGCTGGTCGGTGTGCTAGATGGTTTCATGACGGCAAAACAACAGGGACATTCATTGTTATAAACGCACCAAAAGATGCGATCGAGAACCGAAAGGCAGGACTTGCACTACCATATCGAGCTGATTTAGTCCAGGCAGCGTTGAAGTCGATTCCCAAGAGTGAGCTAACTTGGCAAGCAGAGCGCACGTGGGTTAATAATTCCTGGAGTGGCGATCCTAAAAAAGCAAAAGAGGCTGTTAAACGCGCATTCAATGAAACTGTCTGTGCTTTAAATCTCTTCGACCGCGCAGCGCAAGAACGGAAGCCAGGTGAAATAGCCAGAACATTTCGTGAAATCCTTACCGTTGATGTAGCAGTGGAAAACACCGATACTGGCCGTGATCTCCAGAGCCTGCTCAATGCTGGCGAACAGCCCGAGACCTCATCGGTTAGCCTTGGTAAGGCCTATGGCTTGTTAAGAGAAGCTAGAGGAGAAGCCAGAATTATCAGAAATGAAGACGGGGAATTAATACTGTTTGAGCATGCAGATTATGTAAGGCCGGGCGACGTTCTTGTTGTTCCCTCAAACATTGCATACTTGCATAGACTCAAAGGCCTCTGTTTTGGTAATGGATTAGAAACGGCTATAGAGAACGACGTATTTCTAAGCAGTGAATGGAAATCAGATGTTACGTTTAGCAAATCGCTTTCTCGTGAGGATGGGAAGCGTCAAGGACTTCTTGAACACGTCATGGGCGTTATGGAGGGTACCTACCAAAGGCTATCGGTCAATGGCATTTATCGCAACACGTTGGTTAAGATACTTAAAAGTCTGGAGCCCGAAAAAGATCCTCATAAGCTAGCGGATGTTATCACACAAATCGCAACGCTTGCGGCTGGATTTCATGACCTTGGCAAGGTAGATTATAAGTGGCAGGCCAAAGCACGTCAGGTAGATTCCGAATGCCCAGATGGACTCATTGGTCGTACTCTTAAAACACAAGCGCCCATGGGTATACCGCATACTTATCCAGGATACCTTGCAACGATTGTGGCATGCCAAGTGCTTACGAATTACCCAGATTCATCAAAGCACTTGGTTCGCGCGATTGCTTTAGCTGGCGTACGCCATCATTCCAGCTTGATGAATCCTGCCTTGACGGTTAATAGATTTGAGCCGCATCGTGAAGCCAATGATTTCGTAAGCAACATCTTGAGAGAGATTAGTGCGCCAGGCGAAGTAATAGATCGAGTTAACGTAATTCTAGATGCCGCTAAGGGAACTGTGCCACAAGAAATGGTGCCTCTTTTATTGCCCAATGACGACCTATTTCCGATTTATGCGCTGGTTGGACGAGCTATTTTAATGGCGGATAGAGAAAATGCTGCTGGCAAAGATTTAGAGCAATGGAAGGTGTCATGATGAGGTTTGACTGGTCTTCTTCGTCATCGATTTTAGAAGGCTTTGGCGGAGAAAAAATTACACTCCATGTTTTAAAAACCGGTCTGCCATTTTTTGATGTATTGCGGCTTTATGGTGCGATAGATTTGTATATCGGTCTAAGAGAGGATGTTGCAATACATGACCAGGGTGATCGGTGGGAGATAACTGGTAATTATAGAAAGCATAGGGTTGCTGGGCGAGATGTCTCAACTTTCAGATATATATGGACGAAAAGAAAGCCAGAGCCTGATAATTATTGCAAAGCTCTCCGCGATTCACTTGCCGATGGTATCCCATTTAATGAAGAAACATATGCCCCAGCCGTGAAAGCGTTTAAGGGTCTAGATTCCTCGCTTCAAGCGGGAATTCGTGATGTTTCGGCAGCCCGCTATGAGACGCTTGAAAGTGGGCAGACATCAGGATCCACTTGTTGCGTGACTAGGATTCCTTTATCTGATGGTTTGCTTGCGTATTGTGGCAAACAACGGACCGAGAGGATTGGCGATATTGTGTTCCTGCCGATATTCGAAGGCCAGATCGATCTATCAAAAGTTGTCAGCCCACTTCGAGCATGGATAGGTATGCCGAACGTCCTCTGCGCTCAAGCATTGGCATTGCTGGCGCTCAAAACCTCATTATTTGCAGAAGGCTACCATGATCGGTTAACGGCAGTTGTTTATAAAACAAACTTTAAAGGCCAACGGTCTGATAATTACGCGGGATTAATCGACATTGCTTCCACAGCTATCGGCAGAATAAAGTCATCAGGTTTTGTCGCGCATGCGTATCTTGTCTTCCGCAGGCTTGTCGATAAAGCGTGGCTGAAACAGGGTAGGCAATTCAAATCAACTAAATTAACCCCGGACGCACTGGCGATGGCCTACTGGATGATGCAACCGGTTGGTAAACA
>JACUUO010000243.1 GCA_014859275.1 Actinomycetota bacterium | reverse complement strand
GGTGCCTCCATTGCTAGTACTATTTCTTATGGAAGCGTATTTGCTTTAACGCTCATTACTTATATAAAGTCAAGGTAGGTCAAAGTATGAAAAAGTTAAGCGATGAGCAATACGTAGATTTTTGGCGTAATATTCATTCTAAGACGCATGATGATCTGGCAGCAGTGTGCTTCCCAGATAAGCCGCTCTATTTCAATCGCTTTTTCGACCGAATCCAAAAGTATGCTTTGACTAAGTATTTTGTGAATGAAAGAGTAAGTCTTGCTGATAAAGAGGTACTAGATGTAGGTTGTGGCAGAGGTCGATGGCTGTCATTTTTCAAGGAAAAGCATAGCGCTATTGCTACGGGTGTTGACATATCTAGAGATGCCGTACAAGCCTGTGTGGGCAGAGGTCTTAATGCATGTGAAGGTTCAATAACAGATATGCCGTTTGAAGATGACCACTTTGATTTTATCAGCTCTATAACCGTTTTATTGCATCTGCCGTATGGACTTAAAGAAGAAGCTGTAGCTGAAGTTTCAAGGGTTCTAAAACCAGGTGGGAAAGTAATCCTTATTGAAAACACATGGGAAGACCCATCTCCCCATGTTTACAGCTTAAGCGTGCCAGGATGGGTGACATTGTTTAAGGATTATGGTATGAATCTAGTGCATATATCTGGGCATTGTTTTAATCTGTTCAGGATGAAGCTGCCATCTCGTATACCCTTTAGAGATTTTATGGCTATTTACTTAGATTATCCGTTGGAGTACAGCTTAATGAATTATTTTTATAGTAAGCAGTCAGATATCGCACTACAGCACTTGATGGTTTTTGAAAAATGAAAAAAGTATCTTTTTTAACGACCAAGCCACTGCAGTACTATAAAGGAATTCGCATAAAAGCAGATATAGGTCTGCATGATCAATTGGCAGATATCATACGTGCCACTTTACCGGAGGATTCAAAGATCTTGGATTATGGAGCTGGCGAGGGAGCCTTGTCCCAGCGCCTTTTTGATCTAGGATATCGGGTCTATTCAGTAGATATCGATAGAGAGAGCTTCAAAGCCCAGACACCCTTTGAAAGGTTAGATTTTAACAATCCAGCAGACATAGTTTCTTTCAAGAAGAAGCACGCTAACGAGTTTGATTTGGTTCTTGGAATCGAGGTTATAGAGCATGTGGAGAATCCCTGGCAATACATCCGCGATTTAAAGAGCCTGGTGAAACCAGGTGGGTGGATATCGATTTCCACACCGAATATTACCTCATGGTACTCGAGAGTAAATTTTTTCTTTAAAGGTCGGTTTCATCAATTTGAATGCGGGGATCGCCATTACGGCCACATCAATCCGATTACCGAGGATGAGCTGAGATTGATATGTGAGCAATCGGGGTTGTTAGTTGAGAAAATGATGCCAGGTGGATGGCTCCCAAGGCTTTGGTTAAGCAGGTCTCCAAAAGTATTGTTAGCTAATCTGTTTGGCTTCCTTGGTTCCTTCTTTATGAGGGGCACATATGATGGCTGGTGCATAATCGCTCTAATAAGGAAGCCATAACCAAAAAGGCGTGAATGTATGAATACTTCTAAAATTGTAATTCTAAAGGATGTGCGCCCGGAGTTTGCATCGTCCTCTGACGCACTGGTTATCACATTTGAAGAGCTAAAACACTGGATTAAGAAGGGCAGCATTATTAAGCATTCTTTTCGCTACCAAAACGCACGTTTCTTAACCCATCGCTTAGAAGTTATTTATAAGCCCTTTGTTGTTGCGGTATTAATGCGTTTATTGAGTCGAGGAGTGTGCCGTTTTGAAGATGAACAAGGATACCGTTTGGAGGTCAATACCCGTACGTTGCTTAACCTTTTCGGGCAATTAGTACGGGATTTTATGCAAAAGACTGCCTTTGTCGATCAAATTAACCAAGAGGTAGAGCAGTTATCTAGCAGGGATCAATCATTAAAAGCTACGAGAAACCTAGACTTACCAGCTGTACCTGTTTATCTTAGGACCGATTTGGTCTTTGGCCTTCGCTCCGGCGGGTCTGTTGGGCATATCGCCGGGGTGCTAAATAGCTTGGATAGTTTTACCGGAAAACCCATCTTCTTAACGACCGATACTATTTCGACGGTTCGAGGGGATACCGAAACTCACCTAATACTTCCTGGCCAAGAGTTCAGGGATTTTCGTGAATTGCCTAGCCTTTACCTCAACAAGATTTTTGAGCAAGATGCGCTTAAAATTTTAGGGAACGTGGAGTTATCGTTTATCTATCAAAGATACAGCCTTAACAACTTCGTAGGCGTGAAACTGGCTAAAGCTTATGGGGTCCCGTTTGTACTGGAATACAATGGCTCGGAAATCTGGGTGAATCGGAATTGGGATAGACCTTTGAAATATGAATCCCTGTCCGAGCGTATCGAACTTCTCAATCTCAAGGCAGCCGATGTGGTTGTCGTAATCAGCCAGCCTCTAAAGGATGAGTTGGTAGGGCGGGGCATCGAGGCCGATAAGATTCTGGTCAATCCCAATGGCGTAAATCCGGAGATATACTCACCGGAAGTGGACGGATCTGTTATTCGCAGTAAATACGACCTCGAAGGGA
>JACUUO010000049.1 GCA_014859275.1 Actinomycetota bacterium | reverse complement strand
ATACCGCTTGATCAGCACTTCTTATGCGCAAAAATGAGGGGTGCGGAAGACAGGAGCAGATTAGCGAATAGGGGATTACAGTTCGGTCAATGGAAGAGACAGCAAGAAATGGCCGAAGAAGCCGCTACGTTTAGATATGGAATCAATTGATAATACCTATAGGCCAGCGCGTGAAGCCTCTTACGCACGTTAACGAGGGTGGGGCCAAAATGCACCACGGGTAGCTCTTTCTACTAACCAGTCGCCATTACTACATAGCTTTACTCTTCCCCTTTCGGCAACTCCCTCTCAGGGAACCTCTTTTCGACGGCCCGTTTTACTATCTCCTCCTGGGTCTCCTTTGCGAGCTTTTCCGCCTCACGTCGCTTCTCATCTTCCTCTATATCCGGCGGTTTTTGTGCCCTCTTTTTCTTCGGCTCGGCCATATCGATCAACTCCGATTTCGGCAATTTCATTACTATTGTTACCCGTATTAGATAGTTTACTGTCATACAGTGCCGGTTTCGTGTATGATTTTATTAGTTTATTGAGTTATATAGCGTTTCAGAGGACGATTAGGAGGATGATAGCTATCAAAATTAGGCCATCGGTGGTTTTGATCAACGGCAATACGGTACTGTTGATGAGGTATCTCTACGGAGAAGCGACGGTTTGGGGCATCCCGGGCGGTGGGATCGCTGATGGCGAAAGCTTGGTTGATACCTTAAAGCGGGAACTCGATGAAGAGCTTGGTGTTACAATTGATGTTGAAGAATTACTCTGCATAGTGGAGACTCCTGCTTCAGGGGAGGTGAGGCACACGCTGCATTGTGTCTTCCTGGGAAAGGTAATCGGTGGTGCGCCCACGATAAACCCAGAGTATACCAGCGCGCTTGCGGCCGAATGGGTCCAGGTTAAAGATATTGATAACATAGTTCTCTACCCACCGGTAAATGATGTTGCCAGGCGATCAATTGAAGGAATTACAATTCCGGAGTATCTAGGAATCCGAGCCAGACAGTGGTTTTAGCAGTTACTTTAAAATCTGCTTAAGCTAAGATTTTCCTACCCACAATAACCATACCGGTCGGCTATTTACCATACTCCTCTTTTAATTTCCTTGACTTTTCTGCCAGCTTTTCCCGGGTTTGCTGGCGCTTTTCTTCTAATCGCCTGGCTATGTCAGGGTTTGCTACAGAGATTATCTCACAGGCCAGGTAAGCGGCATTCTCTGCCCCATCTATAGCAACAGTGGCAACAGGTATACCGGGTGGCATCTGCACCGTCGCATAGAGGGCATCGACCCCGGCCAGCGCTCCGGATTTTAAGGGCACGCCGATAACCGGAAGGGTGGTATGCGATGCGATAACTCCAGCCAGGTGGGCAGCCATTCCTGCGCCGGCGATAATAACGGCTAAACCGCGCTCGCGCGCCGTCCTTGCGTACTCTGCGGTCTTATCCGGCAGACGATGAGCAGATGAGATATCGATCTCATATGGCACCCCCATCTCTTTCAGCACATTTGCAGCTTTTTGCATTACGGGAAGGTCGCTGTCGCTTCCCATTACAATCCCAACGAGCGGTCCTGGCATATTTTCCTCACCAAACAATCCATTTTTATACAATGCTATTAGGAGAATATGATAACATAATTGGCCTGGGTTTGGGATTAGATAAGTAGGTATATTGCTATATAGCCTCTTTAAATGCAGACAATACCATTTTCTTGCTTGGCCAGCCCTGAAGTCCTTTTTCTGTTTGATAAATACGACACCTTAGACCATAGTCTGTTACGCCCCTGGCGTTTCTGTCAACATCTAGGCCATTTATACGAATAGTCGGTGAGCCGATAAATCTTTTCTCGTTAGCTTGCTCGTCGCTTTGAACATCCACAACCTCAACTGGCTGGTCTATGCCAAGCTCATCCATTACATCCGCAAGCACATCCTGCGCTGGCTCAAATGAAGGTCAACCTGTAAAGTAGAGGAGTTCGATTTTCAAATTCAACACCCTTCTGCCCTCACTTTTATTTATGATCATGGGGGAAGGATTCCCCCATGAATAAACCCCCTGTGTGGGTTCTAATCGTTATTTTTAGCTCTTAACAACAAAAAGGACCACTAGCTAGGTGATCCTTTGCGGGAGCGACGGGATTCGAACCCGCGATCGCCGGCGTGACAGGCCGGAATGTTTACCGCTACACTACGCCCCCTAGATATTTTATCTATGGCCAATTTTAGCGCCTGATGCTTCCTTTCTAAATAGCAATTTTTTGAAACACCCTTATAAAAATAGCCAAAGAAAATTATACTGTCTCGCATCGCATATTGCAACTGGTAAGAGCCGTTTGCGCGTGAGATCGAACCATTCCCAACTTGCGCTGAAACTTGCAGTACATCGCGAAGCGACTTCAAAAAGCTACGATTCCCACAAATGAACCGGATTGTTAGAAACTGCCTGAGCTTGTTATACCTCTTATCAAGTTGCAGGCGATAACTTACACAACCATCCCCATCAAAATATCCTCTGATGAAGTGCCGTACGAGGTCGTCTGGCACCTCAGGAAACTTAAGAACCTTGCTCTTGTTTGGCATGAAACCTAGCTCTACAAACCTGTTAAACAAGTATTTGCTTCCAATTTGAACCCGATATGTTGGGGTTGGTGTTTTGTATAATCTTATAGAACATATGTTCTGCATTATTTAATTATCGCTTGCTTTATGCACTTAGTCAAGAATGCTTTTGCATAAATAAAACCGACCTTAAGGTCGGTTTCTAAATGGTGGACCTAATTGAACATTATGCGAACAACAACGTTTATATCTTAGAACAATTAGAGATGTGCTGCAAGAAAATGAGGCTTGCCAATTATTAAGAGACAACACAATGAATTAAGCAGAAACTTTATCAAAAACTAAAACAATCAAGTTGGAGCTGTAGATTCATTGCCCCTTCTTGATGTTTTTTATGTAAGGCTTCTAGCTCTGGAATTGCCTCTAAAATACCCTCGACAGAAACGTTAGCGAGTTCCTTAGGCTCAATTTTATGCAAACCTCCGCCATAAACCCTTCCGTTCCCCATCATGGAATCAATATTAACATTGTTTAGTTCCACCCATATTCTCTCAAGCATAGTGTCATCTTTCTCGATAGCATCTCTCAAGTAATCTTTCGGATAGAGCACTAAGTAGGAATTGGCAACTATAGCTTTTGAGTGATTTAAGATAAACCGGAAAGGCTTGCTCTTATCTAAATGGCGTCCCATATACGTACAAATAAAAGGTGATGCAGACCGCTTCTCTTGCGAATACCAGGGAGACCTGTGCATACATAGATACCGATTATTAATTTCCTTTTCTTTTCCAGACTCCAAATAATGCCAAAGGGTGGGATATTTTTCTCGAACCTCACGCTCTGGTAAATCACACGAGAGCAAGAACAGCCTTTGTTCTAATACTGGATTACCAATATTATCAGCCTGAATTCTATCAACCGAAAGAAACCGCGGACTGGGCAAAATCGGTATCAAGAATTCACCTGGTATTTTAAGCTCCTCAATTTTCTTTGCATCTAGGATAAAGAATTCGTTTGAACCTGTGGCAATACCACGCTTAATATGAAATAGATCGGATAATTTAACTTTATTCTTATCGGGTTTTGTTTCATCATCAAGTACAATCCTTGTCCATTTATTGGCTCTTCTTAATTCCTCGACTGTTACTTTCTTGCAGACCTTAGGATTCCTAAGCGTACCACCGTATGTGAATTCGATCTCGTGCGCTTCGCCCGGGCTTGTTTTTTCAAACCATACCACTGCTGATGAAACAAGCGCATCATCAAATTGCACATCATTAGGGTCGAACCGGTGAATTCTTATAAGCTTAACTTTTTTAAGCAAGTACTCTTTAACTTCTCTGCCATAATTCACATCCATGAATTCACTTGGAATCAGCCAACCTGCTAAACCATTTTCAGTCATCCAAGCATGCGATAGTAGCAGGAAGTAACAATAGTATCCAGATAAGCCATTTAGCTTTATGCCAGTAATCATCCTCGTAAGCGCCTGGAGCCTTACCTTCTCTTGACTGGATAGGTGATGATGTCTAACATACGGTGGATTGCAAATAATTAGATTGGGCTCGTCTTCGTCTATTTCTGGCGGTGTGGCCTTCGTAAAGTCATTTATGTTTAGCCTCAATAAAGATTCATTCCACAGTCTTATGGCTTCATTCGCATATTGGGGGTCAATTTCAAAACCAGTAGCGCTCTCGATTCTTTGCGATTGGAATATCCTTAAAAGCGCGGAATAAAATGAACCAGTGCCAAAAGCCGGATCTAAAAAGCGGATTTTGCTATTCGCCGGCAAGAAGTCTTTTGCATATTCTAAAATCTCTGTCGCTAGATCAGTGGGCGTTGCAAACTGGCCTAACCTATTTCTATCAGCTTGGCTTTTTAATCCATCAAGTCGATTTTGAATTTCCAAGCGCGAATGTTCTAAAAGATCGACTGCTGTCATATCTAAACTCCAAATTCTGCTAGATCATCTATCCGGTGCTCCCAGACCCAATCAATACCCTCTGCTGCCTCGTACCCCAAATAACCGCTATCGAAGTAGCCACAAAGGAATAATATAAACCGCACATCTTTTCCATAATTTCTCCGTAATTGAGCGATTTTAATCGCTTCTTCCTTTCGGCGTTTGTTAACATTTGTAAAATCACCAGCAGATTTAGCTTCTATAAGAAAAGGTAAATCTCCAAGCTTAGAACTAATTGGCATAACAGCAACATCTATTGGGATATTAATTTGAGTTTCTCCGCCTTCAAGCTTTACGGGAACATTTAAATGAAACGCAAATGTTCCAGGCTTCATGGCGTTAAACTTCAGTCCCTCACCTACACTTATATAGGCATATCCCCTTTGCTCAAGCCATTCTTTTATAAGGCTTAACTGCTGTTTTTCCTGCGCATTTCGTATTATCGGATCTGCAACTGCCCCACAAAGGCGATCGGCAACTATGGTCGCAGCTCGGCTAATTTCTTCTTGGACTGGCCTTTTTCCTGTTTCTAGCCAAGTAAAAATATCTTTATCGGCTAGCTTCATTATTGTTTCGCCGATTTCTTTTAAGCTCCTCGTTTAATTTATAAGATTCCATTTTTGGTGGGATCTTACAACCTAGTTCCATGCACTTTACTAAATGAGACGATATGCCAGCTAGTCCAATTAATCTATCTCGCGCTATAGGTGGTGCCGTTGACATGCGCAGTATAGGCAAAACAGAGGGATTCTCATGCAGTACATTAGGTGATATGTCCATTAAGTTGTTTGTTTTTTCTAATGCCGATTCAACCTGCTGCGTTGTTTCTATTCTCGTATCTCTATATGCTTTCGGCGCAAATCTCATAAACCAATCATTATAACAATCGACAGATTGGGCTATATCTGATTTCCATCTAGTTGGTTTATCGGCATTTACAGCCATGCTTGCTCCTGAATCCACTAATGATACTTAAATATCTTGCTAGGATTAATGACAATCTACCCATATTTTATGGTAAAAACTAAGGAATTGATAGTTACAAATACAAACATACGTTTGCCATTATACTATGCCACATACTGCTGAAAGTCAAACGCTGAAAAATCAGCTATACTAAAGAAACCTCCTTAGCAGAGCGGGGGACGTAGCTTGGATTCTCCGGATTCTACAAATAAAAGAAAGGCCTTGGCGTTATTACCAAGGCTTTCTCTTTTGCTGTGGGCGCTAGTGGATTTGAACCACTGACCCCCTGCTTGTAAGGCAGGTGCTCTCCCGCTGAGCTAAGCGCCCGAAATCATAGCATTGTAGCAATATGAACACTTTGTTGCTTAATTAAACTCTTTCTATCTTCTGTTCTCTATAAAGGTTCTATTGCCTGTTGATCTACAAATAAAACCTGCTGCACATTTTAGAACAGTAGAGCAATAGAGCAATAGACCGCAATGGAACAGATTTTCTTAAAAAGAGCTTATCTACTTTTTATTTATCTATAAAAAGCTCTATTGTTCTATTGATCCATTGTTCCATTGCTCTGCGAAGCTGCCCTTTTTTGATACCCTTACAGGAGGAATAGTCTATTCCCCGTTTGCTTTGCACCTCGTAGTTTTAGCTACGAGGCAGCTTCGCTGTGCCCCCAGGGGAATTCGAATCCCCGCCGCAGCCTTGAAAGGGCTGTGTCCTAGGCCTCTAGACGATGGGGGCATAATCAGAAACCAGAAATCAGGACGGCGCTTTGCGCCTCCAGAAACCAGAAAAAGCCAACATTTATAAGCGCTAACAGATCACGTTTTATCCGCATACTAGACCCTCGCGTCTGATCTCTAGTTTCTAGTTTCTAATTTCTAGCTTGGTGAGCCGTGAAGGATTCGAACCTTCGACACCCGGATTAAAAGTCCGGTGCTCTACCAACTGAGCTAACGGCCCAATTATCGGGTCCTAAGAATTGTGAACAAAAATATTGTAGCGGTATACAGCGTTACCGCTACAGCAAAAGTTATGATACTACAGCTAATGCCCGATGTCAAACGTGTATAGCCTTCTACCGCCAAATTGATCCGCCCCGGGCTAGCTATATATAAAATAATTATATACGGGTACAGCTGTTACAATAAACGAGCAAAAGTTTTGCCGATCGGGCTCCACCAGCCCGTTTACATCAGGTATTAGTGCCTGAAGTGGCGCTTGCCGGTAAAGACGAGCGGGATGCCGTGCTCGTTGGCGGCCGCGATGACCTCGTCATCCCGGATTGAGCCGCCCGGCTCGACAATGCAGGCAGCTCCGGCCTCAACCGCCGCATCAAGCCCATCCCTGAACGGGAAGAAGGCATCGGAGGCGACAACCGCCCCTTTAACCTTGTCCCCACCCTTGCGGGCGCCAAGCCAGGTTGAGTCAACGCGGCTCATCTGCCCAGCGCCAATCCCGACGGTAGCCTGGTCTTTAACGTATATTATGGCATTTGATTTAACGTGCTTTGCCACCTTCCACGCAAAGGCCATGTCCTTCCATTGCCCTTCGGTCGGGTGGGCCTCGCTCACCACCCGCCAATTGGCCGCCGGTTCCTCTATGTTATCGAAACCCTGTACTAGAATACCGCCATCGACCCGCCTTAAGTCGCGACCGAAATAGCTCTTACTGGTAACACCACCGGTATCGATTAGCCTTATATCAGCCTTCTTGGTTAATACATCAAGCGCCTCTTGATCGAAACCGGGGGCGATAACTACCTCGATAAATATCTGGGCGATCTTCTCTGCCGTCGCTTTATCGACCATCTGGTTAAGAGCGACGATACCGCCAAACGCCGAAACGGTATCGGACTCATACGCCTTCTGGTAGGCATCAGCAAGGTCGAGCCCGATGGCACAGCCGCAAGGGTTGTTATGCTTAATTATGGCACAGGCCGGATCATCAAACTCACAGACCAGACCCCAGGCCGAATCCATATCTAGAATATTGTTGTATGAGAGCTCTTTTCCGTGTACCTGCCTAAAGTTTACTAATGCATCCGATGGAGCGCCTGCCTGACGATAATAAGCCGCCTTCTGGTGCGGGTTCTCGCCATAGCGAGTGTCCATAATTTTCTCAAAGGTATAGGTGAGAACTTCAGGAAACTCATCCTTTGCGGCCAGATATTGGGCGATTGTCGAATCGTACTGGGCCGTATGCTTAAAGGCCTCGCGACAGAGGGCAAAGCGGGTATCCCAGCTTATTGCACCGTCGTTTGCCTGCATCTCGTCGATGATCCTCGCATACCAACTTGAATCGACGACAACGGCTACGCCCTCGAAGTTTTTGGCGGCCGCCCGGATCATCGTCGGGCCGCCGATATCGATATTTTCAATAGCCTCATCTAAGGTAACATCAGGCTTGGCTATGGTTGCGGCAAATGGGTAAAGATTTACGCAGACGAGATCGATCGGCTCGATTCCAGCCTCCTCGATCTGGCGCATATGCTCTTCTTTTCTCCTATCAGCAAGTATGCCTCCAGATATCTTGGGATGGAGGGTCTTTAATCTCCCCTCCATCATCTCTGGAAACCCGGTGTAATCTGAAACTTCGACCACATCGATTCCAGCGTCTCTTAAAACCTTGGCGGTACCACCAGTGGAGAGTATCTCGACGTCAAAGCTCTTGAGTCCCCTAGCGAATTCAACAACGCCCGTCTTATCCGAAACACTTACTATCGCACGCTTAATTTTGATTTTATCGACCATCAATCGCCTCCTATATTATCTTCACCTTTTATACATGAGCAGTTCATATTAGATACTAGCCGATACCAGAAGGTATAGTCTACCCTCAATCTTATAACTAACCTTCCTTAATCCTTGTTCTTCTGCCCTCGATCTGTAAGCGCCCTCCACAGTAGAGCTTGATCGCCCGTGGATAAAGCACATGCTCAACAGCATGTATCCGCTCTGCCAACATCTCTTCAGTATCATCCTCCAGGATAGGAACAGCCTCTTGTAGTATTATCGGCCCTTCATCGAATACCTCATTGGCGAAATGGACTGTGACACCCGTTACTTTGACTCCGTAATCTAACGCATCCTTTATTCCATGAGCACCCGGGAAAGATGGAAGAAGCGCCGGATGGAGATTTAAAACTCGATTCGGATAGGCATTAAGCACTTCCTTGCCCAAGAGACGCATATACCCGGCCATAACGACGAGATCAACCCCATGCTCTTTTAGGTTGCTTAAAATGGCATTGTTGTAAGATCGCTCATCGGGAAATTCTTTTCGCGGTAGAAATATACCCGGGATGTTATGCCTCTCTGCCCTTTTAAGGCCATAAGCATCTCCTTTATTGCTAATAACGACTACGACTTTGGCTGGAAGCTCCCCAACCTCGCATCTATCGATTATCGCCTGCAGATTAGAGCCGCTTCCTGATATGAGAACGCCGAGTCGTATTAGTGCGCTAGACATATTTCGTCTCCCCCTTGCCCTTAACGACCTCACCGATAATATAAACTTTCTCTCCCGCGCTTCTAAGAAGCTCGGCTGCTTCGTCAGCTAAGCCGGCATCAAGAACGACAACCATACCGATCCCCATATTGAAGGTCTGGAGCATCTCTTCCTGCAATACCCCGCCCTCCCGCTGGATGAATTCAAATATGGGAGGCATCGGCCAGAAGCCAAGTTTAATCGCCGCATCGAATGAGGCCGGGAGGATCCTCGGTACGTTATGGGTCAGGCCACCTCCAGTTATATGAGCAAGCCCTTTAACTCGATAGGCTTTAATTAATGTAAGGATGCTCTTTACGTAAATCCTGGTGGGCTTGAGGAGTTCTCCGCCGAGGCTTAAGCCTCCCTCCCAGCAAGGCTCATTGAGCGAAAGACTGGCATCGGCTATGAGTTTTCTCACAAGTGAATATCCATTACTATGAAGCCCTGATGATGCAATCCCAAGGATAATATCCCCCTCCTTGATAGCCTCGCCTGATATAATATCCGCTCTGTCGACAACACCCACCGCAAAGCCGGCCAGATCATACTCGCCCGGTCCATAAAAGCCGGGCATTTCCGCAGTCTCCCCGCCTAAAAGCGCACAGCCAGCCTGCCGGCAACCTTCAGCAATACCCTCGATTATGTCCGCTGCCTTCCGGGGCTCAAGTACACCAGTTGCTAGATAATCAAGGAAAAATAGCGGTTCTGCCCCCTGCACAAGTATATCATTTACACACATGGCAACGAGGTCAATACCGACCGTGTTGTGGGTATCAAGCGCATGGGCAATCTTGAGCTTAGTCCCAACCCCATCGGTGCCGGAGACCAGTACCGGTTCTTTATAGCTATCCCTATCGATCGCAAAAAGGCCGCCAAAGCCACCTATACCAGTTAATACCCCAGGCCTAAAGGTCGAGCGAACCGACTTTTTAATAAGCTCTACGACCTCGGCCCCGGCCTCGATATCAACCCCAGCATCTTTATAAGTTAACTCCCTTTTTTCTGCATCAACCATCCGTACTACGTTGCTCCTTCTCAAGCATAAGCTTGGTAATCTTTAAGTTTTCCGGTATATCCACCGGATAGTCACCATTAAAGCAGGCGAGGCAGAAATTCTCGCGTTCATTTTCAGTCGACTTAACTAGCCCCTCAAAACTTAAGTAGCTCAGGCTGTCCGCCCCAATGAAATCGCATATCTCCTCGATGCTTTTGTTTGCCGCGATAAGCTGGCCCTGATCAGCTGTATCGATACCATAGAAACACGGCCATTTAACGGGCGGAGAACTTATCCTCATGTGTATCTCCTTCGCCCCTGCCTCTCTTAACATAGCAATCAACTTCTTGCTGGTGTTGCCGCGAACAATGCTATCATCTATCACAACAATTCGTTTATCTCTTATTACCTCGCTTAGAGGATTTAATTTCAGTTTAATGCCAGTCTGCCGGATTACCTGGGTTGGCTGGATGAAAGTGCGCCCGATATACCTGTTCTTAACTAAACCTTCCCTATACGGTATCCCGGATTGCTGAGAATAACCGATTGCCGATGGAATCCCTGAGTCAGGAACCCCGATAACCAGGTCGGCCTCACAGGGGGCTTCTTTGGCAAGCTCCAGCCCCATAGACTCTCGAGCGTTGTAAAGCAACTTTCCATACAGCTTTGTATCAGGCCTGGCAAAGTAGATGAATTCAAATATGCAGAGCGATAATTTATCTGGCCTTATAGATTCTTCACTCCTCAACCCGTCCTCGCCGATTATTACAAGTTCTCCTGGACTTACATCTCTTATATATTTAGCACCCACTATATCTAGGGCACAGCTCTCCGAGGTGATGATAAAATGATCCCCGAGCTTTCCTATAACAAGCGGACGTATGCCATGAGGATCTCGCATTGCAAGGAGTTGCTTTTCGGTAAGAATAAGAACCGAGTAGGCGCCTCTTATATGCTTCATGGTCTCTTTAATGGCGTTTCCTATCCCCTTATCGGCATTGGACGCTATAAGAGATGCGATAACTTCGCTATCGCTCGTTGAACGGAAGCGAAGCCCACTTTTTCTAAGGTTATTTCTCAATTCCTGGGTATTGATAAGATTGCCGTTGTGGGCAAGGGCGAGGCTCCCACTACTGAAGGTTTTATATACCGGTTGGGCATTCTCCCAGTGATTTGAGCCTGTTGTTGAATAGCGAACATGCCCGATTGCAATGCGACCCTGTAGGGTCGCCAAGCTCCTCTCATCGAACACCTGAGTAATTAGGCCCATATCCTTGTATATAATAATTGATTGATTGTCCGACACTGCCATGCCCGCGCTCTCCTGCCCCCTATGCTGAAGCGCATGCAAGCCAAAATAGGTTAACTTGCTTACATCTTCTCCAGGGGCATAGATTCCGAAGATGCCACAAGCTTCCTCCGGTTTATCAGAATGATAACAATCAATCCCAGAATTCAAAGTATACTCCTTGAGGGCCTATTAATCCTAAGATAGCAAATATCAGGACCTAGATACAGCCACAGGTTCTCAGCCGTCAGCCGTCAGCCGTCAGCCGTCAGCCGTCAGCCGTCAGCCGTCAGCCGTGAAGGATTGTGCCTTACTTTCTACTTTATATTGTCAATACCTGATTAAATAATTTATAGCTTTTTACTGCTTTTTTATCAGGGCTAAAGCCCTGAGCTACGATTCTGTTTTTTCTTCTGGATTCTGGCTTCTGTCTCCTATCTTCTTAAAGCTCTCTCTCTACATATTCGACGGCGTTTCTAAAGATTATCAGACCATCGCCTTCATCAGGAAGCTCTGTCCTTGTCCAGCGGGGGTGTTGCGTGCGCACGATATAATTTTCCGGGTGGGGCATCATGCCGAAGATTCGCCCGGTCTCATCGCATATCCCGGCGATGTGCGCTACCGAGCCGTTCGGATTCACCGGATACGCGCCGAATTCCCCATTTGCATCAACATACTGGACAACTACCTGATCGTTATCTTGAAGCTGCGTGAGAACATCATGATCACGCGGGATAAATTTGCCCTCGCCATGACATACTGGGACGTAGACCGGTTTCTCTATACCCCTCGTAAATATGCACCTGGATTTAGGGTTGACCTTAAGGTAGACCCAGCGGTCCTCAAACTTTCCGAAGTCGTTATGCGTCAACGTCACGTCCTGGCGCATGTAATTGCCGTCGAAGCCAGGGAGTATCCCGAGCTTAACCATCACCTGAAAACCGTTGCACACACCGAGAACTAATTTCTTATCCGCAATAAACTCGAGCAGTTCATCTTTAAGCTTATATTTTAGCTTGTTTGCCAGAACCTTCCCGGACGCAATGTCATCGCCAAACGAGAAGCCCCCAGGGAGCATGAGAATATGATAATCCTTCAACCTCCGCCTGCCGTCGACGATATCGTTTATATGAACCCTCTCGGCATCGGCACCCACCATGCGGAATGCGGTTTCCGTATCCTGGTCTCTGTTTATACCTGCCGCAAGAAGAACCAATACTCTCGGTTTATCGCTCAATTTGTATCGCCACCTATAAGTTCTCAGAGAATTTGTCGAATTTGAGGAACGTCCCCTACCACTACCACCTGAGAGGCGCTTTCCATGCCTCTTTAAGCTCATCGATATCTGTATCTATTAGGGCTGTGCCGTCTTTGCCGGTCACGATAAAACTTTTATCCCCTGTAATCAAGCCAACCTCGGCGAACGAATTTCCGGCAAGCTCGGCTTCAAAGGCCTCCTTTTTTTCAGGGGATACCGTAACCACAAAACGGCTATTCGACTCGGAAAATAGGATGCGCTCATCAGCCATCCCCTGTGATGCTGGAACTTTTGCTATATCCAGGCGCATGCCGAGCCCACCGGCAAAAGCCGATTCGGCTGCAGCAACTGCAATTCCGCCTTCAGAGCAGTCGTGACAAGACACAACAAGACCGCTTTGGATTGCCCCGTGAAGCGCCCTGTAGAGCTTTAATGCCGGTACGGCATCCACCTTCGGCACGCTACCTCCCCGCGCGCCACCTATCATACAATAATGCGAACCGCCTAATTCATCGAAGGTCTCACCTAGTATATAGACGATATCGCCGGGGGACTTTACGTCCATGGTAACAGCCCTGCCCACATCCGGGACAACGCCTATCGCCGATATTAGAAGCGTCGGCGGTATGGCGATCGTCTCGTTTTCCAGGCGATACTCGTTATGGAAGCTGTCCTTTCCGGATATAAATGGGGTTCCCAAGCCTATCGCCGTATCATAGCACCCTTTGGCCGCCCGGACCAGCTGGGCCAGTTTATGATCACCATCGGGATTGCTCTCGGAGAGAATCGGATTTCCCCAGCAGAAATTGTCTAAAATTGCAATTCTATCGGGATCGCCACCGACGGCGACGATATTTCTTACCGCTTCATCTATCGCCGAGGCCGCCATCGCATACGTATCGATCTCGCCGTATTTCGGGTTGATGCCATTTGATACAGCAATCCCCCTCTTTGAATCGACCAGCGGGCGGATAACCGCAGCATCAGATGGACCATCATTTTCACTTCCAACGAGCGGTTTTACAACACTGCCACCCTGTACCTCATGGTCATACTGTCGAATAACCCATTCCTTGCTGCAGATGTTATAGCTGCTGAGAATCTTTCTCAAACTTCCAGTTGGATCAACCGGTGAAGCATCAACCTCACCCTCAACCTTAGGTTGCCATTTAGCGGTAAGCTTTAACCCGGGTAGGCCCTCATGGACAAAATCAATATCGAGGTAGGCGACGGTCTTTTCGCCGTATTTCACGTGCACCTTCCCGCTGTCCGTATACGTACCGATTACGGTCGCCTCTACATCACGCCTCCTACAGAGGTCGAGGAAAGCATCTATCTTTTCCGGTGGAACGGCGAGGGTCATTCTTTCCTGGGACTCGGATACCCAGAGCTCCCATGGGTGAAGGCCGGGGTATTTCGTTGGGGCCTTTTCAAGGTCGACCTCGCAGCCACCACAAAATTCACTCATCTCCCCGACGGAAGATGATAAACCGCCCGCCCCATTATCGGTTATAGCCCTATAGAGGCCCATATCTCTCGCCTCTTTCAGCGCATCCTGCATTTTTCTCTGCACTATCGGCGCGCCGATCTGCACCGCGGCGGAGGAAGTCTCTTCGTCTAAGGCAACGGAAGAAAAGGTTGCCCCGTGGATGCCATCTTTGCCAATGCGCCCGCCGGTCATGACTACCAGGTCGCCAGGTTGAACCTGCTTCTCATGGGATGGTCTACCCGCAATTTCTTTTGGCATAAAGCCGCCGGTTCCACAATAGACCAATGGATTATACACGTAAGCCTCATCAAACAGGATCGATCCGTTTACAGTCGGTATACCGATTTTATTGCCGCCATCCTCGACGCCCTTTCTTACGCCTTTAAAAATGCGCTTGGGGTGGAGCACAGAAGCGGGAAGCTTCTTGTAGGGGAAATCCGGTGGTCCGAAGCAAAACACATCGGTATTAAATATAAGGTCCGCACCGAGACCCGTTCCCATCGGGTCACGGTTGACGCCGACGATGCCGGTTACCGCCCCACCATAGGGGTCGAGCGCAGAGGGATGGTTATGCGTTTCAACCTTAAAAACCATGTTATAGTTATCGTCGAAACCGACCACGCCGGCGTTATCTACAAACACCGAAACCAGCCAATCCTTTTCTCTGGCTATTTCCTCGGTTGCCCTGCGTATATAGGTCTTAAAGAGGCTCTCTATTTTCTCTGTCTTTCCGCCTTCAGTGTAATCTATCGTCGCATTAAATATCTTATGCTTGCAATGCTCAGACCAGGTCTGGGCGAGCATCTCAAGTTCAACATCGGTTGGCCTCGGGCCTAAGCCGACTTTTTCTCTCTCCGCCTTAACCCTGTCATCTTTAAAGTACGCCCTGATTTTGCGCATCTCTTCGAGGTTAAGCGAGAGCACTCCTTTTCGGCTGATCTCTAAAAGCTCGTCGTCTGAGACATCGAGATCAATCCCGGCAACTCTTGGCTCAAAGCTAGACCCATACGAAGGCCCAGCAACTTTTCTAACAGTGGATTGTATATCTTCGCCAGCATGCCATATCTGAAAGTGCTCAATAAGGGGATTTGCCAGAAGACCGGTACATATCTCCTCCGCCTCTTGTCTAGAAACTTTTCCGGAGAGGAGGTAGAGTTTGGAGGTATGCACGAACTCACCGGGCGAGAACTTTATCCCGAGCAGATCTTCAATCCCTTCAACTGCCGTAGCGCCCACGTTATCCGTTACGCCCGGCTTATAGCCGACCTCGATAGCCACTGAAAAGGGCCTATCAAATCCCGTATTTATGCGGTAATCCTGGGTGATGGGATCGGTAAGCAAGTCGCGGGCTACAGCTTCTATCTGTCTCTGGGTAAGATTTGAGGTAATCGTATAGACATCTATCGTTTGAACCTTCTCTACATCGATTCTTAGATCTTCGTTTATTTGCTTCCTGATTGAACTTCCAAGTGCATCGGTCATATCTGGCCTAAGGGCTACTTCAACCCGCCACATCTAAAAATTACCACCCTCTTTAGAATTTCTTCGAATTCTACCCTGAAAATTCGCTATTTTCATCCTCTAATGGTGCCACACTTTGTGGCATGGATGTCTATTTAAGACTTCAAGCCACTTTCAGACCACAACCTCGACCGCTAGCATGTTGCAATTATCGGTAGCAAAGACTTTTTTGCTTTACTTTCGTTTTTTACCCTAGTTTTACTGTCACTTAGCCTCATCTAGCTCAAACATAGAGCCTAGCTTTTATGCAACTCCATATTACCTATAAGTTGTTACTTTGACAAATACAATTCATAGCGAGTCCAGAGAGCAGTGAGGTGCTGCAGTTACCAGTCTTTAATGTGCCAATATGCTGCCGTGCCAATGCAATTGCCCCATTTATGGGGCGATCTCTCATCCTACATAACACGTAGTTGCCCCATTT
>JACUUO010000048.1 GCA_014859275.1 Actinomycetota bacterium | reverse complement strand
CGTTGTTAAGCTCAAGCGCAGCGTCCCTCGCCCTGCGCTCGCGGTTGAGGGCTTGGAGGTACTGGTAGCCTAGGACGAATATCGAGACAACGATGGCGGCGAGTATCACGAGCGCAAGAATCCTGAGTGCTGGCATCCTCACAACCTATTGGATTCTCAGAACGAACTTATCCGATTTCGCCGAACCGTCCGCGCCTGTGCCCTTGACTGTTATCGTGACATTCTCAGGGGTTGCGTTGCTGTAAACTTTTATCGTCATTGTCGAGCCGAAATCCGGGGTGCCGTCCGGAGGGTTGAAGGTTATGGCCACGCCAGTGAGCGATGGGCTGTAGCTTAGTGTCACAGTTTTGTTGTAATCGCCCAATATCCTCTCGATGGATACTTGAACGGTTTTCGAGTTTTCACCAGTGGCTGGTCTCCCCATAACAACTTCATCTGCGCCAACATTCACGCTGAAGCTGAGCGCCTCCTCAGCGCTCGAACCCGCCCGCAGGTAAATCGTTACCCCTATCCCGAGGCCGATCGCAAATAGGATTATGCCCGCCATCAACTTCATTACTATGGGTTCGACTCCAGTCTCATCCTCCAACAATACGTTCACCTCCCTCAATCCTCACGGCTTTATGTGTCATTTGATTTAAAAGCATTCGGTCTTGATGGGGCGGTGAATCCAGTTTAAGGTAAAACAAGTCATGGCATGTGAGCTATATATTTAACTTTAGAGAGCATTACAGAAGGAGTCACGTTGAGGGATGTTGGAGGATGAATCCTTATGAAGTTTGCATAATCGGGGCGGGTTTGGCTGTGTCCGTCTTGGCCCACAACCTGGCGCCCAAGCTTGACGTCTGCGTGGTCGAGCGAAGGAGGACTGAGGAGATCGGGATCAAGGCGTGCGGCGGCGGGGTCCACAAGGCTTGGTTCGAGCGGGCGAGGCCGAAGCCCTAGGAACTTGGCGTGGAGGAAAGGGAAGTCGACCGCATCAGACTCCACATGCCCGGGAGGTTTACGAGGCACGTCCCCGCCGACTGCTGGCAGATGCAGCCGATGGCGGAGCGGCTTGTAGCCGCTGGGAAGCCATCGGTGGAGCCAGAAGGATTCTCTGTACAGTTTGATACAGAAATCTAGTACGGAGGTTGGACTCTGGTTGAGATGGGCCTCCGGTAGCTCAATCCTAGGGAACTCTGAGGCGGTAGTTGGACGAGGAACGCGGATTAGAGAATTAGGGGAGGGGGAGAACCGAGAACCGAGCTTGTAGAATAATTCTAGTGTATCAATCCATGATTTTGTAGAACACCATTCTCCACATCGTTTTTGGGCGACCTCATCGGGCGCCTTGATTTGGGCGTTCGACGATGTGGCTTCGCGGCTCGGTCTTACAATGCCATCATTTGTGCTTTAGCGGTGCTGAAAAGAAACGCGAAAAAGTTGTGCAGCAAAATTCTCGCCCCGATGAGTTTCGAAGCCATCCGGACCGATCTGCTCTGACCTCGTCGCCGAACCTGTTTATGAGCGCGCCGATCGTGTGCTCTTCGGGAAATCTCACGCCATACCCTGTCTTTTCCTTCCACCTCTCATACCCAAGCTCGCGGTACTCGATCACGTTCTTTCTCCAAGCGGGGTATTTCATGCCTCCCTTCGGCGTCGCGCTGTCCTGAGGCCTTATCACGGGCGTGATGCCCTTATCGGCGAGATGCTGCACGTTCTCGCGAGAGCTGAAACCCCTGTCGGCGAATAACTTGTGGATGGTGATTCGAGTCGAATCGACTAGTTCATCCAAGGTGTTCACCTCGTGAGCTTCACCGGGGAGGTACTCAACTGCGTGGAAAACGCGTTTTTCGGCGTCCCAGAGCAGGCTCGCTTTCACCGTTTGCTTTACCCGGACTTCTTCCAAGCGAACAGTTCTAGTCTCGTATTCATCGATGCCGAAAGCAAGTAGCGTCGGCGACGCAGTCCGCTTCCTTAGAACCCATCATTCCGGCAAAGGCCCTCATCGCTTCGTCGAGCAATCGCTTGGGCAACCTATCAATCGCCTTCTGGATCACAGTATAATGCACTCCCGCTATGCCGAGCCATTTCACGTAGCGGCTTGAGGCCAGCTCTCGATATGGCATCTGGTGATGGTGCTCCCTCACCGCTGCTAAGAAGGCCGCCTCCTTAGCACCGATCTTTGGGGGCCGACCGGGCCCTTTTCTGCGTGGGCAGAGCCGTTCGGATAGGGCGGTGATCACGATGAAGAAGCGCTCCAGCAGAGCTTCGTTGAGTTCCCTATACGCTCGGTCCCTTGCACGCCAATGCTCATTGAACCCATACTTAGCCATGCCATTCACCTCCTATCACCGTCACCCTTCGTCAGCCTCTTGGGTTAGCCACCACTCATCAGTAGGAAAGAGGAGATTTTAATTTTTCTACAAGCTCCCGAGAACCGAGAACCGCAAAGGTTAAAACCAATGAAGCCAATTTACTGCTGGTCGAGGTTGTGGGGGACGGAGCGATGAGCGGGTGGACGTCCCTAAGGCATTGGCCGAAGTAGCTGTGCGTCTTGCATCAGAAATTAACGCGGACGCTATTCTCGCTCTAACAGAAACCGGAAAAAATTGTGGTCCCCTTTTCAGGAATCCCCCGATCGGGCGCGACCCCGGGAAAAAAATAAAGCTAGTCCTTGCCACCACTAGCCACTATCAAAAGTTTTCCACGAACCCCGCTGTGAGGCCGATCAAGCTTGCGGCAAGGGAGCAGGGCAGGTTTGGTCAGACCAACCACGCAATGGGGCACTATGAAATTGGGGGTGAAGGGGTCTGTTAGCCATCGATTACGCCACCTTGTTCAGGGCAATCAAGAAAGGTTTCAGAAACGGAAATTGGAAGAAGTTGGATCTCCTCAAGAGAGCACACTTTAGAGCTGCCATAGCGTATGCGAAGATCAAGGGGAGGATAGTGAATTCGAAGGTTCTGAAGATGGTGCTGGACGTGATCGAGAGGCTCACCTCCTCCGTGAAGCGAAGGATATGGCAGAGGGGCCTTGAGGCGGCCCACGCCATGCGCAGGCGATTCGAGAAGGGATTTTTCGACTGGTGCCCCCAAATCAGGGATTGGCTCGGAGACCCTGACTACATATTCTACCTCGGAGTGAGCTCCGTGAACCCGGTGTGGAGGGATAGAATTTGAGGGAGAGGGATAAAGTCTACGGAGCGTTTGTCCTAGCGGCTGCAATCATCGGAATAGTAGCCTACGGCTGGTTCCTCCACTCGGCCCCTATCGTCACCCTCCAAGTCGTCTCGTTCATCGCCGTCGCCACAGTTCTAGGGATAGTCGGGTGGATCGGATACACGATGCTCACAACGCCCTCGCCAAAGCTATCTGAGAAGAAATTATCTGAATCCAGCGAAGGCGGAAGATGATAGAGATTTTCACCTTGGCACTTCGATGGATGGGGCTCGACTTCCACATCCCCAAGACTTCAGATATTCGCCCTCCTTGGAGATAAAATTTGTACGATGTTTGCATAGTCGGAGGGGGCATCGCCGGCTCCTCCCTGGCCTACCAACTAGCTCCGGACTTTAACGTGTGCGTGATCGAGAAAAAGGGATTGGATGAGGTTGGGAGAAAACCATGCCCTGGGGCGGTCGAGAGGTCTTGGTTCAAGGGGTTTTCGCCTGAGGATTTCGGGGCTGCTGCCCTGCGCATCAAGAGCATGAGGCTGAGCGTCGGTGGCAGGAGCCTCAGGGTCAATTTTGACGGCTACGTGCTCAACAGGCACAGGTTCTGCAGGGGTCTGCTGGAGGCCGCACTCGGCGAGGGCTTTGAGTGGGTGAGGGGAAGGGCCGAGCCAAGCTTCAAAGACGGGATCAGCCACGTCCGTGCGGATGAGAGAAGGATTGATGCCGAAGTGTACGTGGACGCGTCCGGTTCTTCGGCCGTCCTCAGAGGGTGTTACCTGCCGAACAGGCGCGAGATGTTCGCCCTAGGTTACATGGAGACGATCGACGGAGGGGATGGGGGTGATGAGCTGGATATACACCTGCTCAATCATCGCGAGGTGGGCTGGATCTTCCCGGCCGAGCATTCAACGAACGTGGGCTACGTGACAGCTGGAGCCCGAGGGTTGGACTTCAGAAAACTCAGGTCTTTCAAGAGGGAGATCGGGCTCGGTGGTGCTAGGGTGCTGGAGAGGGGTCAGAAGTTGATCCCGAGCTATAAACCGATCAGGCTCGTTTACGATAACGTCGTCGCTATAGGCGATGCCGGGTTCACCGTCAACCCGATCACCTGCGGCGGGATCGGGCCCAGCATAGCGGTCGCGAACATGCTAGCCGAGAGTTTAAAAAGAGGAAAATCCCTGGAAGCGTTTGAGGCGAAGTACTGGAGATCCCTCGGCAAGAAATTCGAGAAGCTCCATCACGTCAACAGGGTGCTTCGGAAGGGCTGGCTACCACTCTGGTGGGCGGTTAGAACTTACTACGACGATAACCCGCTGGGAAAGCTCATCAAGCAATTGCTCAGGATTTAGCAGCTGGCTGATGGGGCGAAAAACGTCAATTGAATCTTCTCGTGGAGATTTAAGAATGGAAACAGTCCATAGGGTCCTAAAGAGCCACCCGGGATTCCTTCATGTCGCGATCGGGCAGGCCGGAGCGGTTGCCCTTGGAGCGGTTTTCTGGTTCGTCATGGCCAGACTTTTGGAGCCGGGCGACTACGGGCAGGTAAACTGGCTTCTATCGATAGCGATGTTCGCCTCAACGTGCTGCGTGCTCGGGTGGGGAAAGACCGTGGTTACATATTACCCGAAGGAGGGGAGGGACGAGCTCCTCGGGGGGGTGGTAGCAATTGTTCTGGTTGCCAGCCTCGCCATCGGGATCGCGATGGGCCTTCTGGTCGAGCCCCTAGTTGGCCTTCTGATAGTTGGTCTCTCGCTATTCTCGATGACCATTTACTCTGAATTAGGGAGGCGAAGATACAGGCGATATAAATGGGTCATGATAGGGGCAAAGCTAATCGCCTTACCTCTCGCCATGGGGATGTACTTCTGGTTAGGTTTGCTTGGGGTGCTTCTCGGTTACGCAATTCCATACCTGCTCTTCGGCCTTTTGTCCCTGAGGTACGTACGCAGAGGCAATCCCAGCATAATGGAGGCTAAAGGGAAGGCTGGCTTCGCCCTGAGGGCATTTGGCGCGGATATCACAACTGGCTCCACTAGCTTGCTGGACAAGATTTTAATAGGTAGCGTTTTCGGCATGGCTGCCCTCGGACTTTACCAACTGGCCTATCAGATCTTCGCGGCTTTGAGCGTTTTGCCAATGATTCTATTCTCTTATCTCCTGCCCGAGAAGTCGGCTGGGGCTAAAACTAAGGAGGTTGAAACTCTCGGCATTCTCGTCTCGGTTGCACTCGCCGTTTCGGTCGTCGTGCTTTCCCCCATAGTCATCCCTTGGGTCTTTCCGAACTTTGCCGGGAGCGTTGGCTTAATCCAGATCATGAGCTTGGGGGTGGTTCCCTTCACCATCGCGGCAACGAAGATGTCCGGGCTTTACGCACACGAGAAGCCGGGAGCGGTGCTTGTATCATACGTGGCTGCGCTTGTCGTAGGAATTGCTGGAATCATGACACTCGGCAAGTTCTTCGGTGCGATAGGGCTTGCAGCGAGCATGCTTTTGCTTCAAACAACTTTAGCGGCCTCACTTTGCATACATTCTTCAAGATTCACATGAGAAATTCGAGTTCGTCGTCCGTTGTAGACCCCGTAGATAAGGAGAATCATCCCATGGGTGGGACTCCAAAACTATCGATAGTCATTCCTGCATACAATGAGGAAAGAAGAATAAAAAAAACCCTGATTAAGTACCATAATTATTTCTCTGAAAAATATGACGATGATTTCGAAATGATAGTTGTGACGGATGGATGCAAGGATGGAACCCCGAACGTCGTGAGAGAGTTCTCTCGGGAATTCCCGCACGTTAAGCATCTAAATTTTGCAAGGAGGCTCGGGAAAGGAGGGGGGATAATTCAAGGTTTTAAAATAGCTGAAGGAGAAATGATAGGATTCGTCGATGCTGACTGTGGGGCTGAACCGAAAGAGTTTGATAAGCTAATTGGAGCAACTAGGTTTAAGGATGGGGCGATCGGTTCTAGATGGTTAAATCGCTCGCTTGTAAAAACAAAGGAACCTTTTTTGAGGGAGGTTGGAAGCAGGATATTTTATTTGATAGCACGGACGCTTTTTGGTTTAACATATAAAGATACACAGTGTGGCGCGAAGGTCTTTCGAAAGCAGGTCGTTAAAGACATAATGAACAAGATATACTTGACTGGCTTTACCTTTGATTTGGATTTATTGTATAGGATGAAGAGGAAAAACTACGAAATCGAGGAAGTCCCGATTTCTTGGAAACATCAAGAAGGCTCTAAGCTGAACTTCGGAAAAATTGCCCCGCTCGCGGTTATTTCTGCCCTCGAATTAAGAGTTCTGGAATCTCGCTTTAAGGTTTTAATGAAAAGTCCAGCCGTTTCGTATATTCTGAATTGCATCGCAGAGGGAAACGATTTTCGCATAAGCCACTCCACTCAACAATTCTAGGATAAGACAATGAGAATACTCATCTTCAACTGGCGGGACATCACCCACCCGCAGGCGGGGGGAGCTGAAAAATTTATACACGAGATAGGCAAGAGGCTTGCGAAAGAACATGAGGTAACTCTCTGGTGTGGCAAGTACAAAGGGTGTAAAGGGGCCGAAGAAATAGATGGGATTAAGATAATCAGGAACGGAAGCAAGTTTAGAGTCGGTGTCTTTGATCCCACAATTTACGTGCTCGCTGGTTTGGACTACCTTTCCAAACTCAGAAAAAAAAGGTTCGATGTAGTTATCGACAGCATAAGCGGCCTACCTTTTTTCACCCCATTGTTTGCGAAGGAGCTCAAAATTGCGATTTTACATCACCTCAACAGAGGAATATTCTTCAAGGAAGTGTCTTTCCCGGCTGCTTTGATCTCCTACTTCGGCGAGCGGGCGATACCAGCGCTCTACAGAAACGTCCGGTTTATCACGGTTTCCGAAAGCTCGAGAGAGGAGCTGATAAATCTGGGCATATCTCCAAGCAAAATCGCCATTGTTTACAACGGCGTGGACAGCTCCCTATTCTCAAAAAACTACGAGAAGAACGACTACCCGCATGTAATCTACTTTGGGAGGCTGAAGAGGTATAAGAGGCTTGACCTGCTCATCAGGAGCATGAAGCTAGTGATTAAAGAGGTACCTGATGCCAAGCTTACGATAGCGGGTTCGGGCGATGCAGAAAAGGAGTTGATGACCCTCATAAGCGATCTCGACCTTAAAGATTCGGTCATCTTTAGAGGATATGTTGACGAAGAGGAGAAGGCGGAACTCCTTGGCAGCGCTTGGGCCTTCGTATCCCCCTCCTCGAAGGAAGGGTGGGGGATCACAGTACTCGAAGCAAATGCGTGCGGAACTCCTGCAATAGCTTATGATGTTCCCGGGTTGAGGGATTCGATCATTGACGGAAAAACTGGATTACTAGTTGAAAGCGGAGATGTCAGGGTTTTGGCCGAAGCCATAGTGAAAGTTTTGGAGGACAGAGAATTGAGAAAAAGGTTGGGCGAAAACGCACTGAGGTGGGCCAAGAGGTTCAGCTGGGACGATTCTGCTATGCAATTCTTGAAAATACTTGAAGGCGTGATAGCGAGTGAATATTAAAAATCGTATTTTATTGTTTGGAAATTATGATGGCACAAACATAGGAGACGACTGTATTTTATTACACGTTTTGGATAAATTCGCAAAACACACAAATGAAATTTGCGTTCCATCTAGACGCCCAGCATACATTGCCGAAAAATACCATGTAAATTCTATACCATTACTCAGTTTTCAGTTCGTTTCAGAGTTTTTAAGATCCAATGTAATTTTAATAGGGGGAGGTGGCATCTTTAGTAGGTATGTTGGCTCTTATGCCAAGTTTTTGCCTCTGTTTGCTATCCTCGCAAAACTCTTTGGTAAGAAAGTAATCTACTACAAGATTGGCATCTATCGTACTACACCTTTTTTGATAAAAGAACTTGTTAAACTTTCTATGTTGTGTTCAGATGAGATTAGTGTAAGAGATAAGTCCTCCGTTGACGCCATTGGTTTTGTAAGTAAAGCAAAGACTGTAAAAATCACGCCAGATCCAGGTTTAACGCTTAAGCCAATAAACAAAAACTTGGCGAAAAGATTATTGCAGAATGAAGGAGTGGTTGGGGGCAAATTTCTGGTCGGGCTTTCACTTAAATACACTATGGATAAAGAAATTAATTCAAAGATAGTGTCCGAATTTTCTAGGTTTATCGATTGGGTAATTAAGGAATTTGATGTGGAGATAGTTTTCTTCCCTTTCTCTTTTAATCAGAGAAGAATAGTAGAAAACGATGTACATATTGCTAAAAAAATTCGTACGACCATGAGCGAAAATAAAGTTAATTTTAAAATTATTCGGACTTGGAATTATACACCCCATGAAATAAAGGGGTTGGTGGGATTAATGAACGTATACATTGGTATGCGCTTTCATTCAATTATTTTTGCTTATTCTATGGGGACACCCTTAATTGGGGTAAGTTATGAAGAGAAGTGCAAAGACTTTCTGAAATCTAGGCAGCTACCGTTTATAGAAGTAAAAGATGTTGGTTTTGATGTCATGAAACAGTTTTTTCTCTCACATTATAAAGGACGAAAAAAATGAAGACCGGATTTAAGAGGAATATCAGTATCTTTCTATTCTTTGCTCTAATTACCTTAGTCTTATTTTGCGGTATAGTCTTTAAAGAAGGCATAATTATAAACAGAGACTTTAATTTTCCAATATTTAAACAAAATTTTATTCGGTATTACTATCCGCTTTGGAATGATATAACTTCACAGCCAAATTTCGAGCAGATTACAAGGTTGCCAGTAAGATTTTTTCTTTTTCCTTTTGATGTCTCTGTGTCCTTAAAGTTACTGATATACTTTGCATATTTTCTAGCTTCCCTGAGCATGTATCTTTATCTCTCAGAAATTGTGGGTAAAAAAGAACGGAGTTATATACCCATTTGTGGAAGTCTGATTTTCACTTTTTCGCTCCCACTTTTGCAGTTTATGTGGGGAATTTCAATCGTATATGGCATTGCAGCATTGCCTTTACTTCTGTGGAGTTCCCACAAATTCGACGAAAAAAAACCTTTAAAGTGGATATTTCTTTCATCTCTCTGCCTTTTGGTTTCTGCCAGCCATCCTTTTACTTTAGCTGTGAATGCTTTTTTATTTATACTCTACAACTTACTTTTATTAAATAGAAATTGGAAACAAACATCCCTAGCAATAGTCATATTCTTGCTTCTCTTCTCATGGTATATACTTCCCTACTCTCTTGCTCCCTTAACCCGAATGGAACTCGGACGTGAACCTCTAAGTAAAGGAGAATTTGATTTCGTATCCAATAATAGCGCATTAAAAATAATGACTCTAGCAAGAGACAAATTCCTGTATATTCAGACCGTGCCAGAAAACGACACGCTGACTACTCTCTGGTATTTTTTTCTTCTGATTCCTTTCTTCTTTATCTGTCTACCCGTCCTTTTTGTAAACAAAATTGAAAGAAAACAAATCAGAATCATCTTCTTCTTTTTCTTCATTTACCTCTTTACAACTCTTCTTTCACTCGGCTCTAAAGGACCCTTCGGAGAAATCTATTGGAGTTTTGTTAAATCCACAGATATTGGATGGATATTCAGATCCCCGCTTAAATTCCAACTGTACCAAGCTTTTGCATATTCAATCTTATTCACTTTTGGCCTTTTGGTACTAAGAAAACTGACTAACCGACAAATCCTGATACCAGCCCTTGTAGTCATAACTTTAGTTGGAGTTAGCGGGTATACTTTGTGGTATGCAAACACTAAAGATATGACACCAGTTCAAGTGCCTGCCGAATTCTATCAAATAAATAACATTCTTCAGAATACCTCTGATGACTCAAAAGTTATATGGTACCCTCGGTATAACGAGCGCCCAACTACTTGGCTAGATAGACCAGTTGCACCTTTTGATATGAAGTCTTCAATGAAGGACACGTATTCTACCTCTCAAAACTACACTTATGTAGAACAATATTTATACGAAAAAGTTTATCCAAAGGAACTAAAAAAACCAGAATTTTATGATTTCTTAAGGGCAATCGGTATCAAGTACCTAGTTTTTCACAATGATCGCGGCCTGAGTTTAGATAACAACGCTCTTGAAAGTATCATAGACACCATTGGGGTTAACTCCATAATTTATAGTTCTAATGATTGGTATTTGTTTAATTTGTCAACATCAAGTCCAAGAGTGTATCTTACTAACAATGTTATCCTCTCACAAAACATTAAATTATCAAAATATGGTGCCATCCTAATCCCTGATAATAATTTAAATAAAACAGATTTATCGGCAATTGAATTTCTAGAAGAAAACAATGTTCCAAAATATTTCAAAGAGAAAAATATAGTTGTAAATCCGTCGTTTGAAAACGGGATCAATTTCTGGTCCGTCCCTAAACCTACCACCTACGAAGTTGTGATTGGTACCGATGCTATTGATGGTGAAAAATCTCTACGGATCTCCACAAATGCCACCGAGAGGGGTTGGTTGTTTATAACAAGTTCTGAAATTGAAGTCACGCCTCAAGAAACTTATATGTTACAAGCATACATGAAATATCTTAACATGAACGGTCCCCATATTAAAGTGCAAGGGTTTAATACTAGCAAAAATAAATGGGATGATATATTCTTTCTGACTACGTCTCATTTCGGCAGTTCTGAGTGGAAACAATACATAGGTTATTTAGATGTTCCAGAGAATATTGATAAAATTAGGATAGTTCTAGCTGCCGGATGGGTCCATAATAGTTCCGAGGGAGCAGGTGTTGTAGAATTTGATGATGTAAGTCTGCTCTCTTTAAGCGAATTATTTTTCTCTAACAAACCCTTTGAGAATGCAATTTATGAAAAAATATCACCAGTCTTATGGAAAGTGAAGATGAATCTATCCCAACCTTCCATGCTGGTGTTTACTGAATCTTATGACTCACTCTGGGTTTGTTATGTTAACGGCGAAAAAATTTCCAGCGTCCCATTATACGGCGTCATAAACGGCTTCTGGATTAATCAGACTGGCTCGTTGAATATTGTTATTGAGTATGAGCCTCAGAAGTGGTTTAATATTGGCTGCGTCATATCCATAACAACCTTCTTAGCATGCGTTGCATATTTAACTTTCACCTACCCAAAAATCCAAAATATTCTCCACAAAACCTTAAAACGGTTGTTCAGGGGGAGGTCCGAGGTAAAGTCTGAAACGGTCGAGGAAATACCGACGATGGAGATTGATGAAGAGGCTATTGCTAAGCCAAGAGGCATCAGCGAGCCCGAGCCCATCTACGTTAAGAGCATGGATCTTCACAGTCTCGTTGATGTTCAAGAAGTCGCGGACGAACTTCGAGCTGGCAACATCGTGATTCTCGATATCACCACACTTATGAACCAAGACCCAGTTGAACTCAAGCGGGCGATCGACCAGCTGAAGGGGATTTGCCATACCATAGGTGGGGATGTTGGTCACCTGACGGAGTCAAAGGTAATAGCCACGCCCAAGTTTGTCAATATTCAGTTCAAAAAAGAGCCAAAGAAAAACTAACTCAAACATTAAAAGAAGTGATGTCAAGTTGCTCAAGCCGAAGTCCATCGAAGGAATAATCGCCTTCATCTTGATCATCGTATGCGTTGTAGCCGCGAGGTTCATCGGTTCAGAAATTTTGGTCCTCGCGGTCTTCATCATAACGCTTGGGATATATGCGTGGCGTAAGTACGACTCGAGAATGCTGGTGGGAGCCGCTATTTTCCTGCTGGTGGTTTGCGCGGCCTTGCTGGCAAGCGGAAGCGAACATTACGCGAACGATGTGGCCATCCGGGCGTACTACTTCCTCGTCGTCGGGGTTCTGGGTCTCTTCATCGAGTACCTGGGGGGAGAAGGACATGAGATTGAACTCCGGAAGCGGGTTTACCTCATCTTCTACTTTGCCCTCTCCATCGCCGTGCTCGGGATCTTGCTTAAGTCAGGTTACATCCTCAGTCTCGATATGATATTTGGTCCATCCCCAAAGCCAGATTTTTACGGCCTCCACGGTCCGCCCGTTCACGGAGGAGGAATATGGCTCTACGCCTTGATTCAGCTCTCCTCGCTCGTTGCACCAACTTGGGTCATCCAAAAACTATTTCTCCTTCTGATCTTCTTCATATCCGGCGTCTCCGCCCACTCCTTAATTGAAACGAAATCGAGCGTGCCCAGGTACTTTGCGGGCATCCTCTACATGATAAATCCTTTCATCTATGTTAGGTTCTTGGCAGGCCACTGGGGGATTCTATTTGCCTACTCCATCACGCCGTTCGCCATTAAGTACTTCCTCAAGTTCCTAAACTATCCATCGAGGCGAAACGCTCTAAAGGTCCTTATCCCGTTGGCCTTCATCAGCGTCAATGCCCATGTCTTGGCATTAAACCTCCTCGCCTTATTTGTTATCTTCTGTTTCAAGGCGGCAGAACTCAGGCTCAAGATAAAAAAAGTTATCCCAAGACTTGCTCTGCTCGCTTTAGCCTTCTTGGCTATAAACGCCTATTGGCTCATACCGCTGGCAACGACAGAGGAAACCTTAGTCCAGCAGATAACCGAGCGTGACCTATTCGTCTTTGCTCCTAGGGGGGAGGGCTTCAGCGTCCCTTATTCCCTAGCTACAATGTACGGCTTCTGGAGGGGCGGCTACACTTACACGAAGGATATCTTTCCCGCGTGGCACCTATTTTTCATCATTATCCTGTTCCTGAGCATTCACGGCTTCCTCTCCAACTACAAGAACAGGAAGGCCCAATCATTTGTGGCGATTGGAATAATTTCATTCCTCCTTGCAATGAGTGTGCTGGGTCCATTTAGCCAATTATTTGAAAATGTAAGCATCCTGCGCGGCTTCCGCGACTCCCAGAAGTTCGTGGGGCTGCTCGTGCTCGCGTACGCCTATCTGGGTGCCCTAGGGGTGAACTCCCTGCTGAGCCACTTCAAGCGAAATAATAAGAAGATCCTGAGCATCTCAATCATCGCCATTGCCCTAGTCACGCCGATCGCCTACAACTTCACCCAGTTCGGCTTCTGGGGGCAGCTTCAGCCGACCGACTACCCGGCCGACTGGTACCAAGCCAACGAGATCCTCAATGCCGACAATCAGGACTTCAATGTCCTCTTCCTGCCCTGGCACCTGTACATGGACTTCAGGTTCGTCCCCAACCGGGATAAGCGGATAGCCAATCCAGCGGAGGTATTTTTTGATAAACCTGTTATTCAAGGGTATAACTTGGAGGTTCCGGGAATCTACACCCAGTCCACAAACCCGGGGCAGATGTATATCCAATCCATCCTGTCGAGCGGGGAAATCTCGGGGGAGAACCTCAGGCTCCTGAACGTGAAGTACATCATGCTTGCCAAGGAGGTGGACTGGGCTTGGTACCGAGACGCATTGGAAAGGAGCGACCTTGAACTCATCTTCGACAGCGAGAACCTGATGATCTACAAAAACCCCGTGCAGGTGTCGAGGTTTTATGAGGCAGATGAACTCCCCCCCGAAGCGCTTGAACCCCTGGATTACAAGATCGTCTCGCCTGTGGAGTACGAGGTAACGGGTGATAATGAAAAGTGCACGATTTTCGTCCCCCCAAACCTGGACTCGAGTGATTGGGTGCTGGACGGGAAGGAGGCACCTGCTGGCTTCTACGCGGCTTGGGAAGATCGGGGGGGAAGGGTGAGGTACTCTCAGTTCAGGACGTATGAATTCTCGTACATCATCTCGCTCCTCTCTCCGGCGGCGATCGTGGGGGTTTACTTGCTCGTGCGGGGGTATCCAAAGCGCAAAAAATTCTGGGCGTTTACCCGTGACTGGCTCCGCGAGGGTTTCTAAAGTGGAAAATCTGAGAGCAAATGGCCAAACTTTGATACCCGAGCTTGCAGAAATAACCAGATTTTTCATGATTTTGGACATTTTTCAACCCCACGGGCAAAAAAGGAAAGGGAGCATTTCATAAAAAGAGCTGAATTTACTGGAACTCTTAGATAATGCCGATTCACTATCCGTATGTATTTAGCCGTTGCTAGCGAGAAACTTAACATGCTATCAACCCCGCCAAAATGCTGTTCAATTAAGCAACAACAGATTAGACAAAAATAGATTTAAATGTCGAATACATGCTATGCCGCGATATCGGGGGGATACTTCAAGCGCAAGTTTGGCGAAATTCTGAGCGAAGGTGGAAAACCATATCCAAGAACCTTGGCAGAAATCGTGGAAAGATCTGGACACTCCCGAGCAACTGTGCTCAAGTGGTTAGGTAAGTTTGAATCAGAGGGTTTAATCACGAGAAAACCGCTAATCGAGGGGCGAGGACGCCCAAAACTCGTCTATCATCCAGCTCCAGCCTTTTTGGTCCCGACCGGAGGCTCAACCAATCCCGTGTCTATACCATTTGCCGAGCTCCGAAAAGCGTGTAGGTACCAAAAATCGGGGTTTTGTAAAAAAGCAGCACAAAAATGCCAATCACCTAACTGTCCCCTCCTCTGGAGATGACATTTGTGTCTATTTTAGTCTCAATTACAAAAATTTTAAAACGGAGAAAAGCAAAAAAAGGAAGGTAATCATTTGAGGATTATCAGTGCGGCCATCACCGGATTTATCATCCTGTCGCTTGTGTTTATCTCCCCGGCAAGCGCTCTGAAAATAGATATAGCAGAGCCCTCGCCCAAAACTTTGGGCCAAACCATCTCCTTTTCATTTACAATAACCGTGGAAGATTCCGAGCTCCTTCCGATCAGGCGAGTCGATTTAGAAATCTACAAAGAGAACGAGCCCGCCGTTTATCACATCACCTGTCTGGACCTGCCGCTCACGGCCACGAGTAAAACATACCCAACTGCCGCCGGCGATGTAACCGTCACGGCTGTGCCAGGGGCCGGGTGGGGGTACGGATACGGTTACGGATATGCCATATGGGAATCGACCGGGTATTATTGGGGATATGGCTACGGATATGGAGGATGGGGATACGGGTACGGCCCTGAGGGATATGGGTACGGATACGGCTTCGCTCCAACTTCCATCACCTATAGCGTAACTTGGAGCTCTCCGGCGACATGGCCGGCGGGCGATTATGTGGTCAAGGCCACGGTCTTGGCAAACGGCGATACCTTCTCGAAGACCAGAACAGTCGCTCTATCTGTTTACGTTTACCCGGTTACTGCAAAGATCGATATCGATCCAGACACCCTTAACCTGAAGAGCAGGGGCAGGTGGATTACCGCATACATTGAGCTTCCAGAAGGATACGATGCAGCCGATATCGATGTTTCTACGGTCCTTTTGAACGATAAGGTGCCGGCAGAATCGATGCCAACGGGGATAGGGGATTATGACGAGGACGGGATACCAGATCTAATGGTGAAGTTCGACAGGGCCATGGTGAAAGGCATGCTCAGTCCAGGAGATGCGGTCGAGCTAACGGTAACGGGCGAACTAATAGATGGCACACCATTCAAGGGCAGCGATACGATTAGGGTGATCAGCAAAGGCAAATGAGGGTTGAAAACGCCTGAGGTTGCTGTAGGGAACTACGCTGCGCCTTGGCCGCGATCAGAACCTTGTAGTCTGGATAGTTCAACTTGAGCAGGCCATCCAGCAGCTTCCCGATTACCCTCTCCTCGTTCTTCGCAGGAACGATGATCGAGACCTTAGGGGTCGCCGTTTGGAGGGTCGTCAAGGGTATCCTCTTGGTCCCCATGCTTCCACCTCCCGAGCCCCAAGATTAGGACCGCCCCGTTGTACATCATCCAGCAGAAGGAAAGCCCGACCATGATGGCGGCGAGGTAAAGGATCGTTAATTACAGTTGTTTGCTATCGAATGCCGATTATGGTGCCGTATTTGGGATTTGGACCCAAGTTTGTACCTTTCAGAAAGTTTACAAGGAAAACGCAAATCAGGTCACCCTAGCAGAGGCAACGTGGCGGATTGCTGACAGCAGCAACTAAATA
>JACUUO010000242.1 GCA_014859275.1 Actinomycetota bacterium | reverse complement strand
TAGCCGGTCAATTCATACGTCCGATTACGCTGCGCTAATCGGACCTACGCGGGCTACCGACATATTCGAATCACCGCACCGATCCAAGGGATAAATTCTTTTCTCTACATACCGATCAAAAGTGGAATACGGCCAATCTGAAACTCGCCGCACCCAATAGTGTTTTAGCAGATTCATGTGGACATAATCCATGCCGCTCATAATCGGCATCGTCGAGGATCGCATGCTCCCAATAATGTCGTTGCCATATCCCGCGCTCGCCGACTGCACGGCGAACTTCGGAGCGGTGTTCAGGGAGCACCCGAGAAAACCCACTTTTGATCAATCGCCAACGTGTGCTGAAATCGTTATCGCCCGGTGGCAAGGTCCAAACGCTATGTATATGTTTCCGGCGACACGACCCATGCATCGATATGGAACGGGTAACGCTTACGCACGCGCCTGTCCGTGTCACGTATTAAATCGATTTCGAACAGCAATAAACATTGCCGTGCCGTTGCAGCAATTTCACCGTGAGGAACCAAGTGCCGCCTGGGATGAACGCTCGCCGTTGGGCATGCTTATACTCCAAACATACACTGTAACCGGTCAATTCATGCGTCCGATTACGCTGTGCTAATCGGACCTACGCAGGCTTGAGACATTCGTATTTCTCGATTGATGCGGTTCGTTCCTCACCGCATCCTACCGAACTCAATAGCCCTCGGCAACCTGAAAAATTGCGGGCCAATAAAGTGACCTCGGTAGTCCCATATCTCATTTGCCAATAAATAAAGTTCTGAGGACGTGATCGGCTTCGTAGGTGCATTTGGTCGCCCTCCCCTGATGTAGTCGATTCGGTCGTGACCAGCATACACCCGACCATGTACAAACTCGTTTCGGCGCTCGAATAGTTCGATTGCTCCCTCAAGTGCTTCGGGTAGACCGTCTAATTCGTCACTCTTCAGCAGCCGAACAAGTTTCGCAGCGTGTTTAAGCTTATGACTGATTTGCCACCGCTGCTTTTTCTCGTCAAATAGTTCTACAGGGTCCATTAATCGCAATAGATCATCCACGTCCTCTTCCAACCATGCTGCATACATCGTAACGAAGCCAAGGCCTCGCACCATATCGCCGTCGTCGGTCAATGGCATTTATGCGACTCCTAATAACGCCCAGCTCACCCGAAGAAAACCGCATAGCGGTTTTTGGTCGGGTGGAGCGCAGTGTTAGCCATATTGCTACTATTTACCAACCTCTTTCCCGCTTACCTGTTCTATAGAAATTGGTCGTGCCTTGTAATATTTTCGGATTTTCATGAATGTAATCCCAAACTAAATCAGTAATGTTGTGCGCAAAGCCTTCTAGGATATTACCCATTGACGCTGAACGGTAGATAATTCGGTCAGCAACCAATCCTTGGACAACGCCATCATCAACCTTAAGCATATTAGCCCGAGTATTCATTGCAATGTAATACCGCAAAATTTGCTTCTCATCTTCTGTTAATGAATTTAATCTGCGTATTATGTGTTTCTCGACTTTGCGTTGGAATATTTTGTTGGAGAGCCATCCCCAGCAATCTGAAATAACAGCTACACCCCATAGAATGATGCAAACAAGAAAAGTTAACCCTAGCCACTGGCGATTGTCTTTAGCAAAGGAATCTAAACCGATACGTTCAAGCCAGCTTTCTGAAAAGAATAAAAGAGCTCCAGAAATTAAGGCCACAGAAATCAAATATCGTGGAGCCAGTTTAAGAAGCTCAAATGAAGATTTTGCTAATTCTTCGAACATATATGGATAAAGTTGGCTAACGCTGCAAATAACCGGTGCAAATGGAGCGCAGTGGAATTTGCACCCGAGTTAATTTGCCATGTTAGGGCAAAATTGGATTTCTCCATTTTGTTCATTTTGTTCATTTTGAACAGACCGCTTTTACAAAACCTTTGATCAGTGGATGTGGAGCACCCGGTACTGATTTGGTCTGCGGTACAAACAGCGAAATCAGAAAAAATTTGCGATTTGGTAATTCAATGATTCAGATTTCATCATCCTGGTCAACACCAGAAACAGCTATTTGGGGATGAGTCAGATGTTGCTTGAAAGCACGGTTAATGCCGAAGTTGCAATAATAGTTTTCTTTTGTTTCATCAAGGCCATAAAGTTTCTGGGCAAGTGTACCGCTTTTGAGATAGACATCCATAGTCTTTCCGGCCAGTGAGCATACCAACTTGTTGACAAATAGAGTTGAAGACTGAGCGTCATATTCCTCATGCTGCGCATCTTTAATTCCAAGTATATTCCTCGCAAGTTCTATGACAGCATGTTGGAAGCCCGCACAGGTTCCAAGGTGTGGAGTATCATTCACACGCGCAAAAGTGATGGCATACAACGCACCGACAAGGCTTTTAAATGGGCTCCCAGGCGCACTCCAAATACCCGCATAATTTTTTAAAAGCCCATCCCTTTCTCTGTCAACGAGTTCAGTATCAATCCACTCATACTCGAAATCATATTCGTCACTCAAGTAGTCGAGGGATTTATTCAGGGATGTGTGAGGCTTAAAATTGTCATAATATTCACCAATGATTGCGATTTTAGGTTTCATTCTTCCTCCATTTTCTTGTATTCGCTAAGATAGATTGTGCCCTAAC
>JACUUO010000047.1 GCA_014859275.1 Actinomycetota bacterium | reverse complement strand
TGTTTTCATAGTCTCACATCCTCTCCACAATGCGGGCAACCTCTTTATTCCATTGCATCAGGCTTCCATTCATCAATCGGCGCCATTGCGTGCCACCTTGCTTCACCTGAAAGCTCTGGCCTGTGCTTAGGGTCACTCATCAACTCATAAGCACCTTTAGGGCACACCATAACCCAAAGCTTCGGAAGAGTAGAAGAAATGGCCTTAAACAACCGTGGTTTATAGTGCTGCTTGGTCCAAATTATCAATACTTCTTCATCACCCTTAATTGTTCTTTCATTAAAAGCGAGCCAAAGGTGTATAAAGTCGACCTTGTGTGTTATAAGCCCAGTTGCAATACCCTGTAATTTTTTGCACTCGATGTGAACAGAGGTATAAGGCTCTGTTTTATCAATTTGGTCAACAACAGCTCCATTGCTAATCTTTGCCCATGGCGAAAAATTGATCACACGGCAAAGCTCGCCGTCTATTAAGCTCCAATCACTGTCCTTAAACAGAGTGATTTCTGTTTGTTCTTTGGTCATTTTTAACCCCTCGCTAACAACCAAGCAATTATACTACTTGCTATTATGCAAACGATTACACACCAGAGCAATATTGTCCATAGATTTCTCTCCTCTTAAAAGGGCCGGAGATCCCGGGCCCTGTAATTCCTGGCTTATGCCTTATACCTGAAGACCCCGATTGCCACTCCTAAAACCTCCGCCTCTCTAGGATCTAGAATTACCTTTTCATACTCCTCGGGATCGGCTGGCTGTACCTCTATTTGCTTAATTTCGCCTTTAGTGAATTTTCCTGATGCGATATCCTCATTCGCTGCCTCAATCTGGTGGTAGAACCCAAGATAAATGTCTTCGTGCTCCAGCCTGTCCCTGACAAGCGCAAGATCACCATCTTTCGTATACGCTCTTGCGCTCATAAAAAGAATGTCCCCATCGAGATATCCGGCCTCTCTCAACGCATTGCCCTGAACAACTGTGCAAAAATCGGCCCGAATTACTGCTCCTGCTATACCCAACGCTATTGTTTTCACTGCTCTTCCCCTTCTGGTTTCCGGGAAGGCCTGCGAAGGTGGTATAATAATCCTGCATGTAAGGGGACGTAGTTTCCTAAGTAAACTTTCTCTTCGAATTGCTAGATTTAGGGTTTTAGGACACCTAGGGGACTATGTCCCTCGCCCGGAGATACGGTTGCTGCCAGAGCGCGGTGGGTAATTATTATAACGGGAGCTTTACAACTCGATTCGGCGAACTACGACAAAATTTCCAGAATATGCTAAATACTTCAGCTAAATTACCGATAATAGTATTAAGCAAGAGAATGCAGGCATCCGCGGGATTAATTCGGTGGTCATGTATAAAAATAGACAACCGCCCGGGGTCTGCATTTTCTTTTGCCTTAATCCCGACGGTGCTGGCTCTTGTCCCTCCGAGCTGGCACTGTCGGTGTGGTTTAGCTCTTTTAACCATTAAATACCGCTTCAGGAGTTCCTCGGTTATAACAGTGCTGATCGGGGAGTTAAATATAAAACTAGCGAGTTAACAGTGTATGGACAGCAACGGAATAGCCTAGTTCAGTCATAGAATCCATGTTTTAAAGTGATCTACTGGGTCATTTCAACAATATAGATAGGTTAAATTCTCCGCACGTATTGGTAAGGCTATTACGCCGCCCGCTCGATATAGCACCTGAATCTAACTGCGAACAGTAATGAAGAATAGTAGAGAGAGAATGCTACCGGCATAATTTATTAGCTAAAAGCTTGTAAAGGTGCTGTGATGGCCAGTTTAACGATTAGATTAAGCGGAATCCCGTAGCCTGGGCCGTTTAAGTCCGTTGATTATATTGGACAGATAAAAGAAGGCACGGCTTGCGGCTAAATCGGGAATATCTTGGTATGTTGATAGATCAACAGTTACGAAGCCTTGATATCTAATCCAGCGCAGGGTTTTAAAGAAGGATATCCACTCGATCTCTCCTGTACCTGGCACTAGATAGGGGCGATCGCTACAGCCAACATCGGCGATATGGATGTGCTTGATGCGTTGCTTAAATTCCTTGGCTATATTGCATGGGGTTTCGCATGCTAGGTGTGAATTGCCAACGTGAAGTGCAAGCTTAAGACCTCTACATTTTAGAAACAGCGGCTCTAGATCGGCCGCTTTGCCAAAGATAAGCCCCGGACCATATGAGATTCCAATCGCTACACCAAGACCCCGGGCAAGTTCTATAATCTCAGTAAGAGCTGCTACTATGGACGAAGCCCGCACATCCTCCGCTACTCCGGGGGTTACCCTACCTGGATTTATACTTAAAGATTGACAGTTAAGCTCTCTTGCGAGCCTAACATAACTTTTAATCCGCTCGATATGTTGCCGATCTGCCCAAATGCTGTCATTTAAGGGGGCCTCATTGCATGGAGCATTAGCACCAAGGTAATCACCTCCAACGGCGATGTTGGCAACCGATATATTGCATTTGGCCAGAACAATCTTTATCCGCTGGACTTCAACTTCGTAGGGACGATCTTCAATGAACCGCTCATGGCCGGCGCGTATTTCAACGGCCGAGTACCCTATACCTGCAATCCGCTGGATAGCATCGATGAGGGATGTACTGTTATATGCACTGGAGCTGCATGCTAGTTTAACCAAATCCATCAGGCAGCATTTACCCACTATTCCGGGGGCTAAAACTGAGGCGCGCTTTTTTATTGAGCATTGGATCATGTATTAAAAACTTCTATCCCCGGGAATCTTATAACAGGGGGTTTTCTAGCCATCTTTTTAGGACTAATTAAAGAATGCCAACCCATATATCTCCTTATAGGCGATAGGGACTGCTTTTTTGTGTAAAATCAAGCATAAAGTTAGGGTCAGGTAGGTAATCCGATGATAAAGTTGCTATCCATCATATGCACGGTTGTTTTCGTATTAATACTAATCTGGCTGAGGCTCGAAAGGAAGATTGTACCTAGGGAATCGACAGTTGCGTTCTGGAGGCTTTCGAACACCCCTCTATTGAAGCGGATTGAAGGCCACATTTATGGGGCACGGACTATGCTATATTTGAAAATGGCGACTTCACCCCGGCTTCTAGCGCTGGCTAGGGGCTCCGAATCGGCCGATTCTTATCACGGAAAGGTTTTAACGGGTTCTGATGCTGCAAAACTGATTACCATCGATAGACCGGTTATATTGACCGACTTGAAGCACGTAGTACCATATTCCCGAGCCAGGGACATAGTTCTTAGTGGCCAGGAGATAGCTGTTCTTCAATGCCCATGCCGGGAGCTGAAGCGGGATTCATGCGAGCCACGAGATGTCTGCCTTGTTATAGGCGAACCTTTTGCCAGCTTTGTCGTCGATCACCAACCTGAAAAAGCTAGGATGATATCGATTGACGAAGCTCTTGATATTATATACGCCGAGGAGAGAAGAGGTCATATCCACACGGCATGGTTTAAGGATGCGATGCACGATCGATTTTACGCTATATGTAATTGCTGCCCATGTTGCTGCCTGGGTATGGCATCGTTTTTTAGAGGCACCCCACGACTTGCCCATTCAGGATATCGGCCAAAGATAGATTACGATTCGTGTGAAGGATGTGGTCGCTGCATCGAGGTTTGTCCATTTATCGCCATGGAGATTGATGATGGGGATAGGACCAGTATCAAATTGGATAAGTGCATGGGATGCGGTCTTTGTGTATCACACTGCTCGAATGGGGCAATAAGCTTAGAGCTTGCACCTGGTAAGGGAATCCCGTTGGCGATGGATTTATTGCAGGATTGAGTTAGAAATTAGAAAGTAGAAAATAGATTGAATTATTGTGGGAGATAAGTGAAAGGCAAGGCCCGATAGGGCCGTAAGTCCTTAAGGTAAAGCCGAAGGATCTAGACAAAGCAATCCATCCATTTTCTATGAGAGACTAGCAGAGTACTCTGTCCTTTGGACGGGGATGAATGCCAGTCATACAATCTCTCTTAAACCGGCGATTGAAATGAGCCGGCACCCCGCCCTTTGGGAGGGGAGGGTTCATTTCAGTCTAATCTCTATTCTCTACTTTCTAGTTCCTCCCCCTTGAGGGGGAGCAGTATATAGATTTTCAATCTTTCCCTCTCCCTCTGGGAGAGGGTAGGGTGAGGGTAAAGGTGGGGGTGATCCTCACATCTTACCCACATGCTGACCGCTGATAGCTGACCGCTGACAGCTGGTAGCTATTTTGGGGGTATTACTATGGAAAATAAAAGGCTGATTGAAGAAGCCAACAGGCTGAATGAGGATTTAAAAAATGAGCATGATGCAAGCAAGGTTAACAGCTATGGGAGGTTTACAGCAAATCCCGATTAAGATAGAATTTTTTTAACTCTGGAGGTAAAGATGGAGAAAATCAGCGTAATCCTCCCTGATGGAGCAAGGATTGAGCTGAATACGGGAAGCACCGCATACGACCTCGCTGGGGCAATTGGACCGCGCCTTAGGAAGGCGGCTGTTGCAGCGGTGGTCAACGATCAGCTGGTGGATCTCAGCACGCAGCTAAACAGTGGTGATATCGTATCGATAGTGGTCGACCACAACGAATCCGGGGTTGATGTAATACGGCATAGCACTGCGCATGTTATGGCGCAGGCTGTAATGCGCCTTTATCCGAACGTTAAGCTTGGAATCGGGCCGACCATTGAGGAAGGCTTCTACTACGATTTCGATCTCGAGAAACGCATATCCATCGAGGACCTGGCGATTATCGAGGCGGAGATGAAGAGAATTGTTTCCGAGAATCTGATCTTTGAGAAGCAGATAGTCAGCAAAGAAGAGGCAAAGCAGATTTTTAAAGACCAGCCTTATAAGATAGAGTTGATCAAGGAGATAGCCGATGAGACCGTAAATATATACAGGCAGGGTGAATTTGTCGATCTCTGCCGCGGCCCGCACCTACCGAGCACTGGTAGGATAAAGGCGTTCAAGCTGTTAAGCATTGCTGGCGCCTACTGGAGGGGCGATGAGAGAAGGCCGATGCTCCAGAGAATTTATGGGACGGCATTCCCATCCGAAAAGGAGCTCAAGGAGCACATCCAAAATCTTGAGGAGGCGGAGAGGCGCGATCACAGAAAGCTGGGTAGAGAGCTTGATATTTTCAGTATCGATGAAGAGTTTGGCGCCGGTCTTCCCCTTTGGCACCCTAAGGGTGCGATCTTAAGAAAGGTCATCGAGGACTTCTGGAAGAACGAGCACTTAAAGCGGGGCTATGAGTTAATCACGACTCCACATATCGCCAAGGTCGATCTCTGGCGGACCAGCGGTCACTGGGATTTCTACCGTGAGAGCATGTTCTCACCGATGGAAGTGGAAGGGACGGATTATGTTGTTAAGCCCATGAACTGCCCCGGCCACATAAAGGTTTATAAGAGCCACACTAGAAGTTACCGCGAACTTCCAATCCGCTGGGCGGAGCTTGGAACCGTCTATCGCTTTGAGCGATCCGGGGTTCTCCACGGGCTGCTTAGGGTTCGCGGATTTACCCAGGATGACGCACACATTTTCTGTGCCCCTGACCAGATAGAGGATGAGATTCTAGGGGTAATTGAGCTAATGACCTCCATTTTAAAAAAATTTGGTTTTGAAGAGTATGATGTTTACCTTTCGACGCAGCCAGAGAAATTCGTGGGAATGCAGGAGAACTGGGATAGGGCAACTGGTGCCCTCAGGATGGCGCTTGAGAAGGCGGGCTTGGCGTACGAGATCGACCCGGGCGAAGGTGTCTTTTATGGCCCAAAAATAGATGTAAAGATAAGAGATGCTCTTGGTAGATCATGGCAGTGCACAACAATTCAGGTTGACTTTAACCTGCCCGATAGATTTGAGCTCGCCTATATTGGGGCAGACAACCAGGAGCATAGGCCGATTATGATACATAGGGCGATTCTCGGGTCGCTCGAAAGGTTTATCGGAGTACTGATTGAGCACTATGCGGGTGCATTTCCAGTATGGATATCGCCGGAGCAGGTAGTAGTTCTACCAATCGCAGATCGCCATAATGACTACGCCGCGGGTGTTAACGAAAAACTAAGGGGTCTTGGTGCGAGGGCTCGCGTTGATATGCGAACAGAATCGGTAAACAAGAAGATAAGGGACGCGCAGTTGCAAAAAATCCCCTATATGCTCATCATTGGGGACAGAGAGGTAGAAAATAAACAAGTGGCGGTGCGCGATCGCAGTGGTAACCGCGGGCCAGTCACGTTTGATGCATTTATTGGGGAGCTTAAAGTTAATATGATGCCGGCGGCGGTGGATAAATTTGTCGAGGCTGCTGACGGCGGGGTTAGTCAAGCGTAAGATATGAAATCACGCTGGACAATATAAACGGGCACGTAGTATACTTAAACGCATACGATAAATTGAATAACGGAAAGAAGAAGTCGCACCGGAATACCCGGCGGAATCAGTTGCTTCTCACCCCTAGATATTCGGGAACGATCGAAAGGGTTTTTAAGAAACCATCTAAGGTGGGCGGTAGCAGCTGTCCACCTTTATTTATATACTCTTATCGGTAACAACTGATTTAACTAATGATTTAACTAATACCGATAATATATTCCATATAGTTTAAATTATGGCAGTTGAGGGAGGTGATAAGGTATCGCAACGGATGCGAGAGTTAACGAGAGAATTCGCACTCCACGGGTTCGATTGATCTCAGAAGATGGGACTCAGCTGGGCATTAAGCCGACTGAGGAGGCCTTAAAGATCGCCTACGATGCTGGGTTAGATCTAGTGGAGGTCGCGCCCCAGGCCGATCCGCCGGTCTGCAGGATTATGGATTACGGGAAGTTTAGGTACGAGCAGACCCAGAAGGTGAAGAGAGCTAGGAAGCATGCGGCAACGACTGTAATAAAAGAGATGAAGTTTCGTCCAAAAATCGACAACCATGATTTCGAGGTCAAAAAGAGGCACATTATGCGCTTCCTGGAAGGTGGGGCAAAAGTAAAGGTCACTATTATGTTCAGGGGTCGCGAGATGGCCCATACCGAGTTAGGAAGGAAACTCCTCGATAGGATAGCCGAGGAGGTTAGTGATCTAGGCAAGGTTGAGGCTTATCCGAAACTCGATGGGCGAAATATGGTAATGGTCTTAGCCCCTGTAGTAAAGATGTCGGTGGCTGATTAGTAAGGACCCGGATGTTTACAATATAATCATTCTAACCATCAGCTCAAGCAATGTTGGTGCTCGGGATATGGGAGAGGTTTGTGTATTAACCAGGGTTTAGCTGGTGGTCGAAAAGAGTTTGCTAAAGGATGCTCATTGCGACCGACTACTTCAAATATTGCAAGCTGAAAGGAGCAAGTTATGCCGAAAATGAAAACCCACCGTGGAGCGGCAAAGCGCTTCAAGGTCACGGGCTCAGGAAAGCTAGTTTACAAGCATGCTTTCAGGAGTCATATCCTTGGAAAGAAAAGCCCAAAACGTAAAAGACATCTTCGTAAAGAGGGCGTTGTGAATTCGACTAATGAGAAAAGCCTCAAGCGCATGATGGGGTTGTAATGATTATTGTTTTAAAGGGGTTGATAGCTGATGCCAAGGACTAGACATGCTGGGAGCACAAGGAAAAGGCATAAAAAAGTATTAGAGCTGGCAAAAGGCTACCGAGGTGCAAAGAGCAAGCAATATAAGGCGGCAAAAGAGCAGGTTATGCGCTCGCTGGCATATGCATATAGAGACAGAAAGGCCAAAAAACGCGATTTTAGGCAGCTCTGGATCGCAAGGATTAATGCTGCGGCAAGGTTAAACGGGATGTCTTACAGCCGCCTTATAAATGGACTTAAACTTGCGGAAATTGAGGTTGATAGGAAGGTTCTTGCCGATATGGCAGTACACGATCCGGAGGCTTTTGCGGAGCTGGCTGCAAAAGCTAAGGAAAAACTTATGGTTTAAGTTAGTCGCTGTAGCGATGTTACGGTTAATAAGGGTAAGAGACGAGGTTATTATGACTATGCCTTGCTTGGCCCTGTAATAAAGAAAATATTACATTTGACTTAAAGGCTATGACGGAGAGAGTAACCAATAATCATCCTTTACAGAGAGGCATGTAAAGCTGAGAGAGTGCCAGGGGTACTTGGTGAAGTTCACTTCAGAGCCATGAGCTGAACGAAGAATCCTTTAGGATTACGCGGTCAAGTAGGCGATTCGGATATCCCACCGTTACCGGGATGAAAGAGCAGGCTATAAAAGGGTCATTAGCTATTAGCCTGAATCAAGGTGGTACCACGGGTCCTTTCTCGTCCTTGTTATGCGAGAGAGGACTTTTTTGATGGAGGAAAGGTGATAAACATGCTATCCCGGGAGGATTTACAGAACATATTAGAAGAGGGAAAAACAGCCATAGAAAGGGCCTCTAGCTTGCGAGAACTTGATCAGGTTAGGATTGAGTATCTAGGCAAGAAGGGAAGACTAACCTCGGTGCTAAAAACCCTGGGCCAGCTTCCCCCTGAAGAACGAAAAGAAGTTGGAAGGGTTGCAAATGAGGTAAGACAGAAACTCGAGGTCGACATACTGGCAAGGCAAGACGAACTATCGCGGGCTGAAAAGGCTGAGCGCTTAATTGCTGAGACCGTAGATATAACGCTTCCAGGCCGTCAATCTGTTTTTGGTAACAGGCATTTGATTGCCCAGGTAATTAATGAGATAACGGATATATTTATAGGTTTAGGCTACAAAGTTGCCGAGGGCCCGGAGGTTGAATTAGATTACTATAACTTTAAGGCCCTCAATACACCGGCTGATCATCCTGCAAGGAGCCTGCAGGATACTTTCTATATAAAAAAGGAGAGCGTTCAACCGGCCGATGATGACATTCTTCTTAGAACCCATACATCACCTGTTCAGATAAGGGTTATGAAATCACAGCAACCGCCGGTTTATATAATAGCCCCCGGAAGGGCATACAGAAGGGATGTTCCCGACCCTACTCACTCGCCGATGTTTCATCAGGTTGAGGGATTGGCCGTTGATGAGGGTATTACTTTCGGCGATCTGAAAGGAACGCTTGAGGAATTCACAAAACAGCTGTTTGGAAGGGAACGACAGGTTCGGATGCTTGCACGCGAGGGGTTTATTGAGCAGCCACCTGAAAACGATCAGCGCATCAGATTGCGCCCGCACTTTTTTCCATTTACTGAGCCGAGCGCCGAGGTGGATGTGCGATGCATTGCCTGCGGTGGTGTAGGTTGCCGGATCTGCGGTGGCGGGTGGCTTGAGATATTGGGCGCCGGCATGGTCGATCCGAATGTGTTAATAGAGGTCGGCTATGACCCTGAGAGAGTAAGCGGTTTTGCTTTCGGCATGGGCGTTGAGCGAATAGCGATGCTGATGTATGGCGTACCCGATATCAGGATGTTTGTCGACAACGATATGAGGTTTATAAGCCAATTTTAAGGAGGATAAGAGAGTGCTAGTTCCTATAAGCTGGTTAAAAGAGTATATCGATTTTGAGCTGTCTCCTGATGAGCTTGCAGAGCAGCTCAATCTGACGGGAACTGCTGTAGAAAGTATAAAGCACCTAGGAGAAGGGCTTGAGAACGTTAGGGTCGGTCAACTCATCGATGTAAAACCTCATCCCGATGCCGATAAGCTAAGCGTTACGACGGTTTATATAGGAAGGCCAGAGACGCTTCAGATTATCTGTGGCGCCAAGAATATTAAGACGGGCGACAAGGTCCCGGTAGCGTTAATCGGTGCCCATCTTCCGAATGGTGTTGAGATCAAGGCTGCTAAGATCAGGGGCGTTACGTCTCAAGGCATGCTTTGTTCGCAGGCCGAGCTAAAGGTAGGGTCTGATGCGAGCGGCATATACATCCTCCCCAGGGATGTTGAGGTTGGGGTGCCTTTTGCTCAAGCGATGGGATTGGATGATACGATTCTCGACCTGGAGATAACCCCGAATCGTCCCGACTCCCTTGCGATGATAGGGATTGCCAGGGAAGTTGGTGCGATAACTGGTAATAAGCTGCATAAACCGATTGTATCGTTGAGAGAATCAACCGAGAAAGCGGCGGATGTGACCGGCGTAGAGATACTCGACCCGGATCTCTGCCCGAGGTACACTGCTCGGCTTATCCGGGGTGTTAAAGTAGGGCCGAGCCCTACGTGGATGCGGCAGCGTTTGCAGAAGGCTGGGATGCGCCCGATAAACAATATAGTTGATACCACTAACTATGTAATGCTTGAGACTGGGCAGCCACTTCATGCCTTCGATTTCGATACGCTTCATGGAAGAAGAATTATCGTTCGCAAGGCAAAAAACGGCGAGCATTTGACAACCCTTGATGGTGTTATTCGTGAACTCGATGAAAGCATGCTTGTCATCGCAGATGCTCAGAGGCCGGTGGCGCTTGGGGGCATTATGGGCGGTGGCGATACCGAGGTATCTGAGAAGACGGTTGACATATTGCTTGAATCGGCGTACTTTGAGCCGAAATCGATAATGAGAACTTCAAGAAATCTTGGGTTGCTGTCCGAGGCATCGGCGCGTTTCGAGAAGGGAGCTGATCCTAACGGTGTGGTCTACGCAGCTGATCGTGCAGCCCAGTTAATGGCCGAAATCGCAGGTGGAAGCGTATCGCAGGGCATCATTGATGCTTATCCCAAGGCAATAAGGCCGAGAAGATTACCTCTAAGGACGGATAGAGTAAACGCTATACTGGGCACTAGGCTTAGCCTTGAAGAGATAATAAATATCCTGAAGCGACTTGAGCTTTCGGTTGAGATTGTTGAAGGCACTACCGATATGTGGGTCACCATTCCGACGTTCAGGCCTGATCTTGAAAGAGAAATAGACTTAATTGAGGAAGTTGCAAGGATCTACGGCTACAATAATATAGAATCTACCCTTCCGGAAAGCAGCGGAAAGCAGGGTGGCTTAAATCTCAGGCAGAGAATTGCCGAATCGGTAAAGGGACGCCTCGTAGCGTCTGGCCTATCGGAGATAATTACCTATAGCTTTATAGATCCACGCGATGTTGATAAACTACAGATTCCTGAGGGAGACCCATTCCGCTGGTTTGTAAGGTTGATGAACCCACTTAGCGAAGGGTTGTCGGTTTTGCGCACGACCCTTCTGGCAAATCTCCTTAAGGTTCTAAAATACAACGTGAACCGAGGGCAATACGATGTGCAGGTCTTTGAGATCGGTCACGTCTTCTGGCATGAGGAAGGCAAGGAATTACCGGATGAAGAAACCATGCTCGGGATTGCCTTAACGGGCGCTTGGAGACCTGATGAGTGGTATGAAAAAGGTAGGGCTATAGACTTTTTCGATCTTAAAGGCGTAATCGACTCAGTTATGGATGAGATTAATGTTACCAATTTGTCTGTAAGGCAATTTACTCATCCAGCGCTGCATCCTGGAAGGAGCGCTGAGCTTCTTATAGGCGATGAATCCATCGGCTTCTTTGGGGAGTTGCATCCTGATGCTCAGGCTGCGTTTGACATGCCGAGAGCATATGTCGCCGAGCTTAATTTCAACAAGCTCATAGATAAGGCCAGGGTTGAAAAGATATTTGTTGAGATTCCGAAGTACCCCGCTATATCCCTCGATATAGCCGTGCTTGTTGATGAATCGGTTATACATGAACAACTCGTTGAGCTTATAGAAGCTGAAGGTAAGCCTATACTTGAGCAGGCAAGGTTATTCGACCTATATACGGGCAAGGGTGTACCCGAGGGCAAGAAGAGTATGGCGTACTCAATGATTTTTAGAGCTCCCGGTAGAACGCTTACCGATGAGGAGGCGCTTGAAGCCCGCGAGAGGATAGTAAACAGGCTCAGCAAGGAACTCGGGGCCGAGATACGGGCGTAGCACAGCGTCACAGAGTGACGCTGTGCTAGAGAATCGAAAATGGAAAATGGAAAATTGATTGAATTACTGAGGGTCAGATTTGAAATGTGAGGGGTTATAGTGCCTCAAACCATTTTCGATTCGGTCGATTCTCGATTATCGAGTTCCCCTCCCTCGATGGGAGAAAGGGCGTTAGCCCGCAAGGGGGACTTACTCATGGGGGAAGGATTCCCCATGATCATCCTATACGTAGGGGCGGACCCTGTGTCCGCCCTAGGAAGGGTCGAGACAAGCTCGACCACTACTCTATGGAAACGTGAGTTTCCTTAGGCCATGGGAGGCCCGTAATGGGCCGACGTGTCCGCCCGTAGTTGCCGGTAGTTGCCCGATGAATCGGGCAACTACGTGTTATATAGGATGAGAGATCGCCCATAAATGGGGCAACTACATTGGCACCACAGCACTATCATTGCTGACCGCTGACAGCTTCTTATCAATCAAAGCAAGTCTGACAGAGCAGTAGGTCAGATATGAAGAAAAATACGATATACTACATCTTGCTCTGTTTAGGGTGTATACTATTACTATGCGTGCTTTTCTACTTGCAGCCGGCCAGGGGACTCGACTCAGGCCGCTAACTATCACAAAACCAAAAGCCCTGGTGCCTGTAGCAAACCAGCCATCGATTATAAGATTGCTGGATCTTTTGCGATCCTACGGAATAGAAGAGATTTTCATAAATCTTCATTATTTACCGGAAGAAATAAAGGGTGTAATTGGTGGTGGGAGCTGGTGGGGCACGCGCGTTTACTATTCCTACGAGCCGGAGCTCTTAGGCACAGCCGGCGCAATTAAAAAAATCGAGAGGTTTCTAGCCGATGATAAATTCCTGGTTGTTAACACCGATATTACCACCGATATCGATCTCGCCGGCGCGATAGAGTTCCATAAAAAGACCGGCGCAAGGGCCACCCTTATTCTAACAGCGCCGGAGCAGGACCCCGATTACCAGCCAATCGGTGTAAGTTCTGATGGTCGAATAATGACGGGTAAAACCCCAGGTGATAAAGTTAGGAATGGAGTCTACACCGGTATCGGAATCTTCGAGCCTTCGGTTATAAAGGTGATACCGGCGGGGTATTCAAGCCTTCTTGATTCCGTGCTTATACCTCTTGCAAGCGAGGGCTCTCTTTATGCTTACTTTGCAGAAGGATATTGGACTGATATCGGGAGGATAGAGAGGTATATACAGGCGAATAAGGATTTAATAAGCGGTAAGACACGCCTGCCGATTGATGGGCGCCTTGTTGGTGAAAATATATGGTTTGATGAGACGGCGGAGATCGATTTGACCGTTAAGGTCGAAGAACCGACGTTAATTGGCAAAGATGTTTGTATAGAGAGAGGCTCAACAATCGGTCCATATGCGGTAATAGGAGGGGGTTGCTCAATAGGCCCTGGGGTTGAGATATCAAATAGTATATTGTGGCATGGGTGCAGCATAGGGGCATCCTCTTCAATCGAAAACACTATAATCGCAGATTTACAGGCTGTACCGCCCGGTCAAAGGTTAAAAAGGGTCATCCTTCATAGCGAAATTGCTGAGCCGATCTTTAATATCTAGATCACTTATATCTAGATCACTTGGTTTATTATCATGTAGTGATACTTGCCATGCAAATCATGACATATATCCCCGAGTTATATGCACCCGCATCCATAAATTAGTCAGCAATTTTATAATTAAATATTGCATAAATAATGCCGATTATACTATTATATGGTATATAATAAGTTAAAGCGCCTATTTAAGGAGAAATCATGCCGCTGAAAGTTGGAATAATTGGAGCATCTGGTTATACCGGTGCCGAGCTAATCAGGCTAGCGGCAGGGCACCCAGAAATAGAAATAGGGTATGTAACGGCTAACCAATACCAAGGCGCAAGGGTGGACGAGCTTTACCCGCATCTTACGGGGATAAGCGATCTTGTTTACGATGCCTATGACCTAGAAGTTGCTGGCAGCAAGGCGGATGTCTTCTTTCTAGCGCTCCCGCACGGTAAGGCAATGGAAGTAGCTCCGGGGCTTTTGGACGCCGGCCACAAAGTTATCGACCTCAGCGGCGATTTTAGGTTGGATGATGCAGGGGTATATGAGGCTTGGTATAAGAGGGAGCATACAAATCCGGAACTTATCGGAAGGGCCGTATACGGCCTGCCGGAATTATATGAAGAGGAGATAAAGAGCGCAAATTTTATCTCCAATCCAGGTTGTTATCCGACCGGTGTCCTCCTCGCACTGGCACCGCTCATCTCGGAAAAACTTATAAGTACGGACGGAATTGTTATAAATTCGCTAAGTGGCGCTTCTGGAGCCGGCCGGGATCCGAAGCCGGGTACCCATTTCTGCAAGATTGATGGGAGCTTGACCGCATATAAGGTTGGCGGTGTCCACCAGCATACCCCGGAAATAGAGCAGTATATGTCGGATATCGCTGGTAAGGCGATAACGGTATCGTTTACCCCTCACCTAATGCCGGTAAGCAGGGGTATACTGACGACTGCATATGCGGATATGGCTGATTTCGTGGACTTAGATCGACTGATTGCTCTCTACAAATCGTTTTATAAGGATAAACCGTTTGTCCTTATATTGCCAAGTGGGCAATACCCGCAGACTAAGAACGTTGCAGGGTCGAATTACTGCCACATAGGTATTGCGCTTGATGTGAGGACGGGGAAGGTTATAATCATTTCCGCCATCGATAATCTGGTTAAGGGGGCATCAGGGCAAGCGATTCAGAATATGAACTTGATGGTAGGCTTGCCGCAAGATATGGGATTGAGGCATGCGGGACTGATGCCGTAAAGGAAAAAATAGAAAAGAGCTAATTATGAGCAATATTAAACAATTAGAAATAAAACAGATAAGCGGTGGTGTGATCGTGCCTAAAGGCTTTAAAGCCTCGGGGGTGGCCTGCAATATCAAGCAGAGCGGAAACAAAGACATAGCTGTTGTCGTATCCGAGAAGGTGGCCATTGCCGCAGCTGTGTTTACAACCAATAAGATGGCCGCGGCACCAGTTCATCTAAGCAAAAACCATATTGCCAATGGCAAGGTGCAGGCGGTCGTTATAAACAGCGGTAATGCAAATGCGTGTACCGGTAGACAAGGCTACCGGGATGCAGAAAAGATGGCTGAGGTTGCCGGGCTTGCCATCGGAATTAACCCTAAGGATATCATTATTTCCTCAACCGGCATAATAGGCGTCCCGATGCCGATTCAAAAGGTTGAGGAAGGTATAAAGATGGCTGTTGGTAGGTTACCAAAAGGTACGGGAACGGATGCGGCTGAAGCAATAATGACCACAGATACATTTTCAAAAGAATATGCGATTGCCTTTGAGCTAGACAGCCAAGAGGTAAGAATTGGTGGTATGGCTAAGGGATCAGGTATGATCGCCCCGAATATGGCGACCATGCTTGCGGTGATTACCACCGATGCATTGGTAACATTAGGAGCGCTAGATAGCTCTCTAAAAGCGGCCGTCAACAAATCCTTTAATTCTATAACGGTAGATGGTGACACTAGCACAAATGATATGGTTGTGCTACTTGCTAATGGTGAATCCGGTGCTCGAGTTACCACGGGAAACGCCGGGGTATTCCAAGAAGCCCTTAATCAGGTCTGTATGGAACTTGCTAAGCTTATCGTAAGGGATGGGGAGGGAGCGACTAAGTTCATCGAGGTAGAGGTGATCGGTGCCGTGGGCGATACAGATGCTAAGAAGGCTGCGATGGCGATTGCTAATTCTAATCTGGTTAAGACCGCATTTTTCGGGCAGGATGCGAACTGGGGAAGAATTGTTGCAGCTGTCGGGTATTCATCCGCTGATATTGACCCTGCAAGGGTAGATATTTACTTCGGCGGTGAGAAGCTGGTCGAAAATGGATGCGTGGTTGCCCACGATGCCGCCAAGGTGAACGAGGCCATTAAGTCTAATGATATAGAGGTAAAGGTTGATCTTAAGCTTGGCGATGGCAGTGCCCGTATGTGGACCTGCGATCTCAGCTACGATTACGTAAGGATAAACGCAGAGTATCACACTTAAGGACCGGGTGGCCAGGGACCAGGGTCCAGGGATGTGGGTAAGAGGTGTGGGTACTTACTCTATGAACTACTAACTCTTGGCTATGCCAAGGTACCAACGTGCCAATGTTGATGTGGGTAAGAGATGTAGGAATAGTTAGCCGGTGCTGCAGTGCTGCAGTTACCAGTTAATGTGGGTAAGAGATGTGGGTAGGGTGACCAGGGCACCGGGGATGTGGGCAAGAG
>JACUUO010000241.1 GCA_014859275.1 Actinomycetota bacterium | reverse complement strand
CAGTCTCCTTTATGCTTGGAAGTATCACGTTGCTGGCAAACTCGAGGTCTACGTTCATCTCGTTTACGTGTCTTCCCCTGTATTCCTCCGGAGTGTAGCCATATATCCTCTCTACTGCTCGGTTGGAGTAGAGTATATACCCGTTAAGGTCAGTTATCTGGACCCCATCTGGTGCCCCTTCTACTGCCTCTGAGAAGAGCCTTAGTCTTTCCTCTGCTCTTTTTCGTTCGGTGATGTCATGGGCAACAAGCAACATCGCCATTTTGCCCTGATAGATAATCGGTGCCACTGTAACCTCAACATCAATTATCCGTCCATCAAGACTAAGGAACTTTTCTTCGACAAGACCTACCACTTTGCCTTGCTGTACCTGCTGAACTCGATCTTTCATGACCTCGTGATAATCCGGGTGGATTAAACTAAGCACCGGTTTACCAATGAATTCTTCCGGATTTTTTGCACCGAGTAACTTCGCTCCCGCAGCATTCATGTAGATAATCTTTCCTTCTCTATAGATAGTTACTGATTCAGGAGAGAGATCTAGGCAACGATGAAAGCGCTCCTCGCTATCCCTGAGTGCGCTCTTTGCCCTCTTTTGTTCGGTAACATCTAAAAACGATACGACCACATCGGTGGTACCTTTTTCATCACGAAGCGGTCCCGCATTGACGGATAATGGCACTTCAGTGCCATCGGGTCGCTCCACGGCAAGCTCCATACCATATATACCCCTTCCCGTTTGCATAACCCAGGCGAAGGGATGCTCATCATCTGGAAGGGGTCTTCCATCTACCGTGGTAAACTTCCACGCCGGGTCGTTGAAGGTGCGCCCGATGATGGTGCTGCGCTTAAGGCCGAGGATTTTCTCTGCTTCGGCATTGGCAAACGTGATTCGACCATCCCGATCAAAGACGATAATGCCCTCGGTAATAATTGAGACTATATGCTCTAGGCGCTGCTTCCAGGTTACCTTTTTCAAGCTACTTCTCCTTCTACGGCCGTACTCTTGCTTACCTTTGCAAGTACCTTCCCAGCCCGTGTTTTTCTTTAAATATTATAGACTCCCCTTTAGTATGAGTAAATAAAAATTGGCGCATGGGGCTTAAGCGCAGACTCTACGGCATCTGGTGGGCAACATCGATTGAGTATTAGACAGAGGACAAGAGAGATTCGTGCAAAAAGCGGTCCAGATACACAGGAATGAAAGCCGCTTGATAATCTATGCACTCCAATAAAAAGACCTAGAACCATATCCCCTGATTCTAGGCCTCTGACCTGTGGGCGTTACTGGATTTGAACCAGTGGCCCCTACCGTGTGAAGGTAGTGCTCTCCCGCTGAGCTAAACGCCCTCTCTAATTTACAATAATAAATTATTCCAGATTTGGGGAAAAAATTCAAACTATGGAGTAATTGGCGGGAAAATGTTGAAGGTGATTTTATGGTGGGATGAGAAAGAGAGGGATTATCCGATTAATTGTGCTATCCATTCTCCTCACTCCCGCCCTTATTACCACCCTTGTGCTCCAAAATCCACCATGGGTACACTCTCCTATCATTAGAAAAGCCGAATTATTCATTTCTGGCTTGATCTTATCCAGGTTAAACGTTGTGACCATTCCCAAAGGTCAGAATCTGGAGCGGATGACCAAGTTATCCTCTCCAAAGCTGCTAGCCCTACAGAAAGGGGATATAGAAATAATCTCCGCCTCAGCTTTACCGAACGCAGGCTCTAGGAAATTATCAAACCGCTTTGTTATAGCAACTATTGAGCCGCTTGATCTTATGGGTAAAAGCGTAGCGGAGCAGAGAAGAATAATTAAAACCGTAGATGACCTGGCGATAAGGAAAAGGATCGACGCAATAGTGGAGGCCACGACCTCCGATGTAATCAGGTCCAATGACTGGGGCTTAGAAGGGACGCAACGCCTTTACGACGCAGAAGTAGTCCGCTGCGTAATATTCGATGGTGGACACCATGTAGGTTCGCTCCAGCTCGAGCCGGATATTCTACTAGTGCCCATCACCTATTACAGAGGAGAGCCATATGCAGGCCACTGGTTTACGAGGGACGCGGTACCGATCCAGAAGCTTAAGAGAACGCTGGATGGGGGTGAGATAGGCAGCATAATCGTGCAATTTCCACGCTTTGGAATACCCATCAAAAACAGAAACGGCATGGCAGGAGTGGCTACCCAAGCCATCCTTAAAGCAATTGAAAATAGCAGCCAGGACAGTGCAGTCCCGGGTGAAGACCGCTTCTCACGCCCTACACCCGATGACAGTAGCGACGGGCCACTGGCGGATTCGCTATTTATTTCTCTTAACGCCGACTGCAAAGTAGATGAGGACGATATATTGAAGCAGGTAGAAGAAGCGATACAAGAATTGGGACAGGGCGCCGGAAAGAGCAAGATAGAGCATCTCTATATCGGTCTCACCTTTGGTAACAGTAAATTTCCCCATGTAAGCGAAAGGGTGGGGCTCGATGGGGAGAAGCTTGAGGCTTTTCTCAATAAACACCTACCATATAAGGTGTCAGTGGTCTCGGAGCCACTCAGCACTTGGGATATCTACCTCTATCGCCTTAGGGCCTATCCACAGAATCTTACATCCCGTAGATCAGGCGGTCGGCAAGAGAG
>JACUUO010000046.1 GCA_014859275.1 Actinomycetota bacterium | reverse complement strand
TTTACAACTGCTTGAGCCATACCTCTTCCTATCGCATCACAGAGCCGTAGCGCAGGGCTTTAGCCCTGCTAAAATATCATGGTATACCATGCCGTAGCGCAGGGCTTTAGCCCTGCTTAGCTCTGCTAGAATATTATCGCGGTAGCAGCCCTAAAGGGCTGCGCTACGATGGAATTATGCACCATGATGGCAGCCCTAAAGGGCTGCGCTACGATTTGGTGAAAATACTGGTTGTTGTTTTATAGGTGCAAGATCTCTGAAATCAATACACCATCGCATATGCAGTGACTAGAACCTGTCATTGGAGCAAGGCCCGTCTGGGCCGCAGTACTTAGCCTTAAGGCGAAGTAACTCGACATGGCAATCTCTTCTATTCCAAACATAAAACAAATGGTATATCATTACACCAATCAAATGTTAGCTTAGTTTAGGAGCATTCGGATGATTTTCCTAAAAAGAGTCTTATCTCGCTCACTAATCGTAATATTGCCGATCTTACTTATCATGCCTCTGGCACAAGGTTGCAATGCCCTGAAGCAAGATAGCGGTAGAAAGTATATGAATGAGTTCTATAGCACTATAAAGACCGCTGATAAGGTATTGATCTATAAAGACGATATGCCAGAAAAGAAGTTTATCAGAAGCTATAGTATGAGGGATCCCGAATTTAAGGACATAGCCACCGCTATGTCATCAGTTACCAGGCGGGGGGAGGTCTGAAAGTGACTGGAAGGATATCTCCTCCGCTGGTACAGCGGGGATGAAAAAATAGCCGAGGCTTTCGTGCATAAAGATACCGGCCTACTGGCGATAAGTTATCTAAAGAATGCCCGCAGAAAATACCCGACACGTGATAGAGTCTTTATTCCTAAGGAGAAGCTTAAAGTAATAGAGAAGGCCGCATCGACGAATGGTTATGAGAACAAGGAGTGAATGCGCTTTACAGCCTCGCCAATGGGACGATACTCGATCAGAGTGATGTCTTCCTTGGGAAAAGGGTTATCATTTTGACTTTTTTGGGCCACAGCAATAATAGATCAACCTGCTGGAGCAAGTATTTTTTAGCCGATTCAGCCCAGCTCTGCGAAAGAACTTCGATCTCCATTCGGGTTCCTGCCTCGAAGCGCGACCTTTCCTTTCTGTCCCAGGCCAAAGCCACCCCGGTGGCGGAATAACTCCCCGCTAATTCAGCCTTAAGCCGCCAGGAAACGGTCTTGATCTGGCCGGGATTGAGTGATCCAAGCTTCTTAGTCTGATGCTTGCCGGAAAGGAAAATGCCATCAGGTGGCGCTATGCTAAGAACGATCGCTCCTTCGCTTAGCTTACGGTCGCCTCTATTTACCACCGTTGCCTTTAATACAAAGGTATCTCCAGTGCTAATAGAATCGGGCTTTTTTAGCATAACCTCAAGCGGTGATTGAACAACCGTAAAAGAAACGGTACCCTGAGTGGATTGCCCAGCCCACCCCGGGGACGTCCCAAGAAACAACCAGATTACCATAAGGATAACCAGCGATATCCACCTGAAATCTCTTATGCTGAGTTTATGCATAATCTTTTCCTTTAGTCGCAAAGAATATACTTTCTATATGAATCGGCTCTCCGATTCAGTCCTCAAGTGAAAACGGAATCCTACTGCCGCCGCTCGACCTTGAATTGAAATTTCCGGGTTACAATATACCAGGCCCCAGCAAGGATAACTATCAGCCCGAGTATATAAGCCGCTTCCTTGAGCGGAAAAATCCAGAACGACTGGCTCTTAACCCATTCTTTACCATCTTTCGAAATGATCTTAGCGTTTGCCGTAAAGCGCCCTATCAAGGGCGCGCCCTCCCAGACCTCACTAATCTCAAGCTTAGATGCCGGCAGGCTTGTGCGCTCTACAATAGGGATGCTCCCGACCTGCCTGCCTCGCCAATCCTTAAAGGTAATAATGCCCGCCAATTCGATATGAACATTACCTTTATTTTCAAAGACAACTGTACTGGGCACGCGCGGACCGAAATTAAAACTGGCAACCTTAAAAGATCCAAGCGCCCCCAGGCGGCGGATCTGACCACCGACCGTGCCAAGTACGAGTACGCCCACCCTTGCTTTGCTTAAGATATGGGCGCCTTGTGGGATATCTTGCCCTGCAACCTTCGGCTCGGCCTCGACAAAAACCATGGTATAATGCCCACCGGGCTCGGCATCTTTAGGGGCCGAAAGCTCAACATCCAGCACCCTGGATTCGCTCGGATCAAGCTCAAGCTCTCTCATGGATGGCGAAAGCCAGCTTGCAGCGGACATCGAGATCGCCCGTTCGCCCGGCTTGTAGAATGTATAGTTTCCCTTCTCGTCTTTGGTAAAGTCCTGAGCGTAAACCAGTATTTTAGCTGGACGGTCGCCTGTATTCTGCACATTTATATCGGCGGAACAAGTTTCTCCCGCCTTGACGGGCATCTCGATCTTTACCGGGTATACGCGCAGGCTTGCCTTGATCTGCTCGCTGGCCTCTACTGACCCGAATTGAAGAGTAAAGGTCAGTAAAAGCGCAAGCATAAGAGCTACTATTAATAGACGATCTCTTCTTAATAACACCTGCGCTTACCCATCTTGATGCCTTGGTCGGTTTTTACCTGCAGAAAGAATGGGAATCCTCCTTTCCACTGTTGGGCGCTATAACATATTTAACCCATGAGTCCGACCTGTGGTCAAGTTTTTGAAGCCCTGTCCTGATATAGACCTACTTTTATTTCTCCTTAACATCCCTACTGGGGAATCACAGTATATGTGATCGTGGCAGACAGCGTTTTGCCGCCTAAGTTTGCATCCCAGGGTATGTTTATACTTGCAGGTACATTTGGAGTTTGGTTCTGACCGGCAGAACCACTGGCGATGTTAACAGCAACGGTCGAGGACATCGTATTATTATTCATTTTTAGGTTTGAGATAGCAAGCGTCGTCGGAGGAGTGGTAGCGCTATCGGTAAAGTCCCCACCTGCCTGCGCCGTCACAGCCCAATTCCTATTTGCGCTAACTGTCACCGGATTTTTATTTCCTAAATCATGCGTACCTGGCGCAAGCGAACCGAGATTTACACTATTTGCCGTAATCTCCATGCTTGATATCACCGAGAAAGATACGGGAGCGTTACCAGAAGTTGCTGCTGTAGCTGCTCCAGCCAGGGCCAAAACAAGGCCGAGGGCTAAAAGGGCCATCAAGTGAGTTTTCTTCATTTCTTCCACCTCCTTTCAAAACCGATCTACCGGAGCAAAAGAATCCGGTCAATCTATTGCATCTACTGCGGCATCACTGTGTAGGTGATGGTTGCCGAAAAAGTTTTGCCGACGAGATCGCTGCGATTCCAGGGCACGTCAAGCGTTGTGTGCATATCGGGTGAGAGCCCCGTACCTGCCGAACCCTGAGCGATCGTTACCGCCGAGCCTGCCTTGGGAACCTGGGCGACTGAATCATAGCCTGCACCCATCTTCAAGTTTGTGATGTCAAGGATGATCGATGGGCTGCCCCCACCGGTAAAGTCACCATCTGCGATCGCCGTAACCTGCCAGGGACCCCCGGCGTTTATGCTCACCGGCTTGTTCTTCGCATCGACGCCTGGCCAGGTATTTGTCCCGGCAAGGACATCCCCAAGGTTTAAAGATGTAACTGTTATTTCGTATCCTGTTGTGGGCGGAGGAGTTGCTGCGCGCACGGCCTCATAGGCGTCGACTAGGCCTTTCCCGTATTGGTTGGGATCGCCTAAGTAACAGGCTGTATCCTGGAGCACCTGCCTTAGCTGAACGTTGGTAAAGCCAGGGTTGATTATCCAAACAAGCGCCGCAACCCCTGCAACATGGGGCGACGCCATTGATGTGCCGCTTCCAGAGCCATATCCATTGTTTGTAAGGGTACTGAGGATATTCACCCCGGGCGCCGATAGTTCGACGGTGGGGCCTGTACTTGAGAAAGAAGCTCGCTTATCATTTTGATCGATGGCGGCAACCGCAATAACCGACTGATATCGAGCCGGCTGATCAACATTATCCCCTTTGCCGTTTGCCTTACCTGAATTGCCAGCAGCCGCCACCAGAAGTAAACCAGCCTGGTAGGCATTTCTACAGGCATCCTCAAGGGAGGAAAGGTAAAATGGACCATCGTAGCCCAGGCTCATGTTGATAACCTGCATGTTATGATTGACGGACCACTCGATAGCGGCAATGAAGTCACTTATATTCCCAGAGCCATTGCTGCCCAGAACCTTCAGCGCGTAGAGATGGGCCGAGGGCGCCACGCCTACAACGCCTATGGTGTTATCGACAGCGGCGACCGTGCCGGAAACGTGCGTGCCGTGGTTGTTATCATCCATTGGGTCGGCATCCCCATTTACAAAGTCATAGCCACCCTTGTAGTTGGCGGCAAGATCGGGATGATTATAATCTATGCCCGTATCGACCACCGCAACCTTTACCGCTGACCCCCGGGTTAATCCCCATACCTCAGGCGCTCTGACCTTGCTGACTCCCCAGGGCATATCCTGAGCGATTGCCCTCACCTGGACGTCGGGTTCGATGTAGGCGATGCGGGGATTCTTCTGAAGGGCTTCAACCGCGGCCTCTGGAAGGGATGCCGCGACGGCCGGAATCAGGTCGTATACATAGCGGATTCTTCCGTCTTGACCTTTAACAACCTCTATACCGGCGCGACCGGGTGGTTCCTTAAAGCCAATAATGTAGGGCTTGTGATCGGTCGCATTCTTTTCTGCCTGCACGCTCCCAACCGGGGAGAGGGCAGAGGAGATCAACACCAGACCGAGCAGAACCCCGAGGCCTGATCTGGGGGAGAAAATTCCCTTTGCCTTCAGACGAGATAGAAGCAAAAATACCTCCAAATTAAATACTATGGCACCAGCCATTAGAAAGATTTATGGATTTCAGAAGGTGGTATGTACTAGAACTATTCTGTAATGCGTATCTACCGGAAATAACGGGCGATGTGAATGCTGAATTCTTCCAGAAACCCTAAATAAAAAAATGACCCTAAAGGTCGGTTGCACTAGTGGCTCACCGTGGCCGCAGTGCCCAGATCCAGGCCACGGATCATCGCCTCCTGATATATCTATTAAACTATTCTTAATTCAAGGTTATAATTCTCTAGACTAGCTATAGATCGTCGTGTATCTCTATATACATACCACAAACTTATAATAGCTTATAATAGCATATATTATTTAAATTAGCTACTAGATATTGAGAGAATAACCCTGCATTTAAAAGATAATCGCTCTAAAATCTCTTTAGAACATACAAGCGCTTAAGCATTGCCCATCTTGGTATAATTAGACGAGAAATAAGAGCAACAGATGTGCATCCATCGTGCAGAGGCGCTCATCACAGAATAAGGAAAATAGGAAACGAGATAACATGCATGAAGATAAGATAATCATACGCGGGGCAAGGGAGCACAACTTAAAAAATATAAACCTGGAACTTCCCAGAAACAAGCTCATCGTCATGACGGGCTTGAGCGGCTCGGGCAAATCATCACTGGCGATCGATACGATCTATGCCGAGGGGCAGCGGCGCTATGTAGAGTCCCTATCGGCGTATGCCAGGCAGTTCTTAGGCCAGATGAATAAGCCGGATGTCGATCATATCGATGGGCTGTCGCCGGCCATCTGCATAGATCAGAAGTCGACCTCCAAAAATCCAAGATCAACTGTGGGAACGATTACAGAGGTCTATGATTACCTGCGCTTGCTTTACGCTAGAATAGGCATACCGCATTGCCCGAATTGCGGCAGAGAGATAACCCAGCAGACATCCCAGCAAGTCATCGAGCAGGTTATGAGAATGCCGGCCGGCACAAAGTTTCAGGTGCTTGCGCCGGTCGTCCGTGGCCGCAAGGGGGAGTATAAGGAACTCTTAGAGAGGCTGAGGAAAGATGGCTTCGCAAGGGTGCAGGTTGATGGTAATGTATATGGCCTTGAGGAGGATATAAAGCTTGATAAGAAGGAGCGCCATGACATCGATGTCATAATCGATAGGCTGATTATGAAAGACGAGATACAGCGCAGGCTCGCCGATTCCATTGAGACGGCGCTGAGCCTTGGCGACGGCATAGCATCAGTACAGGTGATTGCGGGTGAGCGATACGATTTCAGCACCCATTTCGCCTGTATAGATTGCGGTATAAGTTTTGAAGAGCTTGAACCGCGGATGTTCTCTTTTAATAGCCCATATGGTGCGTGCCGTGAGTGTGCGGGCCTTGGCACGAAGATGGTGGTCGACCCCGAACTCGTCATCCCCGATGAGAACTTGAGCATTAACGAGGGTGCGATCCACCCATTCTACTATACGCGCATCGATTTTTATCCCAAGATGATACAGGCGGTCTGCAAGGAATACGATATAGATATGGATATGCCGTGGAAGGACATTCCCGATGAAGCCCACAGAATCCTTCTGCTAGGTACCGATGGCTATCCGGTTTATGTTAGATATCGCAGTTTTACCGGTCGGATAAGGAGTTATCATGCAACGTTCGACGGCGTCCTAAAGAACCTTGCCCGCCGCTTTCGTGAGTCGGACAGTGAGTACCAACGTGAGCAGATAGCCCAATATATGGCGATGAGGCCATGCCCAGCCTGTAAAGGAGCAAGGTTAAAGCCCGAGAGCCTTGCGGTAACGGTCGGCGGTCTTAATATCCACCAGCTCAGCGAGAAATCAGCTAGGGGAGCGCTTGATTTTATAAGCGATCTAGCGCTCACGGAGCGCGAGGAGATGATAGCCCACCGCATAATAAAGGAAGTTCGCGAGAGGTTACAATTTCTCATCGATGTCGGCCTCGATTATTTAACTATCAATCGCTCAGCAGGCACGCTTTCCGGCGGGGAGGCGCAGCGCATTCGCCTGGCAACACAGATCGGTTCGGGCTTAGTTGGGGTCCTCTATGTTCTGGACGAGCCGAGCATCGGTCTGCATCAAAGGGATAACAGGCGTCTTATACGGACGCTCAAGCGACTCAGAGATCTTGGGAATACCCTTATCATCGTCGAACACGACGAAGAGACGATACTTGGGGCGGACCACATCGTGGATATCGGGCCGTTGGCGGGTGAGCATGGCGGTAGAGTTGTTGTAAGCGGTACCCTTGAGGATATTATAGCGGTGGCGGAATCTGTTACCGGCCAGTTTCTAAGCGGTAAGCGCCAAATTGAGATCCCGAAGGAACGAAGGGTACCGGGTCGAGCATGGTTAAGCATAGTGGGCGCCAGTGAGCATAATCTGAAGGATATAGACGTGCGCATCCCGCTTGGGCTATTCGTGAGTGTGACTGGTGTTTCGGGAAGCGGAAAGAGCACCCTAGTGGCGGATATACTATCAAAAGCCCTGGCGAGAAAGTTTTATCGTTCAAGGGAGCTGCCCGGTAAGCATCTAGCTATTCAAGGATTAGAACATGTAGATAAAGCGATAGAGATTAATCAATCGCCAATCGGACGCACACCCAGGTCAAATCCGGCGACCTATGTGAAGCTGTTCGATGATATACGGAGCCTTTTCAGCCAGCTTCCCGAGGCCCAGATAAGGGGTTATAAGCCGGGTCGCTTCAGCTTTAATGTAAAGGGCGGGCGCTGTGAGGCATGCAGCGGCGATGGCACAATCAAGATAGAGATGCATTTTTTGCCGGATATTTATATCCCTTGCGAAATTTGCAAAGGCAGCCGATATAATAAGGAAACGCTTGAGGTTAAATATAAGGGTAGAAGCATAGCCGATGTTCTTGATATGTCCATTGAAGAGGCGCTCAGCTTTTTTGAGAACATGCCGAAGATAAAGCGCAAGTTACAGACGCTATTCGATGTAGGGCTAGGTTATATAAAGCTCGGTCAGCCCGCGCCCACCTTATCGGGTGGGGAAGCGCAGAGGGTAAAGCTTGCTGCTGAGCTTTGCAAGGTTGCAACCGGCAGGACCTTTTATATACTTGACGAGCCGACAACCGGCCTTCACTTTGCCGACATCGAGAAGCTTCTCGATGTTCTCAACAGGTTAGTGGCGCAAGGCAATACGGTTCTGGTTATCGAGCATAACCTGGATGTGATAAAAACCGCAGATTGGATTATCGATCTTGGACCGGAAGGCGGTGAAGCCGGAGGGGAGGTTATTGCCACTGGCTCACCAGAGGAGGTTGCTGAGGTAGAGGACTCTTACACCGGCCAGTTCTTAAGGAGGCTGCTAAACAGGAATAGGGTACTTGTAGTCTAGACTACTACATTACCGATAGGCGTACCGTCAAGGATGAAATAACTATTTAGTACCCTTACTCTCGAGGGAATGCTTATAATATAGCTATACCTCAAGTAGAGGGTTAGTAAGCGAGAGAATTGGCTATCCAGCTACTAGTCTATTTCCCGCACCTCTTGCTTAAACCTCTTCCTGGACCTTGACTTAGCCCATAGACCCTATTTTCTAGATAGGTAGAACTCTACTACTTTAATGTGTTAAAATAGCAGTGGGATATACTGGTAGGTGCGGAAGAGTTAACGTAAGCTATGGTTATGAGGCGAGATGCCTCATGATCATTGCAGGAGATCTGCCAAAGCTAGGCAAAGCTAGGCTAAGAATCAATCTCAATAAACTATTATCAGTAATTTCAATTCTATGGGAGTTAGTATGCTAAGTATCGCATTACCAAAGGGAAGTCTTGAAGAACAAACATTACAGCTTTTTGCTCAAGCTGACCTTGAGGTAAAGAAGCATACCCGAGGATATAATCCTTTCATTAACGATCCAAGAATTAGCTGGGTAAAAATACTCCGGCCCCAGGAAATTCCCAAATACGTGGCAGAGGGGTATTTCGATCTCGGGATCGGTGGGCACGATTGGATCGTTGAATCAGGGGCAGATGTTATCGAGATTGCCGATATGCCGTATGCGAAGACAGGTGCAGGGGTGATGCGCCTTGTTGTTGCAGTTCCAGAGAATTCACCAATCCAGAGGCCCGAAGATATCAAGCCAGGGAGCCGGGTGAGCACCGAACTTCCTAACGTAACCCGGAAGTATTTCGAGGAGATCGGTGTTCCCGTGAAAATATCTTTCTCATATGGGGCAACCGAGGCAAAGATTCCGGAACTTGTCGATGTCGTCGTGGACCTAACAGAGACCGGCGAAACCCTAAGACACAACCGGTTAAAGGTCATTGGGACAGTTCTGGAATCAACCACCCGCTTAATGGCCAATAAACAGTCGTGGTCGGACCAAGAGAAGAGGTTGGCCATAGAAGAGATAAAAACATTACTCCTAGGGGTTATTGAGGCACGCGGCAAGGTCCTCATCAGCATGAACGTTCCGGAGAATAAGCTTGAGGATATCGTATCGATATTGCCGGCTCTTAAAAACCCAACCGTATCAAAGCTCTATAACTCGGGTTATTTTGCAGTTGAAACAGTTGTTGAAAAGGCGAGTGTAAACACACTGATTCCCCAGTTGAAGGTAATGGGTGCCGAGGACATTATAGAGATCGGAATCTCCAAGATAGTAAGATAGTTGCTCAGTGATGAGGGGTTATTAGCTTAATAAATCTCTTGAAAGAAAGCGCGGTTTATTATAAACCTATTATAAGGTATGTAATTACCGATTTGGTATGCAAGCCTTAAACAGGCATCCCGCCAAAGCTGGATGCCTGTTTTTATGTGCGCCCGGCATGGGCGATAGCTTGGCGGTGAAAGTCCGCTATGGGCTTGGCAGTGGGAACCATGATAAGCAAAACAGCTAAGTTGTTGGTTGAAGAGATTAAGCACATAGGAATGCCTGAGCTGGCGCTCGTGGGACTACTAGGTGATAACATGCCTTTTCTTCTTGAGAGCGCGCTGCCAGCCGAGCGCTTAGGCAGGTACTCTATCCTTGGCAGCAACCCGGCAGGGGTTATAAGGTCGAAAAATGGAATTACGGAAGTATCCAGGGATGGTTTAAGGAATCGGCATAGGACCGACCCGTTCAAGATCATTGATGAGGAGGTAAAAGCCTTCGGTTTTGTTGAAGACGGTGATTTTATAACTCTTCCTTTTACTGGTGGTGCTGTCGGATACTTTGGATACGATTTGAATAGGCAGATAGAGACGATGCCCGATATCGCAGAGGATGACCAAGGTATTCCCGATATCTACCTCGGGTTCTATACCGAGGCCATAATAATCGATCATAGAGAGGAGTGCACATATGCCATCTCATATATGCCTGAAGGGGCGGATATGCGGTCGGTGGGCGAAGCGACATCGCGCCTGAGATCCCTGGTCTCAAAGGCAAATAGCGGCTGGTCTCATTGGTCTCATATAAGCGATGGCGGTGATGTTGCGGAAAAATTAAGCTCGAATTTGAGCAAGAGACGATATAAGGCCATGATCAATAAAGCTAAGGAATATATAGATAGGGGAGATATCTTTCAGGTGAACTTGGCGCAGAGATTTGCCGCTGATCTGAAGGTCGACCATTATTGCCTTTACGGGAGGCTCAAATCGTTAAACCCCGCCCCTTTTGCCGCATTTCTAGGCTATGGTGATTTCTCAATCCTCAGTTCATCACCAGAGCGATTCATGCTTGTAGAAGATCGCTATGTGGAGACGAGGCCGATCAAGGGTACGCGACCGCGCTTTAGTGGTGAATATGAAGATAACTTAGCCGTTAGGGAGTTAATGGGGAGTGAAAAAGATGCCGCCGAGCACATCATGATAGTTGACGTGGAGCGCAATGATTTTGGCAGGGTGTGCGAACATGGGAGCATAAAGGTACCCGAACTCATGGTCGTTGAGAGCTATGAGGCGGTACATCACTTGGTATCGACTGTAACCGGGCAGCTAAGGCCCGAGGTGGGGATGATGGATTTACTGAGGGCGAGTTTTCCGGGTGGCTCAATAACCGGCGCTCCAAAAATTAGAGCGATGGAGATTATAGAGGAACTGGAGCCTTGCAGGCGGAATGTCTATACCGGGGCAATCGGATATATCAGCACAAACCGTAAGATGGATACTAATATAGCCATTCGCACGATCACGGCGATAAAAAATAAAGCGTATCTACACGTAGGGGGCGGCATCGTCGCCGATTCGGACCCGGATGCGGAATACCAAGAAACCCTCGATAAAGGACGTGCGCTATTTAATGCGCTCGGCCTAGTATAGCGTCACAGGTGTGACGCTATACTAGAGAGTAGAAAGTAGATAGTAGATTGAATTATTGTGGGAGATAAGTGAAAAGCAAGGTTCGATAGGGCCGCAGTCCTTAAGGCAAAGCCGAAGGATCTCGACAAGGCAATCCATCCATTAATATATACGTAGGGGCGGACCCTGTGTCCGCCCATAGTTGCCCGATTTATCGGGCGTATTTATCTCCCTCTGGGAGAGGGTGTAGGGTGAGGGTAAATACCCTCGTTTCATACCCATATGCTGACAGCTGACAGCTTCTTATCGATCAAAGCATGCGTGATAGAGTAGTAGAAGGATACATTATATGAAAGTATACATAAATGGAGAACTTGTCGACAAGAACGACGCCAAGGTAAGTGTCTTTGATCGCGGTTTTCTGCTGGGAGAAGGGCTATTTGAAACCATGCGAGCATATCAAGGCGTTATCTTTATGCTCGATCACCATCTGAGCAGGTTGGTAGAAGCAGCCAGAGCCCTGGGTTTTGGAGGCGTACCCGAGTGCGAGGTACTCGCGAGGGCTTGCGCAAGCGTTATAGACGCTAACGGCTTGGGTGATGCTAGGCTACGCATTACACTGACCAGGGGATCGATAGGCGAGCCGGAGCCGACAATTGTCGTAACGGCCTTACCTTATGCTGGCTACGATAGAGCGTTTTATGAAAAGGGAATGTCTGCTATAACCCTGTGCGGATTCAGGGTATCGGGCAGCCTCATACATAGCTTGAAGGCGACCAGCTATCTCTCATCGGTTATGGCTAGGCAGGAGGCGACTGCTCTAGGGTGCGATGAAGCTATCCTAGTTAATGAGCTCGGAAATGTAACGGAGGGTTCCTATACCAATATATTCGGATTAAGGGCAGGAACGATCTATACTCCACCGGTAAGCGATGGCCTTTTACCAGGAGTGACAAGGGGATTAGTCATTGAGATTGCAGTTAAGGCGGGCTATGACGTACTACAACAAAGCATCCGAGCAGACGACATCCCATCGATGGATGAGATGTTTATCACCAACTCGCTTATGGAGGTAATGCCGCTTACTAAGGTTGATGGGCATAAGGTTGGTAATGGCTACCCCGGCCCTATAACTCTAGATCTAATTGCCTTATATAAAGGTTACGTACTTGGATGAACGCTTCTTTGACCTTGCTTCGAACTGCCGTAGCCGTCTTTACCCTCACCTCATTTAAACCTTAACCTTGCGAGGTAACGTAGATTGTTACCTTAGAGCCATGCGTGACTGTTGAATTGGCATTCGGGTCTTGATTGGAGACAACCCCAGGCCCATACTTTCTTAAGCTTCTCTTGCTGGTATCATTATTAACAATAACCCCAAGACCTTTAGATTCGAGAATCTCCCTAGCGCGCGCCTCGCTCTTTCCTACTACATTAGGAACAGTAACGGGGACGGCTCCGCTCTCTCCACTGATTACTATAGTAACTACGGCCCCCGGTTCAGCCAGAAAACCAGCGGGCGGTCTCTGACCGATCACTTGATTTGGAGGCTCATTACTCAGGCGGTACTCGCCCTTGACCACGAAACCCTTATTCTCAAGTTCGATTTTAGCCTGATCAGCTGGCATGCCGACAACATTTAGCACGGGTTTAACTTGTTTATTTTGCGAACTCGCGGTGCCCTTGATGCTTATCGAAAGCTCTACTGCAGCTTCTTCTTTAACCTCGGTCCCCGCGGCCGGGCTCTGCTCGATCACCTGACCTGTGGGCCCATCGAATGGTTTGTTGGTTATATTATAGGTGAGCTTAAGCTCAGTTAGCTTTTTGGTGGCCTCAGCTTGGGTGAGGCCGATAAGATCTGGAATGACGATCGGCTTGTGGATGTTACACCTCTTGATACTTTTCGGTTTGTACTTACGCACAAATGTGTGGTAGCTGGTTTCTGGACAGAACTCGGTTGCAAGCAGATTGGTCTCATCATCCATTAATATCTTGACAAAACTTCCGCTCGGGGCGCGATCAAAATCACGGGACTTCGCGTTTTTAAGGGCCCTCTTCATGAAGGCGGCCCATATCTGAGCGGGGAAGGTTCCCCCTGCCACGCGTATCCCATGGACGCGCGTCATCTGTCTCGCCTCTTTCTCACCGGGTTTGACCGGATACCCGACCCATACTGCTGCCGCTAGGTCTGGAGTATAGCCGCAGAACCATGCATCGACATATTTCTGGCTTGTGCCGGTTTTTCCGGCCGCAGGTCGTCCAATTTTGGCTCTTGTTCCTGTTCCACCCTGGATGACCCCTTTTAGCGCCTCGGTAACGAGATATGCGACCGCCTTATCGATCACTTGCACGAGATTCGGCTCATGCTTATAGACAACCTCGCCGTTAGGCAGCTCAACTCTTTCAATGCCGTAGGGCCTATTTCGCGTCCCATTGTTCGCAAATGTCGCATACGCAGCGGTCATTTCAAGTGGCGTGACGCCGCGCTCCATTCCCCCTAAAGTTATAGCGGGATCAGCATTTAGATCGCTGGTAATTCCGAGCGATTTCGCCGCCTTTATGACCTTATCAACACCTACTTTAGTGATAAGCTCGGCATAAATCACGTTTACGGATAACGCCGTCGCTTTGTGAAGGCTCATATAACCTGTGCCCGATTCGCCAGAATAATTATGCACTGTCCAAGGTGTACTCCCCGGGACCTTGAAGGTCCGCGGCGATGATGCATCAAAACCATCATCGGGCGATACCCCACCCATTAAAGCCGCCGTAAGCGTGAATGGTTTAAACGCAGATCCAGGTTGTCTTCCTGGATCCTGAGTCGCAATGTTGAACTGCTGCTTGTTGAAATCCTTGCCCCCGACCATCGCCCGAACGGCGCCGCTCTTTGGCTCGATAGCTACAAGGGCCACCTCCGGGTCATCTGGGCTAGGTAAATATTTCTTCCAGGCTAGCTCTGCGCTCTCCTGCATCTTCGGGTCAAAGGTAGTATGGATTCTTAAGCCCTGCGAGTTCACCATCTTCTCATCGAAACCGACCTTTTTAAGCTCTTTCCTTATCCACTCCACAAAATATGGGCCGATGCCCTGATAATTGCGCTGCTTAGGTAATATAGCAAGCGGGCGAGACTTGGTTGATTCAGCTTCAGAGGCATTCACATAACCCTGCTCCACCATCAGATTTATTACGAGATTACGCCGGTTCAACGCTGCAGTCGGATTCTTATAGGGATTATAGCTCTCGGGCGCCTTAATGATCCCGGCAAGAAGAGTGCTCTGCTCAAGGTTAAGCTTGCTGGCGGGTACGCCGAAGTAGGATTGAGCGGCTGCCTCAACGCCGTGAGCGCCGTTACCGAAATAGATGGTATTTAGGTATTTTTCGAGGATCTCCTCTTTTTTGTAGGTCCGCTCGAGCTTGGTTGCAAGGAAAGCCTCCCTAATCTTTCTGGTAATAGTTTTTTCCGAGCTGAAGTAGGCGTTTTTAACATATTGCTGTGTAATTGTGGACCCACCCTGCTTCACTTCACGATTCCTTACATCTTTAATAAATGCTCCAATGATGCGTATATAATCTACCCCCCTATGCTCGTAGAAGCGCTGATCCTCGACCGCTATAATGGCTTTTTGAAGCGTCGGGGAGATCTGTTTCAATGGAACTATCGTTCTATTCTCTTGAAAGAGCTTCGTTATAACTGTTCCATCGGATGCATAAATATGTGTGGTCTGGCTTTTAGCGACGCTTTTAACATCCCCGATATCCGGGAGGTCACGGGTAGATTCGTAAACGAAAACACCGGCCGATACAGCCAACCCGATGAGAACGAAAATGATCGAAGCGAAAAATCTGCTCTTAGTAACGAATGCCAAGTTGCTCAGCCTCCGGTAATAGTATTTACAACAGAGTTTCCACCATCTAATAAAGGTTGCCATAAAATAGCGTGTTTTACTAGACCCTAGCCCATTTAGTCTTTTAACAATCGCTATACTACTATTAGTATACCAGCTATGTAACCGCATAGTAACCGCACAGTAACCGCGATTTATAATGGTTGCCCAGTGCTATAGAAGACCGGTGAATCGGTGAATCGGTGAATGGGTGAATCGGGGACCAGGGATGTGGGTCGAGGGTGTGGGTAGAGTTGTCCAGTGCTGCAGTGCTGCAGAGTGTGGGAGAGAGATGTGGGTAATCAGCCAATAGCCAATGAGTGGTGGGTAGAAGATGTGGGAAGTTATCCAGTGCTGCAGTTACCAGTTAACGTGGGTCAAGAGTGTGGGTACTATTCTATGAACTACTAACTATGAACCACTAACTACTGGCTAATAGTTTTTCTGTCATTCTGAGGGAGCGGTAGCGACTGAAGAATCTCAGACCCACACCTTAGACCCACACCTTGTGCTTATACTTAACTGCAGCACAGCAGCACTTTAAGGCGCCCCATAAATGGGGCAACTACGTGTTATGTAGGATGAGAGATCGCCCCATAAATGGGGCAACTACAAATGGATATTGGCACAGTAGTACTTTGACACTGCCAGGGCCCGCCCGATGAGTCGGGCAACATTAGTACTTTGGCACTGTTCTTGCGTGCGCCCATCCTATATTATTTAATTTTCGTGTGGTAGGATAATAGCTGGAAAAATATCCGGGAGGTGAATAGATTGAGGGAAAAGGTTGAAGCAGCGCTTGCTCGCATAAGGCCGGCGTTACAGGCAGATGGCGGGGATATTGATCTTGTTGATGTTACCGAGGATGGGGTTGTCAAAGTGACCTTGCGTGGTTCATGCGCCGGATGTCCGATGTCGCAGATGACCTTAACACATTACGTCGAGCAGACGCTGAAGGAAATGATTCCGGAGGTTAAGATGGTTCAGGCTGTCTAATAAAATGTATTTATTCACCATTATCCGAAGCTCAATCGCATTACCAGGGCGAATAGTAAAGGGGACTGCAAAATGGCACTCGATCTACTTGCGGTTTTGGATAATGGTGAATAGTTTCGTAAAATTAGTGGATAATATAGACAGTTGATGTAATATAGGGATAAT
>JACUUO010000240.1 GCA_014859275.1 Actinomycetota bacterium | reverse complement strand
TCGCAGCGGGGCTGCATGTCGAAATGCGCGTACTCGACGCTGCGTAAGAAAACCTACCTTTTCCTCGCATAGAAAACTTTACCGAATTTCTTTACATACAACCGCCCCGCCAGGGCCCCTTGGAGGGGCGGTCAGCATGCGTAAAGAAAACGACCGTTTCTGGACGTCCGTGTTGTTGCATGCAACGCAGAGGCGCGCTACTCATGTTGCATGAAACGAATGGAGGATTCGCCATGGTGGCATCCAACAACGTGAGCAACCGGGTGAAGAAGCACCAGGTAGCCTTGCGTGCAGCCGGCCTGCGCCCGATCCAGATCTGGGTGCCAGACACCCGCCAACCCGGCTTCGCCGAAGAGGCCCGCCGCCAGTGCGCTGTCGTCGCGGCTGCCGACGCGGGGGACCAGGATATTCACAACTTCATGGATGCAGCCCTTCTGGACCTGGACGACGAGCGTGAAGCATGTGACGTGGCGACCTGGTGACCCTTGCCCTGTCGGGTGACGTCGGAACGCCGCGTCCCGCCCTCATCATCCAGTCGGACCAGTTTGCCGGAACCGGCAGTGTGAGGTGCTATTGCTCTCCAGCACCCGGGTCGATGCGCCGTTGCTACGCGATGACAGCACCATGGTTGCCGTCAACAGAGCGCTGGCCGTCTTCCTGGGCTTCGCGTGAGCGAGGCTCACCATCGCGCCCCATGCTTTTCTGAGTCCTAACCAATGCTCAGGAAGGGCAGGCAGGCGGCCCCGACAGCCAGGGCAGAGGTTCCCTTTAGAAATTCGCGACGGTTATGGTTGGCTCCCGATGTGTATGCACTCGAAGGAAGCCTGGCATTAATGGGGTCAGGTGGTGCCGAAATCTAAGTAAATATATATAAAACAGTAAGTTGATTGGTGATTTTTCTCGGTGATAAGTCGACAGGTGGCCCGATCAGCAGAGGGGCTTTGCACCATCTGGGGTGGCAGGTGCATACACTCGCACCAGGGAGGGAGCGCGATATGCCAAGCGTATGGACTGCTATGAATCATTCTGACGTTGCGTAGGCATCGATATGACGTATCATGGGTGTGACCACAAATAGGGCGACTGACCCGGGTCAATGATGGCAGGAGGTCACGATGGACATGGATCTCATCGGTAAGAACGACACGAATGGCAATGAGATGATGGCGGACCTCAGCCTGCCGGGTGATGTGTACACCAACCCCGTGTCGTTTATCAGGACCGTGAGGAAGGGGCTGCCAGGAAGCGTGCTCAAACGGGCTATCCAGGCGCTGTCAGCGGATCGAGACGTCTTTGTCAGGCTCCTGGAGACAGACTCCGGCAATCTGCATCGCTTCTACAAGCGCAAAGCACTGAGCCGAGCGCAGAGTGAGGAAGTGCTCGATACCGTCAAGCTGTACGTTGAAGCTGGTAAGGTCTTTGGCGATCGCGAGGTGCGCCATGAGTGGCTGCACACGGAAATTGCCGCCCTATCCGGATCGCGCCCCGTCGATCTGCTGGATACGTTTGCCGGCCGTGAGCTCGTGCGCCAGGTGCTGCGCAAGATCAGCTACGGTGAATTCAGCTGATGTACCTCTACCGGATTGCGCCAGAACGGTTCATCGGTGACCTATCCGGGCAGGGGGGAAGCTATCGCGACGGCGCGCGATGGAATGATGCTGGCCACCCCGTCCTGTACTTTGGGACAAGCGCCTCGGTGGCCATGTTGGAGATGGGGAACTACATCCCCAACCCACGTCTGATCCCGAAAGACTACGTGCTGGGCATCTATGAGGCGGCGTCGAGCGCCATCGAAACTTTGGCACTTGATGTACTCCCGGATGACTGGGACCTTCACCCTCCTGGCCGAGGCACGCAACGGGTGGGGACGAATTTCCTGGAAGCCGGCAACAACCTGATCCTCTTGGTGTCCAGCGCTGCCGCCGCCGGGATCGATCAAATCGCCGTGGTGAATCCGCGTCACCCAGACATCGGCAAGATATCGCTCATCAGCACTCAACGGCGGATTTACAACCCGAGGTTATTCCAAGGATTTAAGTGACGGATGGTTGCTTGGTCCCTTATCCCCGTGGCAAGTGCTGATACCTAGCCACTACCTAGATTTCCTCATGTCGATGTCGGCGAATGCACACGGTTGGCGCGTGAGGCGGTCGACTTATGCAACGTCAACTACTATGTTGGCGATCATGCTCAAATATTGGGAAACCTGAATTTCGTGTTGGACGACTAACATCGTAGTGAGGGTTAGTGATTATTGTCTCTTTTAAATACAAACGGCTGTTGCGCGTCCATGTCTATCGCCGTAGATTTATAAAAAAACCAATATTTATTTATTTAAGATAAATCTAATAATATAAAATATTTATTTTAATGCGATGAAATTTTTGTTGGCTTAGGTCTGTCTTGTAGCGGGAAAGATTGTATGATTTGATGTTTTCCTATTGTTCTTCAAGCGTGGGTCGCGAGGATCAAGCTCATGAGTGAGTTTCTCACATTTCTTGTCGGCATGTCGCCTGTTCTTGTTATTATGCTGTGTACGATTGTTATTGACTATTTCGAAGTGGTAAGGCGCCATAAGAGAAAAAATATTCTGGGCGACAATAAGTGGCTATTCAAAATTAATCGCGTTATCAGATCCGTAGCTGCCGAGTAGGCG
>JACUUO010000239.1 GCA_014859275.1 Actinomycetota bacterium | reverse complement strand
GTGGAGTTTGAGCCTGTAGGCCAACGAGGAAAGTGCCCCGCTGGGCAATCGCTTTTGGATTGCGCACAGCAGCTAGGTGTAGGGCTAGTTAGTATATGCGGGGGGCATGGGCTGTGCGGCTGCTGTAAAGTACGAGTCCTAAACGGAACTGTCTCAGAGGCGACTTCCGTCGAACAGCAGGAACTCTCGCCCCAAGAGCTGCTGGCAGGCTACCGTATAGCCTGCCAGACCTATCCAGTTAGCGATTGCAAATTGTGGGTGCCGGCTGAGTCAACGAGCACCCCTCAACGGACTCAAGTGGAAGGACTGCAAATCAGTATTAGCCCTGACCCGCCTGTTTGTGCCTATCACTTGGAATTACCAACCCCTTCTTTATCAGACCTACGGGGCGATGCCGAGCGCTTGCTAGAGGCGCTGGAGCAGCAACACCAAGTGCACTGCCTCACCATTGATGTTGGTGTGCTTCGAAACCTTTCGCCTCGACTGCGATTGTGGAACTGGCAGTCTCAAGTTTCGGTGCGCCGGGAAGAAGTAATAGCTGTCGGTCCCTGGCCCAGTTGCCAATTAGGGCTCGCCATTGACTTGGGCACCACCAAGATAGCTGGTTATCTAGTCGATTTCAGTAATGGTCGGACTTTAGCTGCCAAAGGGATTATGAATCCTCAAATCAGCTACGGGGAGGACATTGTCACCCGCATCTCCCACGTCATAGGTTCCTCAGCAGGAGCTACACAAATGAGGCAGATAGTTGTAGCGGCTCTAAACAAACTGAGCCGGGATATATGTATTAAGGTCAATGCCAAACGAGAGGAAATCGTTGAAGCGGTGATAGTGGGCAACACTGCTATGCATCACTTATTGCTGGGCTTACCAGTAGAGCAACTAGCCCATGCCCCCTTTGTGCCAGCAGTCTGCGAGGCTCTGGACATCAAAGCCCGTGATGTAGGCTTACATATTGCTGCCGGAGCTTACGTACACTTGCTACCCAACATCGCTGGCTTTGTAGGCGCAGACCATGTAGCGATGCTACTAGCTACAGAGGTTGGGCAAGCTGACGGTCTCTCAGTGGCATTGGACATCGGCACCAACACTGAGGTTTGTCTGGTAAGCGATGGTAAGATGACTAGCGTCTCTTGTGCCTCTGGTCCCGCCTTCGAAGGGGGTCATATTAAGGATGGCATGCGAGCTGCTAGTGGTGCCATAGAACGGTTGCTCTTGATAAATGATGAGGTCAAATACCAGACGATTGATGGAGCGCCGCCAGTTGGCCTTTGTGGCTCTGGCATTTTAGATACTTTAGCTCAGCTTTATCTCAACGGGGTGCTAGATGAGAAGGGCAGGATAAGAAGCGATCACCCACGAGTGCGCACTCAGGAGGGTCAAGGTGAGTTCGTAATAATCAGCGAAGAGGAGCGGAACGGACAGCCAGCGATTACTATCACGCAGCAAGATGTGCGAGAGTTGCAATTGGCTAAGGCAGCTATCCGGACTGGCATTCAAGTGCTCCTGGAGGCGAAGGGCCACTCCGAGAAAGAGATTAAACAGGTGATCATTGCTGGGGCCTTTGGTACCTACATAGATGTTTCTAGTGCGATAGTTATCGGCATGCTGCCATCGCTAGCATTGGATCACTTTCGACAGGTAGGAAATGCCGCCGGAACAGGAGCTAGGTTGGCCTTGATCTCTCGCAGCAAGCGGGCCGAAGCACAGACCATAGCTCGTCGGGCTGGTTATATCGAATTAGCTACAGCCCCCCGTTTTACGGAGATCTTTGCTCGAGCGATGCATATAGGATCGCATACAGATACGGAAGGTTAGTCACATGGAAACCAGGGTATCAAGCGCTACAAAGGAGGTAATCATAGGTGATGAGCGGCCAACAGTGCTCATAGGTGAGCGCATCAACCCCACGGGCAAGAAAAAGCTGGCTGCAGCGTTACAGGCTGGCGACTTGGAACTTATACGCCAAGAAGCCCTGGCCCAGGTGCAGGCTAAGGCAGATATTTTGGATATTAACGTTGGGGCAGCTGGTGTGGAAGAGATAACTTTGCTGCCTCAGGCTGTACAGGCGGTGATGAACGTAGTGGACGTACCACTGTGTCTCGATAGCAGTAACCCAAAAGCTCTAGAAGCAGCCCTCAAGATCTATCGGAGCAAACCCCTCATCAACTCGGTTACTGGACAAGAAAACTCACTGAAGGAGGTTTTACCTCTGGTCAAGGAATACCAGGCAGCAGTCGTCGGCTTAACAATGGATGATGAAGGTGTCCCAAAGAATGCAGATAGGCGGGTATCCATTGCTCGTAAGATCGTAGAGCGGGCTGAGGCGCTAGGTATTCCTCGTGAGGACATTATCATCGACTGCCTGAACTTACCAGTGGGAGCAGATAGCAAAGCTGGCTTGGCGATAATCGAAGCCATCCGCAGGGTTAAGGCGGAATTGGGAGTGAACCAGACTTTAGGAGGCAGTAATATCTCTTTTGGCTTGCCTGACCGCAATCTGATTAACGGTGCTTTCCTAGCCATTGTCCTCGAGGCAGGGGTGACCTGCCCCATCGTGGATGTGGCCAAGGTACGCCCGTCTATCCTCGCCGCTGACCTAGTGCTAGGTCGCGATAAGTATATGAGACGCTATATTGAAGCCTACAGGCAACGCCATAAGTGATGGCA
>JACUUO010000238.1 GCA_014859275.1 Actinomycetota bacterium | reverse complement strand
GCCGTCCAGGGCGCGCAGCCGCGAAGCGGCTCGAGAGCGCCCGTCAGCCGCGCCTCTGGCGCGCCATCGTCCAGGCCCGCGAAGCGGGGGCGGAGCGAGGGACGAGCGGAGGGTAGGCGAGCGCGTAGCGCGTTAAAGATCTTTTAGATCTTGGTTAAAGACGCGCGCGCGTTACGGTTCTGGAAAATCATTATAAAACAATATTTTAGGGTGCATCTCTGCAGGTAAAGGCACGAAGCGGCCGCAGGTAAAAGCACGTGCCTGTCCACAGGCCGGGCGCAGGTAAAAGCACGTGGCTATTCACAGCCTGGTGCAGGTAAAAGCACGTGCCTATTCACAGCCTGTGACTGCAGGTGAAAGCACGTGCCTATTCACGTCCATAGTGCAGGTGAAAGCACGTGCTTTTAATATCGTGCTTTCACCTGCACTATGGAGCGCATTCTGGCGGTTTGGCTAGCTCCGCCACGAGATCCGCCATCTGGGCTTTGCTGCCCTTGGCAGCACGGGCATAGAACGTCACCGCATCGGTATCTTGGTCAAATTTTACGCGGTAGTCAGGCAGCTCATTGGCTTTGACCAACACTTTGATTGCCGCTCGGAAGTTGCGCAGCGTGTCTGAACTGCCACTTTTCTCATGGAGGGCCTTGAGACCTACACGCCACCGTGACTGCTGGCCACAGTGCTTGCGGGCAAGCTCGTAAATCCGCCTATCTAGCGGCTTACGTAGCCGAAAGTAGTCTCGGCTTATGGTCAACACCTGAAAAGCCTGAACTGAACGCCACAACCATTCGGGGAGACGCACCTCAACAGCCACCATCCGATCGCCTGGGCCACGCTCAATGACGCGCCACGAGTCAACCAGGCCAAAGCCACGCCGCTCGCGGTAGCCGTCCACCTCGATGTTGGTTTCGATAGTGGTACTACGTAACCTCGAAAGCGCGTCTCCCATGCGCTGGTAGGCTCGCCCACTGGTGTCACGGTTGGTTGTCACGAGAAAATCATAGGCCGTAAAGCGTACAACCGGCCCCACATCCTCGCGGCCTCGGTTCATCGCCTCTACAAGTTGGCTGATGCAGTAGATCCATACATCCTTATCATGAATCGTTGCACAGCCAGCTTGGCCTGGCATCACAGTTACAGTGGTGCCATTGCGCGCATAGGTACGCCTTCGTGTATCGCCCGACTTCAAAGCGAACAACGGATGCTCCATGCTCCCGAGGTCATCCTTGGGGCTCGCCTCCAGAATGTCTGCAATGAAGAAGTCGTGCTGGACATGACGCTCGGGAGCCAGTGTGGAGCGCGTGCGTTTCGAGCCCTTGCCAGGGTCTGGAATGAGACGTGCGGACGCTTCTTCCCAGGTTTCCCCAGCTCTGGCGTTATCCTCGATGAATTTCTGGCGATCCTCGCTCATGCCCTGCCCCCGATCACTCTTTGATGAGGCCATGCTCGACAGCACGGTAAATTGCCATATTGATGATCGCGGCACGGGACTGGCCTAGCTCTGCGGCTAGCTCGTCTACCCTCTCCAACAGTGAGGGTGTGATCGTAAGGCTGATCTGTCGCTTATTGCCTTTTTTTACCCCCTTCGGCTTGGTCTCCGAGTCCGGCGCACCAGAGATGAAAGACTCAGCTGTCTGTGAGGGCTTTGCCTTCGGCTTTGTAATAGCCATAAACATTACCTTTTATATAAAAAGAATATCATTTTAATATTAAAAAAGAGCTTTAACAAGTGCTTCCAGCTCAGCTGCTGCCTTCCTGTCTACCGGCTTAATTTCTTGCACGGACAGCCCCGCTCCTGTCGCGTTGGCAAACGCTTTACGCCTCCGTATCGGCGTTGCCAAATACTCGAACTGTGGAATCTCGGCGACCGCCTCTGCTGCTTCAGCATTGTCCATCGAGTTACTGCCGGGGTCAGCGAGGTTCAGTACAGCGACAGACCGTAATCCATCTCTGACGCTACGAGCTTCATCTACCAAAGAGGCCATATCCTCTAACGCCCACACGTCATATGAGCGAGGGGCGAAGGGCACCAACAACACATCACTCAGCACCAAAGCAGCTCGTAGAGCCGTGGAATCACGACCACCTGCATCAATGATGACATCATCGAATTTGGCCACCTGCTGCTGTACCTGGCTTCGCAGAGTCGGACCATCAGGATATGTTGCACAAGCAATACCAGGGCTGACCCCACTCTCTGCACGAATGCTGATAGCGGTCTGTGCTGTGCCTTGCCGATCGCCATCGATCAGCCATACGTCACGCCCAGATAAGGCTCGGGAAATCGCCAGGCTCACGGCAAGAGTAGTCTTACCAACCCCTCCCTTCGTGTTGCCTACAGTGATGATCATAAAGCACCTTTTTTAATATTAAAAACGTATCAAAGATAAATCCTATCAAGCCGCTTTGTCAATGCTTTGCTGTGCCAGAGCATCATGCCCAAAGACTGGGTCTCTGTAGGTCTTCAGGAATAGATAGGGGCAGAGGTGACGCTAAGCTGCCTAATCCGCCCCTATAGTTCTTCGCGTCCCACAGCCGGCGCCTCTAGCCAGGCTCGTACCCCTTCCAGCTCGGGAGAGTTGGGGTCACATTGAACCAGTAGCTGCTCGAGCCTGGGGTGGTTCGCAGCCTTGGCGAGCCCTTCGCGCTCCAGGGAGGCATTCAACGTCACCC
>JACUUO010000237.1 GCA_014859275.1 Actinomycetota bacterium | reverse complement strand
AATAGACGGATTCCGTCTAGTACAATATTTCATGAATCCGTCTATATCACGTTATATTTCTTTGTCACGCAAACGCAAGTTCCATATTTTCACCAGCATCAACGTCGAATGACTCAATATCTTGCAAACCGGATAATGAATCCTTTACGCAGCTAGCAACAGCCTTTGCAAGATCACATGGTACGGCGTTGCCTATTTGAGAATACACTTTGCTACTTGGCCCACACCAAATATAGTTTTCTGGAAAAGTCTGGAGCAAAGCCGCTTCATTAATGGTAAGTCTTCTTAAATATGATGGGGCATCGTGCATACCCTGTGGTTTACCACCAGACATTAAATGCTTGTGATATTCCTCTACCCAAGAGTCATTACCCAAATATAAATGGTTGTCATCAATAATAGGAGTTCTGTTCCCCCCCATACTTGCGGGTAATGTACTTGCCCATCCATCAGGATTAAGTGGCCGTCCTTGACCATTAAATAACATTCCAGCATAAGGCGATTTTCTTAAGACAGGTTTTGCGGCTAAAGTCACCTTGGCATTACAAATACGATCATTAAATTTAGTACCTGGTTTACCTAGCGGAATTAACACTTCTCGCAGTGTTGGCGCGTCCTTCAAGTATTTTCGGAAATTCGATTTAAAAATAGGGTTAGACATATTTTTAGCACCTATAAAGAAAACCCTTTCCCGAGATTGCGGGACACCAAAGTCTTTAGAATTTAATATATGAATTGTGACGGTATAGCCTGCTTTCTGAAACCGTGATATTAGAGCTGCTCTTACTTCTTCAAATTTTGATAGTGCTCCAAGGGCTTTAACATTTTCCATTACAAAAGCCTTTGGTTTAACTTTCTCAACAATATTACAAAAGCTAAAAATTAACTTACTTCTAGGGTCGTCTGGGTCCATTTTTCCTGCTACAGAAAAACCCTGACAAGGAGGCCCTCCGAAAACAACATCAATCCCAGTGTACGAGTGTAATTCTTCGCCGCATATATCTAGATCACCCTCAATTAATCTAGTTTCAGGGTGATTAGCACGAAATGTCTCACAGGCATGCTTATCCATTTCATTAGCTGCTATCACATCAAATCCTGCCGCCTTGAACCCAACGTCCATGCCACCGGCACCACTAAAAAGAGAAATAGCTTTCATCGATATATTCCAATTTCGAATAATTTGGCAATCGTAGCATGATACACACTAATTGCAAACCCCTAAGTGTTGTTAAATATGAGTAAAACCATTCATGACAGTGTGTACCGCAAGCTCGTTAATGAGCTTACACAAGAGAGAATTAGGTTAAATATCTCTCAGGGTGAGTTGGCGAGTACGGTAGGGTTGAATCAGTCAGACATTTCCAAAATTGAAAAATTGGAACGACGGCTAGATGTCCTCGAATTCGCATTAATTCTTAAAGCACTTCGCATCAAAGAAAATGTGCGACTACAAAATATTGTTAAAGACTTTACGGGAATTTCACATGGCGAAGATCGCTGAACGTAATAATTCAGGACAATACTACGTTAATACTAGACTGGGCGTTGCAAAAACAAAAAATGATGAAGACTTCCCGGAATTTGGCGCGAACACCGCTATTCATAATTTACTCACCGATTTAATTGAGGTAAATGCAAAAGGTTTTCGCGGTGTTGTTGTAACAGCGTTAACGGGACTTCATCTGAATGAAAGCTATGATCCGTTGAATAATTTTTACGGGTGCAACCCACGATCAATCTTTGAAGGCGGAATATGGTACGCATTGCAAGAAAATGGTGTTCCTTGTGGAAAATCTGATCCGCTTAATGTGGCAAAGAACGCGAACCAACTTAACGAAGACTGGGCGCAAGGTAGAAGGCCGCAATCGTCAGCTATGGCTGTAGTCAATTTTCTACGCCTCATAATGGAAGCAAACAAAAGCAAAAGGGCGAGGCTGATTGATTATTTCTTCTACCGTTTATGGAAATATTCGCAATCTATTTCGGGCTTTCAACTTGCCCAAATTGAATCATCTGATCACACCAATCAGACCATTGGTTCTAAGTTGGTAGATTTCACTCTCAAGTATCCTGAATCCGGAAATCTACCCCAATATTTAACCGCGCAACTTCTTGCTGGCTTGTTTCGCACTTCTGAGATCGAAGTGGTTGGTGGAGATGAAAGTGTATTTGGAACAAATACAACATCAAAAAAACCAGCAGATATATGGCTGGAAGTTGAAGGGGTTCCAACTAATCTCTACGAAGTTACTGTAAAACCTGTATCTCTAAAAAGACTTGATGATAGCCTGGATGCTCTGCATTCAACCGGGCACTTAGATTACCCCGTGACATTCATTTGTAGAATAGATTTAGACGTACAGGAATTAAGTCTAGAAAACGGCAGTTTCCAATATAAAGGAAAGCGATTTGATTTCATCGATTACAGGTTTTTTTGTCTTTCAGTGTTTGCGCTATTAAATGAAGAAGAGTGCTCAACGGTATTAGTCAATGTTGCTAAGTTTGTTCAGGATAAAAATATTTCAATGAGAACAAAATCGGGATGGAATGAGTTCTTTGAAAACGAAATATAACATGGCGCTGCACTCGGACAATTTTTACGCTGCGCTCCAAAATTGCCGGTGAGCTTGGTCGTTATGCTTGCAATCATTTCCTCTAACAGCAGGAGTTCG
>JACUUO010000236.1 GCA_014859275.1 Actinomycetota bacterium | reverse complement strand
GCATTCTCTCTCCTTTTGGTAGCTTCCTTGCCTCCATTATACCCGGGGCGCTTCACTGTTGTTGACCGCATAACTTACAGGGCGCACATCATCGATACAGGAGATAACTCAATGCGCTTTGAGGAAAGCCTAAAACGCATAAAAGGGGGTGAGAGCTAGTTTTTGTTTGTGGAAATGCCGCTGTTGTGGGAAAGACTTCATTAACATTCGTCTTTTCCACAACAGCTTGGAAAACCTAAAAGGTTTACCACATTCCCACAAACCCTGCTATTGTTAAATCATTTTTTAATAATCGATACTCATGGCTGTCTGATCGATCGCAGTCATAAACAACTGGGGGTGGTAGAACAAGGGATTAGTAAACGTTGAAATTGCGCTTGAATTAGGTCTTGAGTTTAAGCTACTTTAGCTTTAAGGTGGGGCCAAATATAATTAGCACGGTGGGGCCAAGTGTGGTTAATGATTTCACGAGTGCGTAAAGCCAAGGGTGAGCATATCAAGGCTATCTACAAATGCATCGATAAATCTAGCAGTGTTATCTTCTTCAATGTAATCATCGATCGAGTCTTAAAAATAGTATTATCTGATCTCTTTCTGTTCCCTTAATGTATGCCATATTTACCCCCTTTAGGCTAGTTTACCTGGTATTATTATACCAATAACTAGCTTAAAAAGCAGTAAAATAGGAGGGATTTTTCACACAGTCTGGCGTCCCCTTGAACACACTTTACCCTCCTGCGGCACCCGTGGTAAGCACTATTAGCCGTAATAACTGCAGGCTCTTGACATCCAAACATATGTTCGTTTATTATTGCTTTAATTTAGTTGAATAGTCTCTAAGCGAGACAACGCGCGGCTGCAAAAACGCCGCATCGATTTGAATGGAGTCTGGCAGCTGATGCAACTCGCGAGTGATGGCTTGCCTGCAATGGATGTAGGCGCGTGGGCTGAAAACAAGCATTACTATCTTAATCGGTATTGCAGTATGTTCGCGGTTGGTACGAGCAAGAAATGGTCGCGACGGTATTATATTGATCTCTTCAGTGGGCCAGGAATTGGTATTAATAGAGAAACGGGGCAAGAGAGCCCTGGTTCACCGCTCATAGCGCTCGCTAACCCATTCACAGATTTCATTTTTGTTGAAGCTGATCCTGAGAACTTTGAGGCGCTTAAAGTTAGGACCGAACCGTTACTCAATGGGCGTCATGCAGAGTATATACTCGGTGATGCTAATGCTGTTTTTTCTGAGATTGTAAAAAACGTTCAGCAGCAGGGCTCACTTTCGCTTATCTTTGCAGATCCGTATACTATCCAGCTAAAAATGCGAACCGTACAATGGTTTTCAGAAAACTTCAGGGCGGATTTGCTTATTCATTTTCCCTACGGAACGTTTTTGCAGCGAGTTATACCTCAAATCCATACCGAAATGACCGAAGAAACGCTAATGGAGCTTAACGAGTTCTTTGGTGGCACAGGGTGGCAAGAATTGCGCGCACATAAACCAAACCCGCGCGTATATCTCGATCTTTATGAAGCAAGACTGCGCGAGCTCGGATACATGATAGGCGACAACTATCCGAGAATGGTAAACAGCAAGAATGCGACCTTGTACTATCTAGTGCTCGCAAGTAAGAACGAATTGGCGCTAAAATTCTGGAAAATTACGAATGAGATTGATCCCTATGGCCAGCGCACGCTTTTCTAGCTTTTGTAATTGGTACATGTTACGCTGCTATCTAGTAATCTAGTTATATTAGCAGTTGATTTGTGGGATTTAATAGTAGAGATAAATGGAATAAGGATAGCATAATGGCACTCCGGTCAATAACTAGAAAAACACTTCTCTATAAAAGCGGCGTAGAGTACGCCGATTACGCGTTGAACCACGCGGAAGGCTGCGCGCATGGTTGCACCTATCCATGTTATGCAATGATGATGAAGAAGCGCTGTGGAGTAGTTTCCTCGTATGAGGATTGGCTTCAACCAAAGATAGTCAAGAATGCGTTAGAGCTGCTGGACAAAGAATTACCTCGGCTTAAGAACAAAATCAAGCAAGTTTTCATGTGTTTTACAACCGATCCTTTCATGTATGAAGTTGAAGAAATCAATCGCTTAACGCTACAGATTCTTCAACGGCTCAATAGGGACAAGGTCAAAGCGATACTCACAACAAAGGGTGTCTATATAGATCAACTTACAGATAAGCAGCTATATAACGAACAGAACGAATATGGTGTCTCACTGGTCTCGTTATCTGAAGCATTTAGGGGAAAGCACGAGCCTTTCTCCGCTCCTTATAAAAAGCGAATAGAAGCATTGAAGAAGCTCCACGATGCCGGGTTAAAAACCTGGATTAGCATTGAGCCCTACCCGACGCCTAATATTATAAAGCAAGATATCCGAGAGCTTTTGGGGAGCATATCTTTTGTAAATAAGGTTGTATTTGGTAAGTGGAACTACAGCCGGGTAACGACTTCGTATATTCACAATAAGGAATTCTACAATTCTATGGCATGTGAGGTCGCATCCTTTTGCGAACGTCATGCAATCAAAGCGCATATAAAAGAGGGAACCATAAGCCCAACTCTCTTAGGGCCTAGCCAATCAACGGAGCGAGTAACACTAGCAAATTATATGTAATCGTTTGGGGCTAGGTGTCAAGGGACGTCAATCTTCCCGAAGTTAGGGGACATCAATCTTCCCGCATAC
>JACUUO010000235.1 GCA_014859275.1 Actinomycetota bacterium | reverse complement strand
GGAAAAGTAGCGGCGGCAGAGAATTAAGAGGCATGCCAAATGAACAAGCTGCCCATAAGGGCTTATGCAAGAGTACTCGGCCCGGACGGCCTTGGGATTGGATTGATCTAGATGATAAGAGAAGTATTTGGCAACCGATATCAGATCGTGTCAAAGCTCGGTAGCGGCGGCATGGCTGAGGTCTACAAAGCAGAGGATCTAACGCTTAATCGGCCTGTGGCCATCAAGATTCTGCATCGTGAGTTCGCGGACGACGAAGGCTTTATAAACCGTTTCCGGCGCGAAGCTCAGGCGGCCGCTAATCTTAACCATCCAAACATCGTCAATATTTACGATTGGGGAAGTGAAAACAGCACCTATTTTATAGTAATGGAATATCTGAAGGGCCGCAGCCTCAAAGAAGCTATCCAAGAGGAGGGACCATTCTCCCCGGATCGGGCAATCGAGGTCGCCAAACATGTACTTTCAGCACTCCAATTCGCCCACCGGAATAATATCGTCCATCGCGATATCAAGCCCCATAATATAATCTTGACGGCCGAGGGGGAGGTTAAGGTAACCGACTTTGGCATTGCCAGGTCTACTAGCTCCACCATGACCCAGACAGGAACCGTTCTTGGTACAGCTCATTATCTTTCGCCAGAGCAGGCGCAGGGGCGGGATATCGGCATAACCTCAGATATTTACTCCCTTGGCGTCGTTCTTTACGAGATGGTCACAGGGCGTGTGCCTTTTGAGGGTGAAAATCCGGTAGCTATAGCGATCAAGCACGTTAGCGATCTGCCCTCCGCCCCAAGTGAAATAAACCCGGCCGTGCCGGCATCGCTCGAATCGGTTATCTTGAGGGCCATGTCCAAGAATGCTGCTAACCGCTACCAGAGCGCACTTGAGATGCGCGACGATCTTATGAGGGCCGCCGCAGGCCATACCGTGGCCGGTTTACCTCCTGTCGAGGAGGAGACAGATATCATCACGCCGCCCAGGGAGGTCCTACCGCCCGAGCCTGAGCCAAGGGAGCATCGCGGAAGGTGGTGGCTATGGTCTGCTCTCCTTCTCCTATCCCTTTTAGTAGCTGCTAGGGGTGGCTGGGCTCTTTACAAAGCTTCAATGCCACCGCCGCCGGTCAAAGTGCTGGTTCCAGACATCGAGGGAAAACCGCTTGATGAGGCCAGGGAGATTCTTAGTGCTTTAAAACTCAAACTAGAGCAGGTCGACACAAGCTACAGCGACAATATCGAAGCCGACTGCATCATTAGTCAAGAACCAAAGGCGAATGCTGAGATTGAAGAGGGAGGAACCATCCTCGTTGTTGTTAGCAAGGGCAAGGAGCTTCTTTCCATCCCCGATGTAGTTGGCGAAATGCAGGTGACCGCAGTCGCGCTCCTGATGCGAGCCGGATTCGAACCTGGCGATATAAAGGAGCAATACGATGATCTTATCGAGCCCGGGCGGGTAATCGATCAGTCGCCAAAACCGGGAACGAAGTCAAGTAAAGGAACCTCTGTTAACTTAATCATCAGCAAAGGTTACCAGCCAGTACAGGTACCCGATCTCTTCGGGAAAAAACTCGAGGATGCCAAGACGGCTTTGGCGGGACTCGGACTTGAAGCAGCTGCTTCCGAAGAGTTCAGCGACCAAGAAAAAGGCAAGGTAATCAGGCAGGCGCCCGGCGCGGGGGTAACTGTCGCAAAGGGAACCAAGGTAACCGTCGTTGTCAGTAAAGGCCCGGAGCTCGTCACGGTCCCAAATCTCTACGGTAAGACCGAGGACGAGGCCGTAGAGATTTTGGTTGAGCTTGGTTTTTTGGTTGACGTTGATGAGGTGCCGGGCGTGCCCGAGGCGGGCAAGGTTTACGGCCAAGACCCTGAAGCTAATGCTAAGGTTAAAAAGGGCTCAACTGTTATCATCTTTGTAGGTAAGTCACCATAAGAATAGAGCCGGTTTGTTCCGGCTCTATTCATTCGCCTATTTAATTTTCCCTTTTCCAGGTTGGGACCGCTCATCAGAACTCTTAATTCGCTTGATTCCGGATATAGCCAATCCTTATTCCTCTTCCGAGACTGCTTCATCCTGATCCGACCCATCGGCCTCGCCGGGGTCAACCAAGTCGCTCTTGCTCTTCTTTCCGACATCTGATTTGGCTATCTCTCTTACATACTCTCCATGATTGCGATAACCTGACGGTGTTTCGGACTTTGCCGCTTCACTTACATATTTTCCGTGGTTCTCGGGATGTGAAGCGGTGGGTGTCCCATCCTCGCTTGCCACATCTTCTTCATCGTCTGGCAGAGCGACATTTTCTTCATCTGGCGGCTCGACCGCAGGAGTCTCCTCGGTTGAAACTAGTTCATCCTCTGATACGGTAGTTTCTTCATCTACTACAATCACTGTCTCTTCTTCTTGGTACTCGACGTCTCCCTCGCTGACCGCATCGTACTGAGCGGCTATGCTCGCCCCGGCGAAGGCAAGCACTAGAAAAGAGCTGACGATCGCCAAAAGTTTCTTGTTTAACATATTCCCTCCTTTCGTGTACTATTTGTGCAGATTACACTATTTGTATCGGTTCCTAATTGGTTTCCCTTTAGTCTTTTTGCTAAGAAGCTTCTCGCTAGTTTGCCTATGCAAAACCTTTCACCTAGGATTGATGTCTATTCACAAGCCGGTGACTGATTGCCCTTTCCTATGCACATCAGGGATTGAAGCCTGAGAGTTA
>JACUUO010000234.1 GCA_014859275.1 Actinomycetota bacterium | reverse complement strand
CTCAATCTCGACCCCTACCGACTGATGGATCACCTGCGTGGTGAGGCGATCATTGAAAAACCGGTCATGCTTGGGTCTGTAGACAAGATAAAACAAACACTCACCGGTGCAGAGCGAAAGTTCCTCAAAGGGATCACCGAAGCCAGGCGATTATTCAGACCGCCCTTGTATACCTGATCACCAACATATCTCACAGCACACCATCCTTCCACGCCTTGTGGAGGATCGCCTATTGCTGAGCATCACTGATCGGCGACGATATTACCCTGCAAACCTCTCAGAACGCAGCTTCAAGTCCATTTGAGAGCTATCTAGCATCACGCCTGCACCATTCCCCTACTCATGCACTAAGACATTTTCATCTTTGAGTGCTGCCTGTCCCACTAAATCCGGTATCTACTCCCAGCCGAAAAGTCCTTTTGCTGCTAAAACAACTAAGACCGCAAGCGACACGACAAGGCCAGCCCCCAAAAGAAACTCATGCCGATCGATGAAAGATTCTGGCCTACGCTCCAGTACGATGACGATTGCCCTTGCGGTGGAAGCAGGGACATCAATCGGTATATCAACATACATTTCGTCCGAATCATCTACGTCGAAGAACATCTCGCTTTCGAGGCCCAGAAAATTTCCTGATTTGTCCTCATAGCGAAGCCGACAAAGAATGGGCTTCTCTTTGTTCTTGCGCTTGTCAACAATCACAGCCTGGAAGTGGGGGACACGAAGCGGCTCATCAACTTCCTCAAAAGAGAGCCTCTTATCCCTAATAGTGTGTTCTTTGACTTCGAACTTACTATTCTCTCCGCCTATGACGATTTCCACTTCGTCCTCTCTAAACAGTTAACGTGGCAGCTCACCCGACGTGGACCGCGAAGCGGTACACGGTCGGGTGAAGCGTAGTGTTGGGCTATTGTCTGGTAAACGGATAGAGAAGTATGTAATTGTTATTAGATACAGCAACTTGCAGTGTGTCGTTTGCACTTACATTATCAAGCAACCCGGAGAAACCCGTATAGGTGCCGTTAAGTACACCGCAGGATGCAACAGAGACATTCGTGCTATAAAGATTGTGAGAAGCATCAAGAATTCCGATGTTGCCGCTGATAACGCACCCATCGGAATCCTGACCAAAAAACGAACCATCGTTTTGTGCGGTTAAGGTTAGGTTATATGTACCGCTGGTGTACCCCCAGCTACCGGCCACTGACGACAAGGATGATGGGCGGTTATATATACTATTGAAAGATAACGACATAGAGCCAGTACTTCCATACGAAGTACTAAATGTTACTGATATTGTGCTTTGCTCGGTTACACTACCTGACAATGTAGCCGTAGCATACTGGCCGCCGTTAATCTGATAGGCTTTAACGTTACCTGAGATCGAGCCACCGTTCATTGTGTAGCTGCCGTCGTAAATTGCCCCCGCAGATTCACTAATCGCAATAATTCGACCGTTATAGAGAAGTCCGCTCACAGCGTACGTGCCAACGCCAGTTTCTGTAAACGTCCCCTCCCAAAGACCATTTGCAGATACTGATGTATCAGAACCGCCACCTCCACCCCCGCCACATGCAACTAGCCCTAGGGCTGCAGCGACAAGCGCGACAACAGATAGAACATTCTTTACTAATTTCATCGATTTCTCCCTTCTTCAAATAGGCACTTGTGAGCCCAACGCCAAGCTCAGCCGAGGAAGGCCGCATCGCGGCCTGACGTCGGATGAAGCGACGTGTTATGACGATAATTTGAGCTTTGCCAGTGCATTAGTAGCCACTCGACCCTGCCCAGCAATCGTTTCTTCTGTATGTTGGACTACTGCAATATGATCGTCATCATACCACTGCCCCCAACTCTCCTTAGCAGCGTCATATTCAGTTTGGCTGTCTCGAAGATACTGCTCGAATACCTTGGCATTCGGCTTATTCAGGTAAAGCATGATCTTATGCCCAGATAAATGAAGCTCTTTAACAAGCCGCATTATCTCATTATCTGCATCCTGAAGACCCATACCCGACATAGAGAACCTATCCTCGTATTCACCTTTCAAGTAGTGTTCGGCAATGAATGCGATACGAGAAACCGTTTCAAAGAATAGTTCTCTGGCCCACATTTCCTTTTCCCCGCGCCACTCTCTTCGTTTAAGCCTAAATGGGAAGAAGGAGTTCGACAACCAAGCCCCAACAATAACACCAAGGAGTGGCAATCCCATAAATGGGATAACATACTGAATTGCAGGTGTTAAAAAATCATCCCATGTCACAACCACCAACTCCTTCTGTCGCCAGAATGACCTTCATAACGCTCGCATTTGCGGCTGGTTTGGAGCGTAGCGGAAAACCAGTCCGACAACATGCGTTTGTTATGCACTTTATAGCCGTTTCTCATTCACTAAACGCCAGTATTGATAACCTAGGGCACTCAACCGACAAGAAGTAGAGTTAATTGCAGCAAAATACATGAACTCTGCATTGACTGGCACAACCAGCCCTACGCTTTGATACTTTTGTAAATCTTTAAATATTTTTACATTTTCGGGGTCTGCACTGGCCTCAGTATCTTCATACGATGGATCCAATTTATGTTCCGAATCTGGAGTGGGAAAATATTGTGTAATTTTACGCAAGGTTTCAAAGGGCACTTTAGGGGGTATGACTCGCAATGGGGAAAAGCTAGTGACATTTGTCTTGAAAATTGGTCGCTGATCCCATGCACC
>JACUUO010000045.1 GCA_014859275.1 Actinomycetota bacterium | reverse complement strand
TGCGATAATCGAATTTTTCCACCGCTCGGATAAGACCTAGGTTGCCCTCCTGGATCAAATCGAGAAAGAGCATGCCCCTGCCAACGTACCTCTTAGCGATACTTACAACAAGCCTTAGGTTTGCCTCAACGAGCTTTTTCTTTGCGCCCATGCCATCTCGCTCAGCCCTGCGAAGTTTTCTTACTTCATCCCTTGGAAGCGTATCCTCCTCGCGCTCAAGCTTTTCCACAGCTTTCTCACCCGTCTCTATCCTCTTAGCAAGATCCACTTCCTCTTCAGCAGTGAGAAGAGGTACTTTCCCGATCTCCTTTAAGTACATGCGCACCGGATCATTTATCGGTGATTTAACCGACAAGTCTAGCTGACGACTGGGCTTTTCTTCAAGCTCCTCCTCTTCAACCTCAACCTCTTCAACATCCACATCTACTTCAATACCTCCTTCAGCAGGTGTACCATCATCACTTAAATCGACGATTTCAACACCGATGTTAAACAGGTAGGAGTAAATATTATCTATCTGCTCACTTGTAAGATCAATTGTTTGCAGTGCATCGTTAATCTCATCGGATGTGAGTATGCCTTTCCCCTGTCCTTTTGAGATAAGCTCTTTTACTTCTTGAATCTCAAGCTCGTTAATGCGGGTATTCACCCAAAACTTCCTCCAATCAAGCCGCATTCTTCACGTATTTTTAGCGTAAGTCCCGTCTTTTTGCTTCAAGTGCTATTAACTCTTTAAATAAAGCATCGTACCGCGTCTTGTCTTTCTGCGCCGGCTGGGACTCAAGTTCCTGTCTAAGTTTATTAATTTGACGTTTATAATAAAAATCCTTGAGAGATTTCAAAATATCTTCAAAATATTTTGAAATCTCTTCCTCCTCGTACTCCGGCTCAGCTAAGAACAGCTCCGTAGCCCTTGCCCCCAGGCTTTTGTCAAGATCGTCCAGCACCTTCGTATCGAATTTACCCGCACCCATTCCCTTTAAAACTGCAAAAAGTTGGGCATGAGCTGGGGAAACAAAGTAATCCCCCTCTATTTCTGCCGGAATCTTCTTTCGGATATCTGAATACTTCATCAATAGGTGAAGTAGTGACCTCTCAACCTTATCTTGGGGATTAAGCGATGCTTTTCTTGCCTCATTCTGTATCGGTATGCTTTTTTTAAACATGGCGTTGAATTTTACCGCCAGTGCTTTTTCATCTAGCTTAAGTTTCTGAGCAATTTTATAAAGATAATCTTCGTGAGTTAAGGGATCAAGTGTTGAGATGAATTTAAAACCTGCTAACGCAGCCTGCTCCTTTTGCTGAGTCTCACTGATATTATATTTATCCAGCTCCCTAGTCAAGAAGAAATCAAAAAATGGCTCCGCTGAATCGACTAACTTCCGGAAATCATCTGCCCCCCGTAAACCTACGTAATCCGCAGGGTCCAGGTCTTGCGGCAAAACAACAACTCTTACGTCAATCCCTGCGGCACCGCTTCTCCGCTCCAAATCCCTTAAAGCCTCCATCTTTGGAAGTCTAAACTCTGAAAGATATGCGCTGGCGCTCTCTGCCGCTCTCGCCCCAGCCGTATCCGCGTCAAAAACTAACACTATGCGATCTGAGAACCTTTTTAGGAGTTCGACGTGCTCGATGGTAAAAGCCGTACCGAGCGTCGCAACGACGTTTTTTACCCCTGCCTGCGAGAGCGCAAGAACATCCGTATAGCCTTCGACAACAAGCACGCAGCCCCTTTTTACAATCTCACTTTTCGCCATATGGAGGCCGTAGAGAGTTGAACTCTTGCGGTATACCGGGGTCTTGGGTGAGTTCAAGTACTTGGGCTGTCCTCCATCTAAAACCCTGCCCCCAAAAGCAATTACGCGCCCCCGGATATCGGTGATCGGAAAGATAAGTCTTCCACGGAACCTATCGTAATTTCCCTTTACCCCTTTAACTATAAGCCCAGCGTTGAAGAGTTCCTCATCGGTAAACCCGCTCTTTGCAAGATAGTTCCTAAGCGAATTCCAGGCCTGGGGTGCTAATCCAATACCGTATACCCTCACAATATCGGTATTTAAGCTTCTTTCCTTTAAATAAGAGCGTCCTCGCTCACCTTCACTGGTTTTAAGCAATACATGCTGGTAGAATAACGCGGATAACCGATTGGCCTCATATATACGGTCCTTTTTTGATGGTTCTTGGGCCGACCCAGCTTCGTATTCCAGCTTATAGCCAATACGATTTGCTAAGGATTCAACAGCTTGGGGAAAATCAAGGTGCTCTGCCTTCATTACGAATGTGAAAATGTTTCCACCCTCTCCGCAACCAAAGCAATGAAAAAGCTGTGCGACCGGATCCACTTTAAACGATGGAGTCTTCTCTTGATGGAACGGGCAAAGTCCCCAGAACAGCTTACCTCTTTTCTTAAGCGCAACGTACTCGGATACAACGTCGATTAGATTATTGCGCTCCCTTACGGAATTTATATCCTCCTCTTTTATCTTGCCTTTCATTAAACCATCCAGACCTTCGGGACAAAATATTCCTCAAACATCTTTATCGCATAGCGATCAGTCATACCTGCAATATAATCGCATACTTTAATCGGAAGCTGCTCCTTACCTGCCGGACGAAACTCCTCTGGCAGAAGCTCGGGGCTATCTAAGAACAGGAAGAAGAGGCTCCGCACTATGTTTTTGGCCTTCTCGTTTTCGGATTTTGCGGCCGAGCCCTGGTAAACCCGCTCGAACAAAAATTCTCTCAGCCTAAGCATGGCATCCATGAAATCCGGGCTCATCGAGATTATATCCTTCCCCCCGCTGTAATCAACTAGGTTACAGACCATAGTGTTTATCCGCACACCTGGGTACCGACCGAATAGGTCTATCAGCTTGCGATCGATATCCTTGATATCGAGAATATTAGCCCTTATCGCATCGTCGATATCGTGATTGATATAAGCGATTCTATCTGCAATTTTTACAACCCTTCCCTCAAGGGTCTCTGGATCGCTATCTCCGGTATGGTTTAGTATGCCATCGCGCACCTCCCAGGTAAGATTGAGCCCTTTACCTGTGTATTCAATCACATCTACAACCCGCAGGCTTTGCTCATTATGATAGAAGTGCTCAGGTACCCCCTGATGTCCTTGGGCCCTGAGACCTTTAAAAATTTCGCTGAGAGCCTCCTCACCGACATGGCCGAAGGGGGTGTGCCCTAGATCATGGCCAAGAGCTATTGCCTCGGTAAGATCTTCATTTAACTGAAGCGCCCTCGCAATTATCCTTGATATCTGGCTCACCTCTAGCGTGTGGGTAAGCCTAGTGCGGTAATGGTCCCCCTCCGGGGCCAGAAATACCTGGGTTTTGTTAATAAGCCTCCTGAACGCCTTTGAATGAATAATTCTATCCCTGTCCCGCTGGTAGCAGGTTCTCAGCGGACATGGTTCAATCGGTTTTTCTCTTCCCCTGGTATCAGTGCTTCGCATGGCATTTTCCGCCAGCGATTCCGCTTCGCGCCTCTCAAAAATTTCTCTTGGCGTTAGAGCTCCGGTTAGAGCTTCGTAACCCATTGAATCACCATCTAAGACAAATCATCTCCTAACGCATTCCTCGACCAGTCGGATGCCAATAACACGGGCGCTCTTTATGGCCTCAGCATCGCTATCTGCCGGCTTTTGCGCGCAGACACCGTGGTGCCCGATAGTTGCGGATATGGAAGAATCGGATACCACTGTCATGCCGTGAACCATCATAATATCATGAATCGCCCTCACCGTCGTTTCCTGGCCGCCAAAGCGCGAGGCGCCAACCGACACCCCGGCACCAACTTTTCCCGCGAGCACTTTTCTTGCCCTTAAGGCCCTACTCTTATCGAAAATCGCCTTAAGCTGGGCCGAGACAGTTCCAAAATAAACGGGACTTCCCAGCACGATCGCATCTGCCTTCCCTATGATCTCAAATGCCTTCTCCAGTTCCGTATCCTCGTAACAACTCTCGTTGCAGGGTGAGCTGCAGGCATCACAGTACGGCTTCTCCTGGCCTTCAAGTATCTCCATTGAATGCAAAAGTTCGGTCTTCGCCCCAGCCTCAGCTGCCGCTTGCAGTACCCGATTTAATAAAAAAGCGGTATTACCGTCCCTATTAGGACTGCCATTGATGGCAACCACAAAAACTTCGCTCATATATATCACCTCATAAGTATGCATATAAAAGAACATCTATTAATAGATTAGTTCAAGTAGGGATTTTTAGCAAAACGACCGCGGCAGGAAGAAGCTCGCAGTTGCTGCTCTTGAACTCGCTCTCTTAGTTATTTCGCCACATTCCATAATTTCCCTGCTAAAAATAATTATTATCGGAAGATCTGCCCTTATTCAAGAGGGGATCGGTAAGAAGCGGATAGCAAACCACCCTGAACGCATGCATTTCAATGATTGGTATGCAAAGCGGTTTTAAGTAAGAACCCAGCGAGATTACTGGGGATGTAAGAAGTACCAAAGCGCGGAGATCAATGAAAGCAAGGATGTGAGCTCGGTGTGTGGTTCTGAGCCTAATTTAGTGTTGGATTGGTTTAGCCACATTCAGCACCTTATATATTGACCGATCTATGTGAGATATCGCTTGCAGCTTATTATTTTGCCGCCTACATGTTATAAACCTTACTTATAGGTGAACATTTCAAGCTCTTCACCCGTATTAGCATCAATTACGACGTGCAACTGAGTATGCAGTTGTGATAGATCTGGCCCATTGTAATGCGTACGACCGCCACTTGAAGGTATTTTGAGCCCATCAAATGTAACGATCCAGACCGGTAGATCTTTTAGCAGAACGCCCTTCCCAGGCAGCTTCGGCGTCTCATTATCCGTAAACAGAGCGTAAATAGCGTTTATGCTGGTGGTATGCTTGTTATCATAAGCGGTCCCTATAATCTCCTTCGCTCTCCTGATCGCTTCGTACTCGTTTAGCCTTGGTATCCGATTTGCTTCCTTTAACTCAAACTTGTGCTCTTTAAACCCGGGATCTGAAGCAAGTTTTTCTAAATCGGACATCGCGGGCGTAGTGCTTACCGGGGATGTGCTACTTGGCGTTATATCGCTTGGGGACGTATTATGTGAAGATGTAGCGCCTATCGATGCATTGCAAGCAACAAGGATAAGAGGAATAAGAAGTAAATATATGAAAGCAACACCTGCTTTTTTCATCGCTATACCTGCCTTTCAAATCCTTTAGACGAGAGCACTAGCCGTATGGTTCCATGATTATATATTTATTTCCATCGTTAGTTAAAGAGCGGGACATCGACCCACTCATCATCCCTGACTCTTATAAGGTGTGCTCCTTGTCGCATATATGTGGTTACTCTTACTCCCTGCAGGAACACCCATGCGATGCAAAAACTCGCGCCGGTTGGCATCGACTATGAAGATAGCGCTCGATACCTCGTATGATCACATGATTGACAAGTCATAGAGCATCTAATCGTGGTTTTGAATGCGCAAATCACGAACGTCCCCGTTGTTCCTAAATAAGCTATCAGCGATCAGCCATAGAGCTACACTCAGCCCCTCGGATCAGATCGACTACAATGCAGCTCAGCCCTTTGGGGCTGATTCTTAAAGGATGTGTCCTCTAGCTCCATGTTCTTTAGCAGGGCTAAAGCCCTTTGCTACAACCCCAGGTATCTATCTCCGCGAATACTTCAATACCTTAGTACCTTGTTCGTCTACCTGCAGTTGATAGATGTTTCCAGCGCTATCGACTGCATAGAAGTGTGGTGTTTCAAATCTTCCGCCTAATCTTTTCTCCGCCTTGGCATCAAGTTGAACAGAAGAAATCTCTCCTAGTTGCAGGTCGATGACATCCACCCAAACTTCCGTCTTGCTTTCCTTTTCGATAATATCTTGGTCGTTATCAATCGGTATATCTGGTGCGATAACCCTTAGAAGGTACATGCTTCCCTTTGTATCAAAGCCTACGACTTTTCTATCGATAAAATAGTATTCAACTGCTTTGCCTTTATAATGATATCCACTACTTGGAAGGTAGGGCTCGTAAACTACCTCCTCCTTTTGAGGTGCGTCCCTTGATATGAGATACCGCCCAAGATACCACGGGCCCTGAGGATCATTGCTGCCTAACCACCGAACATTCACTTTATGCCCTTGTTCATCTTTATGCTCAAACACATCGCCGGTTTTTAACAGCTTTCCCTGACTATCGAATTTTCTCGCCCGCAAATCCGGCCTGAGGCATCATCAATGATGATTAAGTTACCATTGGGTTCAACTTCTAGCTGATCAGCCTCATTTAGCTCTGGCCCAACTGGCTCAAAGGAATCCTGCCCTGGCCCCTTTTTGTAAACCCTCGTAGGTTCGAGGATATAGAGGGTACCCCGTGCATCAAATCCAAAATCTCCTGTCCATCCTGGCCAATTTTTAGGAACCGGTATCTTCTTAAGATACTTTCCTCGTCCTGAGTAAACCTTGATTGCTGTATTTACCGGATCAGCTATGTATATATCCCCGTTTCTGCCAACCATCATAGCTCCTGGAGCTGTGACATGCTCAAGATCATCCTGGGTTATCTTTCTGAAACCCAGGTCTTCTTCATTGGGTCCGTAAGGGATGTCAAGCAGCACTTGCTTTGAGAAGTTGCGTGAGATGTCCTTGCCTCTTTTCAATGGTTTTCTTGATTCCTTTTTGAATCCTTCATCCAGCGTAGGCGGGTTCTTTTTGCTAAAGTCGATAAACCGGTTAACATTTAGTTTTGTGATACTCGCTATCGTAAAGCCAAATAGAACTATAATTGATAATGCTATCAATATCTTTCTAAACATATTACTCCCCCTTTGTTACTAATTTAAGGCTCTTCTTGAATACTGACTATATAAGTGATCGCGCACAATGGGAGTCTCAGTCTTGCACCATTCTACCAGAAGAGGTAGAGTTAAAAGCATGAATTATACAGGCGTCTGGTTCCTATGCCGCTAATCTCGAAAGAAACACAACGTGATCGCCTGACTTTACGTAAATATCACCGATTTCAGTACGGCTGAAAGTACTGATTCCGGTAGACTTATTAGAACACCATAAGGGCGGACATAAAGTCCGCCCTTAGCAAGTATTCATATAAACGCTGGCAATTAAAAGTTTACGCCGTCGTCACAACCGCCTCGCCTAAGACTGCCTGGGCTGCGGCAAGGCGTGCCAGCGGCACCCTATATGGCGAGCAGCTGACATATGTCAGGCCGATCTCATGGAACATCTTAACCGATTCGGGATCTCCACCATGCTCACCGCAAACACCAAGTTTAATATCCGGCTTTGTCTTGCGCCCCTTCTCACAACCCATCCTCACCACTTCTGCAACTCCGTCATCGATAGTCTCAAACGGGTTCTTCGGCAATATCTTCCGCTCTAAATACCTGGGCAAGAACTTGGCCTCAATATCATCGCGGCTGAAGCCGAAGGTCATCTGAGTGAGGTCATTCGTTCCGAAGGAGAAGAAATCGGCAACCGTTGCGACCTCGTCCGCGGTAACGGCAGCCCTTGGAACCTCGATCATTGTTCCGATACTGTAATCGACGGCAACGCCGCACCCCGACATGACCTCGCCTATAACAGCTTCGCTCTCCTGACGCAGGGTATTTAGCTCGTTCACATGCGCCACGAGCGGAATCATGATCTCGACCTTCGGATCGCCACCATCTTTCTTGAGCTGGCAAGCTGCCTCCATAATGGCCCTTACCTGCATCTTATAGATCTCCGGGTATGTAATACCCAGGCGGCAACCACGCAAGCCAAGCATGGGATTCTGTTCGGCCATCCTCTCGACCTTCTCGAGAAGCTCCCTTCTCTCGGTAAGTTCATGCTCCGGGGTCCCACTCGCCTCAAGCTTCGTAAGCTCGACCCTTAAATCAATCGGGCTTGGCAAGAACTCGTGAAGCGGTGGATCGAGCAACCTTATGGTAACCGGGAGGCCGTCCATAGCCTTAAAGATGCCGATGAAATCATCCCTCTGGACCTTTAGAAGTTTTGCCAGTGCATCTTGCCGCTCTTCCTCGCTTTTAGCTAAAATCATCTGCTGAACGATTGGCAAGCGATCTCCAAGGAACATGTGCTCGGTACGGGCAAGGCCGATGCCCTCAGCGCCGAACTGGCGTGCTTTCTCGGCATCCTCCGGCGTATCTGCATTCGTGCGGACTCCAAGCGTTCTGATCTCATCCGCCCAGCCGAGTATGAGGTCAAACTCCTTGCTCGGTTTTGGCGGGACGAGCTGTACTTCGCCTAGAACGACCCTCCCGGTCGTTCCGTCGATTGATATAATATCGCCCTCTTTTACCTGGGTACCGTCTACAGAGAAGATTCTATTCTTTGCATCAATTTTTATGGCGTCAGCACCACACACACACGGCTTACCCATACCGCGAGCAACAACCGCCGCGTGGCTCGTTTTCCCGCCATGGCTGGTGAGGATTCCCTGTGCAGCAACCATACCGTGCAGGTCATCCGGGGTCGTTTCCCAGCGGGTTAGGATTACTTTATCGCCATTCTTGCCGAGCTCTTCGGCAATATCGGCATCGAATACGACCTTACCGACTGCAGCGCCAGGCGATGCGTTAAGGCCCTTCGTGAGAACATCGACCTTGGCCTTCGGATCGAACTGCGGGTGTAGCAGCTGATCAAGCTGATCGGGGTCTATGCGCTGGACAGCCTCATCTTTCGTTACAAGGTCCTCTTCAACCATATCGGCTGCTATTCTTAAGGCAGCCGCCGCCGTCCTCTTTCCAACCCTTGTCTGAAGCATCCAGAGCTTACTCTGCTCGATGGTAAACTCGATATCGCACATGTCACGGTAGTGCCTCTCCAGCGTATCCATATTAGCGAAAAGCTCTTCGGCAAGCTTGGGCATTTTCTCCTTTAGATTTAGAAGCGGCTCCGTGACTCTTATGCCGGCAACAACATCCTCTCCCTGTGCGTTAATGAGGTAGTCTCCATAGGGCACCTTCTCGCCAGTAGCGGGGTCGCGGGTGAAAGCAACCCCGGTTGCTGAATCGTTTCCTTTATTTCCAAATACCATAGTCTGGATGTTGACGGCGGTACCCAGATTATCAGGAATCTTATAGAGCCTCCTGTAGTCGACCGCCCTCTTATTGCCCCAGCTCTTAAAGACAGCCTCAACTGCAAGCTTAAGCTGCTCATGAGGATCTGTCGGGAATTCGCGGCCTGCATGCACGCGGACAATATCTTTAAATTCTTTAACCAGCTCTTTTAGGTCACCGGCCTTTAGGTCGGTATCGAGCTTCACGCTTTTTTTCTCCTTGAGCTTGTTGATGGCCTCTTCGAACAATCCACCCTCAACCCTTAAGACAACCTTCCCAAACATCTGGATAAAGCGACGATACGAGTCGTAAGCAAAGCGCTCATCACCCGTTTGTTTTGCAAGACCCTGAACAGCATCATCGTTCATCCCTAAATTCAATACCGTGTCCATCATGCCCGGCATTGAAAATGCTGCGCCCGAGCGCACAGAGACCAGAAGCGGGTCATCAGGGTCACCAATCTTCTTGCCCATCTTCTGCTCTAGCTTTATCCGGTGAGCTTCCACTTCATCCAGTAAACCATCCGGGAACTCACCCGTCTGATAGTACTCATTACAGGCACCGGTTGTGATGGTAAAGCCCGGAGGCACCGGTAGACCTAGACGCGTCATCTCGGCGAGGTTTGCACCCTTCCCGCCGAGGACGTACTTCATGTCTGCCGATCCCTCTTCAAAATCATAGACATACTTAGTATTTCCTGGCATTCTATTCCCCCCATATTAATGGTCTATTCCTAACCCGAACGTTGCAGGTTTAGTAATGAGCCTGCCGTTTTTCGTAGTTGCCCCATTTATGGGGCTGCTTTTTATGGCCCGATAAATCGGGCAACTACGACTTGAGGTGCTATAGCACCATAATCAACGAGAACATCGTAAAAACAGTGATAACATAACTGAGATTCTTCGGTCACTTCGTTCCCTTAGAATGACAAATTATTTCTTACTACTTTCTCTAACGATACCTCCTGAAGCCATTGGGATGTTTGTCTACATCTCTTGCTCTTATCTCTAGCCTGGGGGGCTTATATATGAGAAATCAGCGACCTTGCGGAAAACATTCACGCAATAATTTAGTAGTCTGATTCTATTGTTTTTGATAGCTTCGTCCTTTGCCATAACTAATACCTCATCGAAGAATCTGTCTACCGGCCCTCTTAAACGAGCTAATATATCTATACTTAAAAGGTAATCTCCATCGGCCCTTTCTATATCGTTATCTATCCCGATCAGATTTGCGTAAAGCTCTTTCTCAGCCTCTTCCTGAAGAAGGTTGGTATTCAACTGCGTGCCTAACTCTAGCTTAGCGAGATTTTTACATCTCGTAAAGGCAACCAGTGCATCACCCATCTCTTTGCTATCAAGTTTCTCATTGAGGGCTTCGGCCCTCTTCCTGATATCAATCATATCATCTATTGGTCTATCAGCGGCTGCTTCTATAACATCAGCCGGAAGCTGGCGAGCGAGCAGGTATGCGCGCAGCCGTCCTCTGATGAAGTCTTCAACCAGTCCGATCGTTATCGCAAAATCAAACTCAACGCCCTGGTCCCTGTAGAGGTTAAGCGCGGATTCGATCAATTTACCCATCGCTATATTAACATTATTTTCTAAAACGATTGAAACAATACCGTATGCCTGCCTGCGAAGTGCATAAGGATCTTCAGAGCCGGTCGGGATAAGGCCCACTGCCAATATGCCGATGATCAAATCAAGCTTATCTGCTATGCTCACTACCTGTCCGGTTATTGTCCGGGGCAGGATATCTCCCGCCGACCTAGGCAAGTAATGCTCGAAAATACCTATCGCAACTTGCTCGGGCTCGCCTGAAACAAGTGCATACTCCCTGCCCATGACGCCTTGGAGCGTTGGAAATTCCCCGACCATCCCTGTTACAAGATCAGCTTTAGAGAGATAAGCGGCCCTTACCGCATGATCTACCTCATGTTGTGCCAATCCTAGATTTCTTGCAATTTTATCTGAGAGCTTGACCAGCCTCCGAGTTTTTTGGTACACCGTTCCAAGCTTAGACTGGAAGATAACGCCTTTTAGTTTATCTACATAAGATTCAAGGGGCTTTAAGCTATCCGATTCAAAGAAAAATTTAGCATCTGCTAGCCTTGCTCTAATAACTCTCTCATGCCCTTTCTGAATTAACTCTGTAAGCCCCGGGTTGCCGTTGTGAACAACAACAAAGTTGGGTAGTAATTTTCCGCCCGCATCTTCAACTGGGAAGTACCTTTGATGTGACTCCATTGCTGTAACCAATACGTCGCGCGGGAGGCTTACGAACTCATTCGAAAAGCTTCCCCGGATGGCATGCGGATACTCAACTAACTGTAGCACCTCATCAAATGTATGCTCATGGATAACTGCCCGCCCTCCAGTATCCTCTACCGCGTTCTCAATTTCTGATTTGATTATCGAGCTACGCCTCTCTTGATCAGCAATTACCTTGCTTTTTTCGAGCGTATCGAGATAATCACCTGGCTTTTTGATCAATATGGGATTATCGGCTAGAAAACGGTGGCCCATACTGTGCCTATCGGAGGTAATACCATCAAGGGTAAACGGGATCACCTCATCCCCAAAGAGCGCAACGATCCAACGGATAGGCCTTACAAAGCGCACCTCGCCATCACCCCAACGCATCGCCTTGGGAAACGAGAGCGAGAGGATAAACTCAGGAAGAATCGTGACCAATATATCGATGGCCTCGCGTCCTTCCTCTTCCTTTATGGCAAAAACATATTCTCTGCCCTCATGGATCTTAGTTATAAGGCTCTCAACTTCAACCCCTTGGGACTTTGCAAAGCCGATTGCCGCCTTTGTGGGCTGACCATCGGCTGTATAGGCCACCTTTTTAGCTGGACCCCGTACCTCATAAACCACCTTTGCCTGCTTTTCATCAAGGCCGGTTGCAAGCAGGGTGAGCCTTCTTGGTGCCCCGTACGTTTTAATATCATCGAAACCGAGCCTATGCCTGTTAAATAAAAGCTCTGCCCTCTCTTTAAGCTGCTCATTGCCGATTACAACCGAAGCAGCTGGTATCTCTTCAGTTCCTATTTCAAGAAGAAGATCTCTCTTACTCATTAAGCACCACCGACTTTTTTAGGAGCGGAAAGCCTTGCTCCTTCCTATGGGCAATATACAACTGCGCCGACTGGCGGGCTAGGTCCCTTACCCTCCCAATAAACCTGGTTCTCTCGGTGACGCTTAAAGCGCCCCGCGCGTCCAGGAGATTAAACGTATGCGAGCATTTCAAAACGTATTCATAGGCTGGTAGAACCAACCCTGCCTCTAAGGTACGCTTTGCCTCAGCTTCATAAGTATCGAAAAGATTAAAGAGCATAGGTACATTGGCAGCATCAAAATTATATGTCGAACCCTGAACTTCGCCTTGTCGGTGAAGCTCGCCATAGGTTATGCCATTAGCCCACTCGAGGTCGAAAACGCTCTCCTTCTCCTGTATATACATAGCCAGGCGTTCGAGCCCATAGGTAATCTCGGCGCAGACTGGTTTTACATCAATGCCGCCGACCTGCTGGAAATATGTAAATTGGGTTATCTCCATACCATCGAGCCATACCTCCCAGCCGAGACCCCATGCACCAAGTGTGGGTGATTCCCAGTCATCCTCGACAAAGCGGACATCATGCTCTGATAGGTTAATACCCAACCTCTCGAGGCTCCTCAGGTAAATATCCTGGACATCGTCCGGCGACGGCTTCAATATTACCTGATATTGGTAGTAATACTGGAGCCTGTTTGGATTTTCGCCGTAACGGCCATCAGTTGGCCTCCTGGAAGGCTGAACATAAGCAACATTCCAGGGTTCAGGCCCGAGCGAGCGCAAGAAAGTTGTCGGGTGAAACGTACCGGCACCAACCTCGATATCATAGGGCTGTACTATAAGACAGCCATACTCTGCCCAGTATGATTGAAGGGTTAAAATTAATTGCTGAAAATTCACTAAACTATCCTCTTTCCTTGCAACATTCTATTTACTACACTAGATCAACTGACTCAAGCACTCTCTGCTTTTTAATCTGGCCTGGATATAGTACGTGACATAATCCCTCATCAGGAGATGTAACTCATCCTCTAAGAGCGCAATTATGTCCAGGTCGACAACGTCATTTAGAGGGAGCCTCATCAGCCTTAAGAGCATCTCCACTGCAGCAGAAGTAATGACGATGCTATTCTTGTCTAAGGAATAGCATCCTTCACAGACTATACCGCCCTGCTCAAAGCTAAAGCGCATCTTGATGCCGGACTTCTTCCCGCAAATCACACATTGCTCAAGCTTAGGCATATACCCCGATACCGCCATAAGTTTAATATCAAAGGCAATCAGCAATAGCCTAAAATTCTTTTTAGTTTGAGAAACCACCTTGAGGCTCTTCAGTAGAAGATTATAGAGCGCGGTATCCCGTTCACCTTCAACCGATATCTTGTTTACTAGATCAAGCATAGCCGACCCATAGGTTATGCGATCAAAGCTATCTCTTATTTCTGAGAACGAACCTATAATCTCTGCCTGCGTAATTATATCGAGATTCCTACCCTTATAGAGTACCAAGTCAACATGCGTAAATGGCTCAAGCCGACTACCAAACTTGCTTTTAGTCTTTCTAATGCCCTTTGCAACTGCATTAACCTTGCCACAATTACCGGTGAGTATCGTTATTATGCGATCTGACTCACCAAGCTTTTGAGTCTTTAAGACAACTCCCTTTGATTTATATAAGGACATAAGCCCCCCAGTTATTGTAATTTCTGCAGTGATTCCAGGCTTTTTCGAGCACAACTATAATTTTATCCTATTTACCTCAATAATGTAACTTATTAAAGCATTGTCTAGGTAAACGATTATATGCTTATATCATGAGTGCTAACCCATTGCCAGGCAGGTAACCACAGATCAATTAACTTTTGATCCCTGTAAGAATAAAAGGAGTACATCTTTTAAAGATATATCTTTTAGAGATATATCTTTAATCTTTATTGGCAATTAATTTTCCCATCGCTATATGCAGTGTGCCCACAGTAATGCCATAAACAGCTACCGAGCAGCTGCCGTAGGAGGAATCTTGCCCTCCCTATAGGCCTGCTCGATTATTTGAACTCCGGTTCTCGTCCCGATTCTACTTGCCCCGGCATTAAGAAGTGCAATCGCCTGATTCGCGGTCCTAATACCCCCTGATGCCTTTATCCCCATTTCAAAGGGAACGTTTGATCGTATAAGCTCCACGTCTTCAATGGTGGCTCCGCCTTTAGTAAAGCCAGTATTTGTCTTCACGAAATCCGCGCCGGTTTGCTCAACAATTTTGGCGGCGCGCACCTTCTGCTCGTCAGTCAACAGCCCGCACTCGATGATCACCTTGATAATGATATCTCTGCCCGCTCCAACCTCGCCTCTACGGGCCATCTCAACAACTGCCCGTATATCGTTATATACCTCGTCATAAAGCCCCGATCTCAACGCCCCGACGTTCATGACCATATCGATCTCATCCGCCCCAAGATCAATCACCTCTCTAGTCTCATGAACCTTGGCCCCGGTCGTTGTCGCCCCAAAAGGAAACCCAGCAACGGAACCCACCTTAATCACCGAGTCTCTCAAGAGACGATGGGCAATATTTACGTAAAAGGGATTCACGACAACTGAAGCGAAATTATATCTCCTAGCCTCCGCGCATAATTGCTCGATATCCCTAACAGTCGCATCTGGATCTAAATTCGTATGGTCGATGCTTTTGGCCAGCTCTTCCTGTCTCATCTAGTTTTCTCCTCCAATCATTCCAACACCCACAGGGTAAATAACTATTTATGCAGCCGCTGATATATGCGACCATATATCTTATTGCCAAATTCCCAGTTGCAAAAACTCTAATCAAGACCAGTGTATCTTTTATGAGCTCGTTTACGTAGATAGGCTAAATCAATAAACCTAACATCAGAGTTGCAAGACCTAAGAAGGTGAGAAAGCCGAACACATCAGTAAAGGCGGTGACGAGAACGCCGGAACCCAATGCTGGGTCCCGACCGAGGAGCCTAAGAACGATCGGGAAACCAGCACCGACCAAACCCCCAATTCCCATATTGATTATCATGGCCAGGAAGAGAACCAAGCCCAGGAACGGATTACGACTGGTAAAGGACGCGATGATAGCAGCAAGTAGGCCAGTGGTGGCACCGATTGTAGCACCAATGCCGACCTGGCGTGCAACGACACGCATGCCCTCCCTGAACTCAAGCTGGCCGAGAGCTATACCTCTTATTGTAATAGCAAGCGTTTGTGTACCCATATTGCCGCCCGTACCTGCAACAATCGGCATAATAGCCGCTAATATGACCAGGTTATCGATGGTACCTCGGAACAGGTACACCACCCCAGCGGCAAAAGATGCGGTTAAGAGATTAAACGACATCCAGGGCAGCCGGTTCCTAATCGACTCCATCGCCGGACTATCGAGTCTCTCCTCGCGCGTGACGCCACCCAGACGGTAGATATCCTCGCTAGCTTCTTTCTCAATGACGTCGACGACATCATCAATGGTAACAATACCCAGCAAGTGGTGTTCATAATCGACGACAGGTACCGCCAAGAGATCGTAGCGCGACATGATCCTCGCGACCTCTTCCTGATCGGTGTCGACATCGACATAGATAACGTTGGGATTCATTATCTCTTCAATGCGCTGATCCGCCTTTGCGATAATAAGGTCGCGAAGCGAAATAACCCCGACCAATTGGTTTTCTTTGTTTACTATAAATATGTAATAAACGGTTTCGGCATCGGGAGCCTTTTCTCTTAGAAGGTCGATCGACTCCTGGGCTGTCATATCCTTTCTTAATGCGATAAACTCCGGAGTCATGATGCCACCGGCGGTATCTTCCTTATGCTGCATAAGCCTGAGCACTTCCACAGCGTCTTCGCGATTCATCGCCGTCAGGATGCGCTCAGCATCCTGCTTATCGAGACCGCCTAGGAGATCAGCAACGTCATCTGCTGCCATCTCCTCCATTATATCTGAGACCAAAGGCGTGCTAAGAAGATCGACGATATCGATCTGCTCGCTCTCATCCATCTCCTGAAGGGCATCTGCAGCATGAGGTACATCCCACGTCTCAAATATCCTCTTCTGATTCTCTTCCGGCAGAGATGAAACGACTTCTGCGGCATCGGCAGGGTGAAGCTTATCAAGAAGGGCTATTACCTTCTTGATATCATCTTTTTTCAGTAAATTTCCCGCTGCTACTGACAGAATCCTGTTTCTCTCCTGCACGACACTAGCCTCACTCGTATTATTTGGCTATCAGCTTTTTACCCTCACCCTACACCCTCTCCCAGAGGGAGAGAGAGATAAATACGCCCGATAAATCGGGCAACTACTGGGCGGACACAGGGTCCGCCCCTA
>JACUUO010000233.1 GCA_014859275.1 Actinomycetota bacterium | reverse complement strand
TTATGATGTTATGAGTAAATGATTTAATCCCCTCGGAGGGTCTATGCGCGTCATCGCGGTACTCAATCAGAAAGGCGGCTCGGGGAAGACCACCATTGCGACCCACCTCGCACGAGCTTTCCAGCTGGAGGGGAGAGACGTGCTGTTGGTGGATTCTGATCCTCAGGGAAGTGCCCGGGATTGGGCTGCCGTCAGGGAAGACCAACCCGTGACGGTGGTGGGGATCGACCGTCCAACAATAGGACGCGACTTGAAAAACGTGGCTCATCAGGAATTCGTTGTGATCGATGGCGCGCCCCAAGCAGCTGACTTGGCCGTGTCTGCTATCAAAGCTGCCGACTTCGTGCTGATTCCAGTCCAGCCCAGCCCTTACGATATCTGGGCAACAGCAGAGCTGGTTGACCTAGTGAAACAACGCATCGAAGTAACAGACGGCGCTTTACAGGCAGCTTTCGTAGTCTCGCGGGCAATCAAGGGCACCCGCATCGGAGCCGAGGTCGTCGAGGCTCTTAACGGCTATGAACTACCGGTACTGGAGTCCCGCATAACACAGCGGGTCAGTTATCCCGGTACTGCAGCAGCAGGTACCACTGTTCTGGATAGTGACCCCAAAGGGGATGCGGCTGCAGAGGTACGTGCCCTGGCAGCTGAAATCGCGCAAAAACTCATTTGAGTAAATAGGGGTGTGAGTATATGAGTTCTACAAAAGGAACCCTGAGCGCAGGGCGCCCGAGCGTGAAAGCAGGGGATAAGCGAAAGGCAGCTACCCTGGCCAGTTTGAGCGATGAACGTCCTGTGAAGCGGGTGAATTTCGAGCTGCCGGCTGCCCAGCACGCCAAGCTGAAGATCTATGCCGCTCGCCAGGGCAAGACAGTGAAAGAGCTGCTGACGGAGTACGTCGGGCAGCTGCCCGAGGACTGAAGGGGGGGCGAAAAAAGTTCTGAAACGCCCTTAAGGGCACTTGGCGACCAGGGCTGTCCATTGTATGGACGGTAAAGTGGAATGGACCGCCAAAGCGACCGCTTTGCCTTATGTTACTAGACGTAGAGGCCTGAACGGCGTAGAAAATGATGAAACTAGTTGGTGCAGCTAGTAGAAAAGACAACGCCCCCTTCCCGGGACAGCTTGGCGGCATAACGGGATGAGGGCGCCCACGTATCGTGTGAGGGAATTATGGCCCACCGTAACCCTGTCTGCCAAGTGTTGCCAGGAACAACCCTAGATCTTTCTCAAAAACGACGGCCACATAAGCCGTACCACGCCGCTACTAGCGGTGCAGCGCTGTGTATCTGTGGAGCCCAACGACCCGCCGCGGCACAGTCTAGGCTGGGGCATCGGGATTGGCAGGGCTCCGATGTGAATCTCAGCGCCATGGCAATGGATCGGGATAAGCGTCGTGCATCGCCAACAACAATCGTTGCCCAGGATCACGCTGATGGCCCTCTCCGCAGAGGCTCGGACGGGGAGGTAGCATGAACCAGTCCGAACGAGAATATATCCAACAGCATGCTAGACCTGGAGAGAGTTATGAGCAGGCGTACGAACGCTTACTAGCTCAGAAAGGGCCCGTTTCTAGTAAGCCCAACTCTATCCCACAAGGCTCACGATCTTCCTTAGCACCCAAACGGCATAAGCAAGGAGATTTCTTTGTTGCCGATATTATGGATGCGAGTATCAAAGATGATGCGGCCAGTATGGAGCACCCTCTGTTTGCTCTTAGGGCCGGTGATAGGAAGGTCAGAATCTATCAGCATAATGACACGATAATCGAATTGCGTCCTGGTAGCCGGGGTCTAGCTACAATCCATGATAAGGACGTATGGATATATTGTATCAGCCAACTAGTAGAAGCTATGAATCGTGGCAGAGAGGGAATTAGTCGGACAGTTCGCTTCACAGCTTACGACTTCATGGTCACTACTAACCGCCGTACTGACGGCGACAGCTATAAGCGTATGGGGGAAGCCCTAGAGCGCCTCTCAGAGTCTCGGATCGTGACCAATATCGCTACAGCTGGGAAGCGTGAACGCTCAGGCTTTGGTTTAATAGATTCTTGGCGTGTAATTGAGCGGAGTGGGGATAACCGAATGGTATCGGTAGAAGTAACGTTACCTGACTGGTTATATCGATCTGTGAAAGCCAAGAAAGTGTTAACCTTGGATCGAGACTACTTCAGGTTACGTAAGCCGCTGGATAGGCGGATATATGAGCTAAGCAGAAAGCACTGCGGATCTCAGCCGAAGTGGAAAATTTCACTGGATAAGCTGCATAAAAAAAGTGGTAGCAGTTCCTCTCTTAGGGAATTCCGCCGATCCGTTAGACTTCTATCAGAAACCAACCAGCTGCCAGGCTACCAGATAAAATTTGATGCTCCTGATGACATGGTCACGTTTCACCCACGCTGAGACCTTTTAGAATCAGAATATTTTAATGTTTTGGAAGCGGACAGCATGCCTCAGGCTGTCCGCTTCCACGTGGTTTCACCCACGCACCTATCGTGGTTTCACCCACGTTCTTGCTGTGGATAGACACGTGGTTTCACCCACGCACCTATCGTGGTTTCACCCACACAACATGGGCTACAACCCGCATGGTTGCTGGGTTTCTGAAACCGTAACGCGCGCGCGGTTTTAACCTTCTTACGTTATATTTTAACAAGACCTTTAACGCGTTACGCGCTCGCCTACCCTCCGCTCGTTCCTCGCTCCGCCCCCGCTTCGCGGGCCTGAACGATG
>JACUUO010000044.1 GCA_014859275.1 Actinomycetota bacterium | reverse complement strand
TAAAATGGTAATTTACTATGTCTAGTGGATTGGATACCTTAGACCGCTTTGCCTTTTTGGAACTTGGGTATTAACATATACTAGGTTGATCTATAGTAGGAGAGATCTATTGCATTGGTTGGGGGCGGTGGCTCTGGACCACCACCCACTCCGGGAATATCTTCTTGAGTGCTTATTATCCTATTATAAGAGGAGCATAATGATCGGTAACCATAGAGCAAAAATACTAAGAATAATTGGATTACTACTGATTGCCGTTGGTGCGTTTATAATCCTGCAGTTCATTTATTCTGATATCTACACGGGCCTCAACCAGAGGAAGCTTCATGACCGATGGGCAAGGGAAGCGAGCAGGGCAACGAGCGTTGCTGATAGTACGCACAGTGCCTCCTGGGCCCGGGAAACCGCATCGGCAACGACCACAGCTGAGGAGACTACACCGGCCGATAACAAGCCCATGCCAACAACTAAACAGCGCATAAAGATTCCTGAGAAAAAGCCCTTTGCCAGGATAGTCATCCCCAAAATCGGGCTTGATGCTATCGTTGTTGAGGGGGCCAGCAAGGAGGCCCTCAAGCTTGGCCCGGGGCATATGGAGGAGACCGCCTACCCGGGGGAGGTGGGAAACCTGGTGATCTCCGGGCACCGTGTTACCTACAGCAGGCCATTTTACCATCTTGATGAGCTGGAAAAGGGCGCTCCTATCTATATACATACGACTTCGCAGAAATTTACCTATTACGTGGTTGAAAAAAAGGTTGTCAAGCCGGCAGATGCGAGCGTTATTCAACCGACCCAAGACAGAACCCTTACCCTTACTACATGTAATCCGCTCTTTAGCGCAAGAACTCGGCTGATAATAGTCGCCAAGATGAGGGATGGTGGATAGCTGATGGCTGATGGCTGACAGCTACCTAATAATCGTCTGGGTGCGACTTGGACCTACCGATATCATCGTTATTGGGGCGCCGATTAACTCCTGGAGCCTATCGATATACGCCTTCGCGGCTTTTGGAAGCTTCTCATAAGAGGTAGCACTACTTATATCCGATTGCCAACCCTCCATCTCCTCGTAGACAGGCTTACACCCATGGAAGACAGTTTGGTGATACGGCATGTAATCGTAGATCTTGCCATCGTATTCGTAGGCGACGCATAATTTAACCGTCTCGAAGCTGGACAGTACGTCGAGCTTGGTGAGAGCGATCTCCGTAATGCCGTTAATCCTGGTGGAATACTTGAGTATAACCGCATCAAACCAGCCGCAGCGCCTTGGCCGTCCAGTCGTAGTACCGAACTCACAGCCAACCGAGCGCATGGTTTCACCAGTATCGCCTTCAAGCTCGGTTGGAAACGGCCCTGAACCAACCCTAGTGGTGTAGGCCTTGGCAATTCCGATTATTCTCTTTATTCTTATAGGGCTTATGCCGGCGCCAATGCAGGCGCCGCCGGCAATCGGCGAGGAGGATGTCACGAACGGGTAGGTGCCGTAATCGATATCGAGCATCATGCCCTGGGCGCCCTCAAGAAGAACGTTTTTTCCGTTGTCGAGCGCCTCGTTGATAACGCGGCTTGCGTCGCCGATAACACCCTTCAATCTTTCCGCATATCCCCGATACTCATCGGCTATGTCATCGGCGTCAAGGGGCTCAAGCCCGTATATCTTGGTCAATACCTGATTCTTAGAACTTAGGGCGACCTCGAGCTTTTCCCGGAATATTTTCATATCGAGCAGATCCTGTACCCTGAGGCCCACCCTCGAGGCTTTATCGGTATAGGCAGGACCGATGCCAAGACCGGTTGTCCCTATTTTTGCCTTGCCGAGCTTTAATTCAGATGCCTGATCGAGCAACCTATGATACGGCATTATTAAATGGGCGTTTGCACTTAAGATAAGATTGGGCTCGCTTAAACCGATCTCTTTTAGCTCATCGAGCTCTTTGATGAGCGCTCTAGGATCAATAACAAGACCAGATCCGATTACCGAGGTTATACGGGGGTAGAGCACCCCCGATGGTAGCAGATGCAGCTTGAGCTCGTGACCGTCAGCGACAACCGTGTGCCCAGCGTTATGTCCACCCTGGTAGCGAACGACCATGTCCATCTCGTTTGCCAACCAATCAGTAACCTTTCCTTTTCCTTCGTCTCCCCATTGCGTCCCGATGATAATTGTTGCAGGCATCATTTCCTCCCAGCTATTGAACTAAGTATTGCACGTGCCGCGACAACGCCGCTTGCCGAGGATTGCATAAGACCCCTGGTAACCCCGGCTCCATCGCCGATGGCATATAGATTTTCAATCTCTGTTTCCAGAGTGGATGTAAGCTTCAACCTAGAAGAATAGAACTTGACCTCCACACCGTATAGGAGCGTGTTCCTTGAGTTGACGCCCGGCGCAAGCTTATCAAGCGCTGTGAGCATCTCCTTTATATCAGATAAATAACGGTAAGGTAAAACAAAGCTCAGATCGCCGGGTGTAGCATCGGTAAAGGTCGGTACTGTCGTACCTCTTGCAATTCGCTCGGGCGTTGAACGACGCCCATCCATCAAATCGCCAAGGCGTTGAATGATTATACCATCGCCTAATAGGTTTGCAAGCCGTGCGATATACTTCCCGTACGCGATGGGCTCGTTGAACGGCTCGGTAAATGCGGTGCTCACCAGCAGAGCGAAGTTGGTGTTTTCCGTCTTTTTCCCGGCGTAGCTATGACCGTTTACAGTAGTTATTCCATCGGTTGACTCAGAAGCGACCACGCCATAGGGACAGACGCAAAAAGTTCTCACCCGGTCCTCAAACGACCTCGAATTATAGATTAACTTTGGCTCATATAGTTCCTTGGTAAGGGGTTCCATAACAACCGCAGGAACCTCGACCCGGACTCCAATATCGATCTCATTACTCACCGGTGAAAGACCGAGTCTTCTTACCTCTGTATTAAGCCAATCGGCGCCCTCTCTACCTGGCCCGACTACAACGTAATCGCCGGTTATCTCCTCACCTTTAGCGGTCTGAACACCGGTAACCCGTCCATCCTCTGTTAGCAGGTTAACAACCTGAACGCCGGCCCTGATATCGATATGGGATTCCAGGCGATCCTTCATCAGTTTTATTATGTCATAACAGCGATCGGTGCCCAAGTGACGAACCCTCATCGGCACGAGCCTCATATCCGCAAGAACCGCCTGCCTCTGAAGCTGCCTTATGTTTTCATCGCCCGTTCCATGCACCTCGACCGGGGCACCGAACTGGCGATATGTATCATCCACATAACTTATCAGGCTTGCAAGCTCTTGATTCCCGATATAATCGCCAAGCCATCCGCCTACTTCGGTTGAGAGAGTGAGCTTACCATCACTAAATGCGCCGGCACCGCCCCAACCTGAAGTGATGCGGCAGGGATCGCAGTTAATGCACTTCCCGGTTAGCCTCTCAGCGCAACTTCTTTTACCTACATCCGGCCCCTTTTCAAGGATGAGTGTCTTTATCTTCTCATTTTTTGCAAGCTCAAGCGCCGCAAATATACCGGCGGGGCCACTTCCGACTATGATGACATCATAATCCGCCATCTTTACTCACCTTTATGCACACAAAAAAACTCAAACAGAAGGCTATCGGATATGATAATTCCTACAACCCTGCCGTCTATCTGAGTCCTGCCGATTTATCATTAATTTGCCTGCACGATCCGGGTGCAGGCACTGGGTAGACCCAATTCTATAAAGCTTGATAGCGATTAAACCGCCAAATCGCCTTGATCCAGCTTAATCGCGATTAAGCGCGTTATTAGCATAGCTAAATGCCCTGTTAAAGTCAAGAAAACAGTGATGTTGCGTCCATGTTGGATAATGGTAAATAGTTACAATTGGCGTTTAGCAAGGCGGTCGCAGAGTAGCTTGCCAATCTTTCAGGGCAGATATCCACGCTACAAATGGCAGTCCTAAAGGGCTGTGCTACAATAGGACTTACCGGAATCCACCGACCACCGTCATTACACAAGATTTCTATGAGACCGATCCCAGGAACGATCATAAGCGGGGGTTTACTATTGGTCCCTACGGGACAAGACCGCTCGATTTTGTTAATCTTGCGGTTCGATCCAGGCTGGGCTTATTGGGTCGAAAGCTGATCGATTTTATGAAGGATTATGGTCACTACATGCGAAAGCGAGATCATCATTAAAACCATGTTGGAGGGTGATGGGGCGTAGATGGGAGAAAATACATCGATTTATCGTAATCCAAACCTTCTGATATCATTTGGTGTTACGCTCATGGGGATCATGGGCGTAAGCCTTATCGCGCCAACGCTCCCAAATATGGCAAATGCGCTCCACATACCGAAAGAATCGGTGGGTTTAGTAATCACCGCATTTACCCTGCCTGGAGCAGTTCTCGCCATCTTCGCTGGTGTACTTGCTGATAAATATGGCAGAAAGCGTGTTCTCATCCCAAGCCTTATTCTCTTTGCCATTAGCGGTGTAGCCGCTTTTTTTGTTGACCGGTTTTCTGATCTAATTTTTCTTAGAGTGCTTCAGGGGTTGGGCGCTACCGCTCTGGTTTCCTTGGGTACGGTCTTAATAGGGGATACCTTCACCGGGATCAATAGGGCGCGTGCGATGGGCGCAAATGCTAGCATCTTAAGCTTAGGCACCGGTTTATTCCCCTTTTTTGGAGGAGCCCTCGCATTACTTTCTTGGAATTATCCTTACCTTCTTTTCTTGCTTGCCATACCGATTGCTCTAATAACCTGGCTCTACATTAAAGAGCCCGAGCTAGAGAAAGATACTAAGATGCTTGAATACCTCTCAAGTGCCTTAGCTTATATGAAAACCCCCCGGGCGCTCAGTACTTTTACTGCTGGGATAGTCACGTTTATCGTCCTCTATGGTGCAGTACTTACGTACTTCGGTATACTCCTTGCCGACTTATTTTATGTCAAGCCGTTTATCATAGGTGTTTTTTTAGGCATAATGTCTCTTACGACCGCCGCTTTTTCAACACTTGCCGGCAGGCTAGCCGCCAAAACCTCTAAGAGAAATATCATTGGGACTGGATTTTTACTCTACGGAATTGGGCTTATAATTGTTCCGCTAATCAAAAGCGTATGGCTTTTTCTAGTACCGATGGTCATATTCGGCATTGGTCACGGCTTAAACGTGCCAGCGCTTCAAACCATCACCGCAGAGCTTGCCCCAACCCAGTATAGAGGCGCGATGGTCTCCCTTTTTGGCATCATGATAAGGGCCGGTATGACTATAGGCCCGGCGCTGCTCGGTCTTGTCTACAGTCTTGTTGGCGACAAGCTGCTGGGCTTGCATGCGGTCTTTTATGCGTCTGCGGTACTCGCTATAACTACCGGATTTGTGGGTATGATTCTACCCATCAAAAGCCGCGAGCCAGTCACCAGGAGAACGTATTGAGCATAAGGGAGAAAATCGAAACCATCGCACTTAAGATATTAAGCAGACCGGGAATGGCTTCACAATTTAGGGAGCACATCATCAACGAGGCGGGAATTGGACCGGCTACGAAGGTTATCGATATAGCAACCGCAGTCGGGGGCATGGCGTTTGTCGCTAAAGAAAAGACCGATCACGTCATGGCAATCGATATCTCCGAGGAACGCATTAAAATAGCCAAAAGCGACCCTAGGTCGGCTGGCATAAACTTTATGGTAATGGATGCGACCAATACCAACTTCCCCGATAAGGAATTTGACATAGCCCTTATTGTCCTCGGGCTTCATGAGATGACGGTTGCAGGCGCCAGAAAGGCGCTCAAGGAAGCCAAGCGAATATCAAAGCGCCTGGTCGTTGTGGAGTTCGGGCTTGACAGGTGGCCATTGTTCTGGCGCCTACTTCGGTACCCGCTCAGTATTTTCGAGCCAAAAGGATTCCTCCAGTTTACCAGGCAAAACGTTGAAAAGATGATCGATGAGTCTGGCTGGACAATAACCAAGAGAACCACGAATTTCCCCTTTATGATTTACGTTTGCTCGTCATAGTAGGGCACGGTCCCCACCGTGTCGTTCTCTGCCCTCACTCAATACACTGATGAATCGGATAGCTTCTGTAGTTTACATGATATAGGTTCGATCCTTAAACTTCTTATGGGCCTGCCGTTCGATAAAATTCAAGCATTTTTTGGAAATATACTTTGGGAATGCATGTCTTTATCTCGTCCTTTCTATAGCCCGAAAGGAGATTTATGAAATTACATAACGTAAATGTTGACGTAATAAGGGAGACAATCGATAGAGGCAAGGATGAGGCGTCAACCATCAGGTTTCCACTCAATGTAAGCGGTCGCTGGCAGGCAGAGGAGGGTAAACCGCAATTCACCGGAAAAAAGAATCACCTGAGGAACGTATCGCCTAGTTGCTTCTGGCAAGATCGGCAAATCTAGTATAATGCTCGAGGAAGGCAAGTCCGATGACGCCGATCGGACCGTTCCTATGCTTGGCCACTATTACCTCGGCAGTGCCCCTTTCCTCAATCGCATCGATATCATCCGGGCTGCCGTATATGTTGCGGTGGATGAACATGACGATGTCCGCATCCTGCTCGATTGCTCCCGAATTGTGGCTGACAACCCCATCCGCAAGCCAGCACGATGGCCCGGGTACGGTGAGGTCGAAGACTTCCTCCTCACCATCGGGAGTGATTTCGATGACCGTGTCCCAGAAGAGGTCGCTTGTCGCCTGCTCGCGAAGCAAATCATTATCAAGGACCTCTGCATATTCCTCAACGACCGCTCTAGAGGGCGCAAATGAGAAGTGGGCACTTCCCCCGTATGATGTCCCTCGCATTGCTGCCATGGCCCGGTGGCTTATGCCGCTCGCCGCCATCAGCTGCTTGATCTGCCCAAATACTTCACGCGGGAGCGTATCTACATTAGTATTGGACGTTAAGTGAAGAAGCTGTTGAGAGAGCCGCTCGGCCCCTTCGCATCGCGGTCCGAAAGCGCCGACTACCTTGAGGAATCGCCTTTGATCCTCTGCTCCAGAGATATTCACGTTGTACCAGGGGCGTGATGTTCCTTGTTGAGCATGACGTATGCGTGCCACGATACCGAGCCGCAGGAGGAGAAACGCCACATCGTTTGCAAGCCCCTCGCTCGATGTTGAGAAGAAGACGCCCGCCGAGCCACGCGAGCCTTCTGAGCGCGGCGAGATTGTCCCATCTGTTGCCCATAAATGCCGTAGTAAAAGACCAACCTGGCGGTTTGACAACCTGAACGCCTCATCGGGAATACGCTTTTCGTATGAACGCTGGTTAAAAATGCCAAGCTCTCGCAACCAGGCATTGACTCCAGCAGGAGACCAGCGATTGCCGTTGCCACTAATTAAAAGCTGGTGCCAGTTACCCCGGCCAGCATATCGAGTTACGATCGCCCCAAATTTCTCACGGGCTGCTTCTGCAACTAGCTTGCTATTCTCCTCTGATGCCGTCGTATAGCGCATCGGCTGGCCGGAAAGGTAGCTTCCGTCGCCAATCAGGTGACCGAGCAGCGCCACCTGGGCATCTGGCCATTCAATGGTGTTTATCGGCTCCGGAATCGAGCGTGCTAGTGCAATTCGATCGCCCCTACTTAAGTCTTCCACCCGCCGCCAACCGGTTGCCCCTAGCAGGCGATGCTGGCCCGTTGCGCGGATGGCACGACCACTCGCCAAGCGCACTGCAAAGACGGGGCGCTTGCCAACAGACCAGACTTTATCGCTCCAGGCGGGAACTATGCGCCCGTTCGGCGAAACAGCGAGCACCTCAGACTGAGTGCCTACCACCAACCGGATCGGAATCCGTTGCCCGTCGCTCAGCACGACAAGCGTGTCGCCAGTTACGCACTCGCGCAGGTCACTTAACTGCGGGCGCTTATCGCTACGATGCTCGACTGCTCTAGAAAGCTGTGAAAGCGCTATGACCGGTACTTCAAGTTCCTTGGCGAGTATTTTTAAGCCTCTCGATATCTCGGCTATTTCTTGTTGCCTGTTCTCTACCCTGCGGTATGACTGCATCAGCTGGAGGTAATCGACAATGATTACCCCTGGCATGTGTCTAGCAAAAAGGCGTCTTGCTTTGGCTCTAACTTCAAGGATTCCTATACTCGGGGTATCATCGATAAATATCGGCGCCTCGGCCAATCTGCCTACCGCACCAGAAAGCCTCGACCAATCCTCATCCCTGAGGTGGCCGGTTCGTAAGCGATGGCTATCGATTCTCGCCTCGGAGCACATCATCCTCTGAGCAAGCTGATGGCGATTCATCTCAAGGCTGAAGATAGCCACCGGAACATCGTTCAGGCCAATGCTGGTAGCCATATTTAAAGCAAGGGCCGTTTTACCCATGGCGGGTCTTGCGGCGATAATAATCAGGTCGCCTGGGTGAAAGCCAGCCAATAGCTGATCCATATCGGCAAACCCAGTCGGGACGCCGGTTATCTGCTCCTTTTTCTCAAAGAGCTGCTCGACCGCCTCAAAACCCTCCTTCAGAAGATCTTTGATGGGGATGAATCTTTCGCTCATGCGCTTATGGGCGATCGAGAAGATAAGGCTCTCCGCCCTATCGATCAGTCCTTCTACATCCTCGGGCGCTTCATAGCCGAGAGAAGCGATCTCAGTTGATACTTTTATAAGAGCTCTAAGGGTCGCATTTCTCTCGACGATCTTGGCATAATACTTGACGTTGGCCGCGCTTGGCACGGAACTCACAAGCGTATGTATATAGGGCTTTCCGCCGCAGATCTCAAGATACCCCCTTGCCGAGAGCGCTTCGGAAAGGGTTATTGGATCTACTGGATCTCCCCTCGCATAAAGTTCGATAACCGTCTCGTAGATTCGCTTGTGTGCCTCGGTATAGAAGGCGTCCGCACCTAAAATCTCAAGTATTTCTGGAATAGCGTCGTGTGAAATGAGCATCGCGCCAAGAAGGGATTGTTCCGCTTCTATATTATGCGGCGGAACCTTGTCGAAGTTTGTAAGTTGCTGCGGTCTATCTGCCGCTCTCATTTCTCTTCTCTGCTCTTGACAACGTTAACATTAACAGTCGCATCAACACCAGGATAAACTTTGATGGTGACCGGATAAATGCCGAGCTCTTTTATGCTATCGGGAAGCTCAATCTTCTTCCTGTCCACCTTGATCTTAAGCTGAGCCTTAATTGCAGCAGCAATCTCTCTTGATGTAACCGAACCATAGAGCCTTCCACCATCACCAACCCTAGCCTCAATCTTTACCTCTTTATCTTTTAGTCTATCAGCAAGTGCTTGGGCTTCTTCACGTTCCTGGGCTTCCTTCTTTGCAAGAGCGGCCTTTCTCTGCGCCCAATCTTTTAATGTTCCCGGCGTGGCCATAACAGCCATTCCCCTAGGAATAAGGTAATTCTGGGCATAACCATCGGCCACATCTACCACATCACCAACTTTTCCAAGGCCCCCCACAGCCTCTTTAAGGATTACCTTCATCGCTCTCCTCCGAATTGAAATAATCTTGAACTTATAATGTTAGCATAACTACATCCGTTCGTCGATTTTTACCTTGTGGACCAAGGTGTTTTAATAGTTAGGGACTGTCAAATCCATTACGGCTTACTTGATCATCAGTTGCATTATTTCTCAATCCAGTGGGATGGCTGAGTAGCTACACATTAAGAAGAATAGCGGTACTATATGGATTCTTTGGTCTGCAACCGGTAACCTACCAGAAGAACCTGGCATTTACCGGTTAGAAACAGGCTAATCATATATGCTAAAATTAAAACAGGGCCCATTTAGGAGGACCCTGTTCTCTATCCTAGGCTTAGTTACCTCTGCGTATACGGCATTAGCGCCACTTCACGGGCACGCTTAATCGCGACGGACAGGTCGCGCTGGTGCTGAGCGCAGGTTCCGGTGACCCGGCGCGGCCTGATCTTACCGCGGTCGCTCATAAAGCGACGTAGAAGATTGGTATCTTTATAATCAACGTAATCAACTTTATCTTTACAGAAAGCGCAGTATTTACGCCTAGGCTTACGGACATAATCTGCCATGATAATCCTCTCCCACTAGAATGGTATATCGTCAAGATCGCCTTCTCCAAGCGCCTGGAGATCAGCGTCGGCTACCGCCGCTGTTGCGTCCTCAGTGCGGGCTCCCGCCTTACTTAAAAACTGAACCCTGCTGGCGACAACCTCGATAACTGAGCGCTTCTGGCCATCTGCCGCCTCCCAGGAGCGCCAACGAAGCCTTCCTTCGATAAGCACCGGAGACCCTTTACGTAAATACTCGTTGCAGATCTCGGCCTGCCTGCCCCAAGCAACCACAGTAAAGTAATTCGGTTCATCAACCCAATTACCCCCGCTGTCCTGGTACTTGTGGTTGACTGCCAACCCAAGATTTGCGACTGCAGCCCCATTCGGAGTAAACCTGAGTTCCGGATCTCTCGTAAGATTGCCGATCAAAAACACCTTATTTAAACTGGCCATCTTCCCCTCCTACTTTCCCAGACGAACGATCATATGGCGAATGACCCCGTCTGTAATTTTTAGGATGCGGTCTAACTCGCTAACTGTCTGGTTCTCACCTTGAAGGGTCAAAACAACGTAGTAGCCCTCGGTATTTTGACCGATCTGATAGGCAAGGCGGCGTTTGCCCCACTTGTTTACACTCTCGACACTGCCACCATTTTTAGCTATTATATCTGAAAACCTAGCAATCAAGTCGTCAATCGCCTCAGCTTCCAAAGTGGGTTCGAGAATGATCATGCACTCGTAGTTCCTCACTTTTCACCTCCCTCGGACTAATGGCTTCAGTTGAGCTGAAGCAGGAGTGTAAGACTCTACGATTATAGCAGCTCAATGCAAAATTAACAAGGTGCGCTCGGCCGCACTACCTATTTACCACTTACGCAATACCCAGGCTCGGCAGGCACGACCGCTTCCGACTGCCCTACCCTTCTTACAAAATGAATGCTGAGCATCGCGATAACGATTACGACCACGGCCGATATAAAATCGGGAAGATACCTCCACTTAAAGACTCCACTTACCGGAAAATCCCGTGATCGGCCTGCGGTTCCATTTATTCCAGCCCGATTTTGGCCGGCTAAACCGGTAAGCGAGTCTCCCTTGGTTAGCGAACTAAATGGATTAACAATACTTGATCTTTTGGCATAAGCCGGTAGGCCGTTAGCGGCCCCGATTACCCCCAGTTCCGATCCAGCCATACCTGCAGCTTGCTCCTGTATTTTACCGCTCACTGGCGCTTTACCGCTCACTGGCGCTACCTGGGTTCCAGCACGCGCATTGATCTCTGTTCCAGCCTTGGATACATTCCCTTCTACCTTTGGTTTTATCATCGCTGCCTTAGATGACCCAAGCGAGCCGAGTGGGGAGGGCACGCGTGAGGCTGTTTCGCCCGTACGGCCCGGTTGGACACCGGCGCGAGCGGTAGGCAGGCTGCCCTGCTTAAGGTCGCCGCGAGTAGCGACACTGCCTCCTGTCGCGGGGTTACTTATGGGGTTGGGCTTGATCGCACTATCACCGACCGGAGCTTTAGTAGCACCGGATGCAACGACCGTCTCTTGTGGTATTGCACCACTTACTTCAGCTTGCTTTGCTGGAGATATATCTGCTGTGGTCTGGGGCTTAGGCAATTGCCCACCAGACCCCGGTGCCGATGCTTCTGGAGCGACCACGGCCCCACCCGGAGATCCCCCTTGAACACCACTGGCCGGCAGGTAATCAGCTGGGTTGAGATAGGTTTTATTGTCCCGGGTTTCAGTAATAAAAAGGCCGAGGTGGAGGTGAGGCACTTCGCTCGATATATCGCCCTCGGATGAGAGCACGCCGATCCTTTCGCCCGTAGACACCGCCTGGCCTTTACTGATCGATGCCACCACCGGAAGGTACGTAGTCGTTAACCCGTTGGGGTGATCTATCGATACATACGGCTCGCCGCGCGGGGTTTTCCCAATCCAGTGAATAATGCCCTCCTGCGCTGCCACTACCGGGGCACCGACACTTGCAGAAATATCGATACCCCTATGCTCACCCGGGCTAAATCCCCTTATTATTTCTCCGTTAACCGGCCAGGTAAAGCTACCCCCTGCCAATGCAACGGGCATGAGCAGAATCAAGCAGAGCATAGCTGCAGTAGCTAAAACCACGTACCTTCGCATAGTAATGGCGCCCCTCCATCAAATACGCATTTGTGCTTTTGCGTTATTAATAAGCTATCGTAACCATAAGAAAAGGTCAATACTCTTCCGCTAAATTTTGCCTTTAACTTTCACAGAAACGTCCAGCGTCACCACGTTCCCCGCGCGATCGATCGCCTGTGTGCGCATCAGATAATTTCCTGCGGTAACTCTCTCGCCGCTGCTGTTGGTGCCGTCCCAGGATACAATATCCTGCTGACCAAGCTCCCTTTGAAGGATGACGGTATCCTGGATTGTGCGATCAGCGGCGACGGGGAGGACCGTTAAGCGATACCCGACGGGCTCATTCGCCGTTATCGCGACCTTGGCCGCCTGCTTATGTTTATTGATCACCCTGTTTATAACCTTATAGTGGAGCTCTGGAGGTATCGTATCCACGGTAAACGACCACTCAAGGTGGCTCTCGTTTCCGGCCTTGTCACGTGCGCTTATCCTTGCGCGATGCAACCCGTCCTCCAGGCTGGGCGATGGTCTGTATGAGGCTATACCGCCGCTAAAATCGCAGTTTACAGGAATACCATCTACACTAAGCGCTATACTGCTTAGATCGACCCCCGTGCCATCGGGGTCATCTCCTATTCTCACCGCCAGCTCTGGCGTTGCCGTATTTACAAAGGAGTTATCGGCGGGCGATATAAGCTCCAGCGTTGGAGGGGCAATATCGGCCAGTACATCTGGGTCTGATATACCCTCAAGTAGAAGTTTCTTCCAGAAAATGACTATCCCTACCTGCTCTCCTGCCGGACTTGTTGATTCATTAATCGCCTCCTCAACCGTGCTCCAAAGGCCATCTTCATCCTTTATTACTACATCGACTAGGTAGAGACCATCCGTGGTTTCAGTGTCGTTAATAGTCAGGTAATCCTCCTGACAAGCGGTATTGACAATTTCCTGCCAGAATGCTTCGTCCCTCTCCTCTGCCGTCATGGTATCGATCTGTTGGGGCTGGTAGGATGAACCCCGCAACACGGGAGACGGCACTGATGATATGCTCATAACAGACTGCACTAGGCTACCTAGCGCTGCTTCCTCGGGAATATCCATTAATTTGCTTCCGTAGAACGGCACCACTTGCCTACTGTAATTCGGTATACCGCCCCTTGGTTTTGGATTATTCACCCAGGCATAGACGGACATCTCTGATAATGAAAAGTTGCTCTCTACATCCTTTTGCTTCATTCCTTCTATAAACAGGAGGCGGTTAATAGGGTTCACGGTGACGGGGCTTTTTGAATAGGCGAATTGTATTACAGCGAGCTTTGCCGCCCACTTCTTTATTCGCTGTCGAATAGTAGATTTAGGGAGGGTTGTTTTAAGTGCTTTACTTTTTAGTTCTTGATCGCTTACTTCTTGCTGATCGGCCACACAATGCTCATGAATCGCTATCAAGCGATAATTATATAAGGCCTTATAGATCTGCCTATCATTAAAGGCGATTGAAAGCCCACCAGAAGATGTGATAGGCCCTTTGGTTAAAAATGAGTACAGCTCACACATACACTCGCCAACAAAATGCTTCTTCTCCCCGGTTGATCCGGTTGGGCAGATCGGGAACAGGTTGTCGCTATGCGCCACCCAATCAGCAGCGATATGCCCTCCCCATCCTAGGGCCTGAGCTCTCTCCCTATCTGAAGCCGTGCCATTCCTCCCCGATACCTTAAGCATGAGATAGGCAAAGTTGGGCTTATCGGCAATTGGCCTTTTCCTCCCTTCATACTTGGGGTTGGGTGAGTGGAAATAATCGGACCAGTTCTGCTCTTTGCCATCTTCATCAAGGATTCGCGGGTAGCTGCCGATCCACTGCACGCTCATATCCGGGCCCGTACCGTTTATCCCAAAAACATCCGCTGGCTCTATGCCAACCCCCCGGTTTATATGATAATGGCTTATACCGTTCCATGCCCAGGCGCTACCGTTAAAAGAAAGCAGCATAGCGGCCAGGATAAATACGATTGCTTTTTTTCTCACAGCTCTCACTCCTTATCATAGCCTAGATCAACAAGCGGCACTTTCTGCCAGCCGCTGCTCGGATAATACTTAACCAAAACCTCGGAATTACCTGGGACGCGATCCCAACCCAGGTGGGCCCAGTAATGATCAGAGGGGGTGTAATCAAGCGGCAGTAACGATGGCGATAGAGATGTTATTTCGTACGTAAGAGCCACACCCATTTCCTCAGCATTGTCAAACTCGGCATAAATGTAGCTATCACAGAGATAACCGGTCTTATAACCAGGCAGGTTGCGCGGATTTAGCCTGGGAGTTATGGGGAAGCGCGGTGCGATCGATTCTCTAGAGAAGGGCTCTTCAAAGCCGTACCCCCCTTCTAGGCCGAACCCCCTTTTATCTACCTCAGGAACATGCACTTTCAACATGGTCCCGTACCTGGTTTTAATCAGAGAGACCTTTGCGGTAGGGTACTCTTTAACCCTATATTCTTTATAATCCCTCATAAGGCTCTCGTAAATCTCCATCATCGGCTTGCCGTCTTTTGCCGGGAAGGGGAGGTATACGGTAACATCCTTTAAAACCTCTCCCTTCTTCGGTGAGATGGCAAAGTCATAGTGGAGGCCGACTTGCTGTTTTCTGCCGCAACCGAGCACCAGCAATAGCGGTATCAATAGGGCGATCACCAGTAACTTATAAATTCTCATTGATAACATGCGCTACTCCTATCCGCTATACATCCGCTTTAACTTTAATATCTGCGCTACCGGTATAGGGCTGCCCGCCATCTTCTGTTACAGTAACAAGCAGCTCGTAGAGACCATCTGGGGCAATGAGTATGCACTTATCGCCAAACTCTGCCCGTAAGTTAGGATCGGCCATCTCGGGGAAATCGATTAGTCCGTACCAGGTTATGCTGTGCTGTCCTCTTCCAAATAGTTCTCCATCGACGAGGCGGCGAACAGGCCTGCCCTCGTAGTCCAAGATATCTGCCGTAACTGTTGCAGTGGTATCAAGCTCAAAGCTGAAATCGACGAGACCCTCATCCATATTGTAGGGGTTGATCTCGCTCCTACTTGCAGTCAGGCTCAGGAGCGATGGCGGCTGCGGGGGCATGGAGAAGCAGCACAGCTGGCTTGTGCTCAGGTTCAGCACAACTGTCCCGTCTGAAACCGCCGGTGAGGGATCTGTGCCAAACCAATCGTTGCCCCTCACTCCGGCCAAGTACTGCCATACCAGCTCCCCAGTATCCTCTCTTAGGACGTAGAGGCGGCCATCCGAGTGGTCAAACACGCCATTGGTATCGTGGCTCGAGCCCACGAAGACATACCCGTTCGCTATGGCGACCGAAGAGCTGTGGATATCGTTCTGGGAATCAAAAGTCCACTTAACCTGGCCGGTGGCCGGGTTAATGGCGGTAACGGCGCCCCAGTATAGCGTACTCTCCGAAATTGATGGCGTTACCATATATCCATGCACATCAGCCGTAAAGTAAGACCACTTAACGCTCCCATCCCCCGAATTCAGGCAGTAGAGCGTATAGCGGCAGGATACAAATACGGACCCGCCCTTCACGACCGGCGTAGAGCATGGTCCCCAGTCATCCCTAAACGACCACTTAATGTTGCCCGTTGATGGATCTACCGCAAGCAACTCATCACCGCCGACAAACAGGGTGTTATTAGCTATTGCCGGCGCTGATAGGTGGGCAGGTCGCTCTATCATCCATCGCTGTTCGCCCGTTACTGCGTTGAGGGCGTAGAGCCTCCCATCAAACGTCCCGAAGTAGATATAATCGCCGAGGATGGTTGGTGACGTCGGTAGACTACCGGCATCGAAGCTCCAAATCATGCTCCCATCCGCCGCACTAAGTGCATAGAATTTGCCATCAAGCGTCCCGAAGTAGATGCGCCCGTTGGAGAGCGTGGGCGTACTGCAAACCAGCAGGTCTTCCGCAGCCCACATTGGCATCCCGGTTGAAAGCGATATCGCCTGCAATTGCCCGCGTGTTCCTACGTATCCATCTAATAAGGTGTACAGGTGCCAGACTTGGCCAATATAGACGATGCCGTCGGCAACCACCGGTCGGGTTCTTGCCTCGTCGTACACTTCCTCCGGCCACTTTACCCAGCTGAGCTCAAGCGGTGGCCGGATGCGTTCATCTGGGCTAAAGCCGGTGTGTTGAGCATCATGCTGAAACATTGGCCAGCTTGCAGCATAAGCCGTCGATGCCGTGGTCGCCAGCATCACCAAAAAGGCGGCACATATAACCCTTAATATTAATACCTTTAACTTCAAAACAAATCGCCTCCTAACAGTTACGTAAATGACCAATTGTGCTAATGCATAATTATGCCAGAAAGCGCTTGGTTACTCAACGTTTAAAAGCTTTTTTTTGGTAGTTTATTTCGTTTCGGGTTTCGGGGGACGTTCGTAA
>JACUUO010000043.1 GCA_014859275.1 Actinomycetota bacterium | reverse complement strand
AAATACGATTTAGATCCTTCGCCTCCGTTCCACTGCGGCTCAGGATGACGAATTGGGAGCCTCCGGCTCTTCAGGATGACAAGTTGGTGAGTTGAGGATGACAAATTGGTGTATTGCAAAATACTGAAATAAGAATCACTAACTCTTAGCTATACCAAGGTACGAATGTGCCAATGTTGATGTGGGTAAGAGATGTAGGAATAGTTAGCCGGTGCTGCAGTGCTGCAGTTACCAGTTAATGTGGGTAAGAGTATGGGCACTACTCTATGAACCACTAACTACTAACTACTAACTACTAACTACTAACTACTAACTACTAGCTGATAGCCTTTCTGTCATTCTGAGGGAGCGGTAGCGACCGAAGAATCTCAGACCCACATCTTATGCTTACACTTAACTGCAGCACGGTGGCACATTGGAACATTGGCACTGGATGACTGCAGCACCGGTAGAGATCGCCCCATAAATGGGGCAACTACACTTGACTGCAGTACATTGGAACATTGGCACGTTGGTACGGCAGCACTGCAGCACTTTGGCACTGTCCTCCGGTCCGAATAGATTATGTTCTGCTATTATCCTGTTGTGTCGCTAAATCTGCGAATCAATAATATGCAGTTACATAGTTATCGATTAATATATTAGAAAACGAGAATTACTCCTATAGGAGGATATTTGTGAGGTTCTCAATATTATTTGCTCCAACTTTAAAGGAGAGCCCGGCGGAGGCTGAGATAATTAGCCACAAGCTGCTACTGCGTGCCGGTATGATAAGAAAAGTTGCAGCCGGTATCTATTCATTTTTACCGTTGGGATACCGCACGCTGAAGAAGATAGAGAACATAATTCGTGAAGAGATGGATAGAATCGGGGCGCAAGAGATGCTGATGCCCGCACTTCAACCAGCTGATCCCTGGAAAAAAAGCGGACGCTGGGACCAGTATGGTTTAGAGATGATGCGCCTCAAGGATAGAAACGGAAGGGAATTTGCGCTCGGTCCTACCCATGAGGAATTGATAACGGATCTTGCAATGAAGGAAGTGAGGTCATACAGACAGCTCCCGTTAACCCTCTATCAAATTCAGGTCAAATTTAGGGACGAGATAAGGCCCAGGTTCGGGCTGATGCGCGCTAGAGAGTTCATAATGAAGGATGCGTATAGCTTTAATGCAAATATGGGTGATCTAACCGCATCCTACAACGATATGTATATGGCTTATAACCGGATATTTTCGCGGTGCGGGCTTGAGTTCAGGGCGGTTGAGGCCGCTTCCGGATTGATTGGTGGGAAGGTATCGCAGGAGTTCATGGTACTTGCTGAGGCCGGAGAGGATACGATACTATACTGTGGTACTTGCGATTATGCAGCAAGCCAAGACGTCGCGACGTCAAGGATGGAGGAGCCATCAACCGAGGAGATTAAGAAGGTTAAGGTAGTAGATACGCCTAGGCAAAAAAGCGTGGACGAGGTAAGCGCTTTCCTCGGCGTACCAGCAGATAAAATTATAAAAACTTTGATTTATAAGTATGATAATCAGCTCATTGCAGTGATAATGCGAGGGGATAGAGATGTAAACGAGGAAAAACTCGCAACAGTTCTAGGGACCACAAATTTTCATCTTCTCACAGGCGCAGAGTGGCAGGATTACCCGGGTTTGGTACAGGGCTATGTAGGTCCTGTTGGGCTCGATGGGATTAGGCTGATTGCAGACAATGAAGTATCGCTTATTAGAAACTTCGTGGTAGGGGCAAACCTCGAAGATGCTCATATGATAAACGTAAATGTTGGAGAGGATTTCCAGGTTGAAGAATGGGCTGACCTTAAAATGGTGAGGTCGGGAGATGCTTGTCCAAGATGTCAAGGCACCCTCATATCGGCAAAAGGAATAGAGGTAGGACATATATTTCAATTGGGCACCAAGTACAGTGAGGTGATGGGTGCGACGTTTATTGATGAGGATGGCCTGCCCAAACCCTATATAATGGGGTGCTACGGGATAGGTGTAAGTCGTTTGGTTGCCGCAGCAATAGAACAGAACTACGATGAGGGTGGCATAATATGGCCGGTATCGATAGCGCCTTATGAGGTTGAGGTGGTTGTGCTGAATTACGACCGGGACGAGCAGCGAGAGATCGCAGATAGGGTCTACACCGAACTAGGCAAAATGGGTATCGAGGCTGTTTTGGATGACCGAATAGAATCGGCGGGAAAGAAATTCGCCGATGCTGACTTAATTGGTATTCCAGTTCAGGTTGTAATTGGGACACGCACCCTGAAGAGCGGGAATATTGAGGTTAAAATAAGGTCAAGCAATGAAAGAAAGGAATTTCCTCTAGACCGAGCGGTAGATATGATTGTAGAGTTGGTTAAGCGGATGAGAGCAGATGTAGGGGTTGGAGGAAATAGTGTCGAACAAGCCGGATAAGGTAGCGGTAATCGTACCGGCATATAACGAAGAGAAGTGGATCGGCAGTGTGCTCGAAGTGTTGACTAAAATCAACATTATCAGTGAGATTATTGTCGTAAACGATGGATCAAAGGATAGGACCTCCGAGGTTGCAAGTTCTTATAATGTTAAAGTTATCGATCGCGATATCAACGGTGGAAAAGGTGCTGCCATGCAGATGGGGATCGGTGCCACAGATGCGGGTATTATCGCTTTTATCGATGCCGATCTCATAGGAATCAGCAGTGAGCACATAAGAAATCTTATAGAGCCTCTAATAATTGACACCGACTTGATGATGACCGTGGGCAAATTCACTGGCGGAAGGTTAACCACAGACCTGGCGCAGGCAATCGTACCCTTTATATCGGGGCAACGAGCAATAAGAAGAGAGTTTTTGAACGGCCTGCCAAGCCTTGAAAATACGGGCTTTGGCGTAGAAGTGGTGATGACGCAGCATGCAAAGCAGAATAAGTTAAAGGTGAAAGAAGTTCTAATACCGGACGCCACCCATGTGATGAAAGAGGAGAAGTGGGGGTTTTTAAAGGGCTTCACAGCGCGCATGAGGATGTATGGTGAAATAGCCAAACAGGTGATTTCCAGGAAGAATATTTAGTGCTAGAATTCTTTTACAAATAATGCTTTATGGGGGCAGTCCAAAACGCAGCGACCGCACCCATGGCAGAGACTTTGATCGATAGAGACCGGCTCATCGGGATCGACCTTAAATAGGGCCTTTGTCGGGCAAACCTTTCGAGCAATGCATTTTCTACAGCCGTGACACCTATCATAGATGACTTCTGCTTTAATTATTGTTGATTTACCTCCTCATGCATGCTTTGATCGGTAAGAAGCCGTCAGCTACCAGCTATCAGTATGTGGGTAAGACATGAGGTTATCTACCCTCACCCTACACCCTCTCCCAGAGGGAGAGGGGCAGAGTATGATATCTATATACTGCCTTCCCTCAAGGGAGGGGAACTAGAGAATAGTCTCATGCCATTTAGGATGACAAGGATTGATATTCCAGTATCTGCAAAGACCGCCATCCACAGTGTTGCAATACCTAGCACTGCAAGGCCAACAAAGGCAATCTTGACAACTATTGAGGCTGCAACGTTTTGTTTTATGATTCTTAGCGTGCGCCTGCTGAGATTGATTGTATAAGGGATATTTCCTAGCTCACCACCCATGAGAGCTATATCCGCAGTCTCCAGGGCTGTATCGGAGCCGACCGCCCCCATGGCGATACCGACATCAGCGCGCGATATGGCGGGTGCATCGTTTATGCCATCCCCAATCATGGCAACCCGGCCATACTGTCTTGATATGTTTTCGATCTCAACGACCTTATCTTCCGGGAGGAGTTCAGCGCGGTAATCGTCTATTCCGATCTGCTTGGATATCTCCTCAGCAGTATCCTTATTATCGCCGGTCAGCATAATAATATTGGAAATACCGAGACGACGCAGTTGCTTTATCGTGCTCTTAGCACCTCTACGTAGGCTATCAGCGACGGCAACAAGTCCGAGGAACTCATTCTCTGTGCCGAGCATAAACACCGTCTTGCCATCTCTTTGCATCGCATAGATCAAAGGATCGACTTCAGGATCCACCAATTCTATCTCGGAAAAAAGCCTGGGGCTGCCGGCATAATACACTATGCCGCCAATTTTACCTTTAAGGCCACGTCCTGGCAGGGATTGAAAACTATCCGTCTCCGGAAACTCTAAGCCTTTACTCTTGCCGTAATCCACGATGGCATCAGCAACGGGATGTTCAGATTTTGATTCAAGGGCCGAAGTAATCTTTATAATCTCATCTTCGCTATAGCCATTAAGCGGGACAATATCGGTGACCTCCAGCTGCCCTGATGTAAGCGTTCCGGTTTTATCAAAGACGATCGATGATACCTGGCCTGCTACTTCTAAATGAGAGCCACCTTTAATAAGAACTCCATTCTTGGATGCAGCTCCAATTGCCGAGGCAATAGAAACCGGCGTTGAGATGATCAATGCACAGGGACAGGAGATAACGAGAAGCACGAGGGCCCTGTAGAACCAAGTTGTGAATGATTCGCCTAATATCGGCGGTATTATTGCGATAGCAAAGGCAATGGAGATTACTATCGGTGTATAATATGCAGAAAAACGACCAATAAACTGCTGCGATGGCGCTTTTTTAGCCTGAGCATCTTCAACTAGGTGAATTATATGAGCAATCGTTGTATCCTTATAGAGCTTAGATATGCTGACCTCAATATATCCCTCGTGATTGAGCGTGCCGGCGTACACCGCATCGCCGATATCTTTGGTTATGGGTAGCGACTCACCGGTGATTGCAGCCTGGTTGACTGAAGAGCGACCATATACCACTCTCCCATCAACGGGTATGCGCTCACCCGGCTTTACGATAACTATATCGCCTATATGTAGATCCTCAACGGGTGTAATCTTTGTTCCACCATCTATTTTCACGGTTGCATGGTTAGGCGTTATCTCAATGAGCCCATGAATCGCGTGGCGGGTCTTATCCATGGTATATGCTTCTAGCATAATCCCAAATGAGTACAGGAACATAACGGTTGCACCCTCAGCCCATTGGCCTAATATAGCGGCACCAATGACGGCAAAGGTCATAAGCACATTCATATCGAAAGTAAAGGACCTTATAGAAGAGATGGAACTTCTTACCGGTCTATAGCCAGCAAGAAGGATAGTAACTATGTAAAGTGATATGCTTGCCAAGTTAAGACCAGAGGTTAGTTGAAGAATGCCGCCGAGTGCAAGGGGAACTGCTGATGCTAAAACTATTCTTGCATGCTTACCTGAAAGCCAGAACGGCTTCTTTTCGGGGGTAACTTGTCCAATGCTCTCTGGTGGTCCCACCTCGTAGCCGAAATCGCGTATGCGCGAGAATACGGTATCATGCAGGCTTAAGGAGGGATCGTATTTTAGATTGAGGTTAGATGCAGCGAAGTTGACGGCGGCATCCTTAACTCCGGGGATCTTCTTTATGGCCTTTTCGACCTTGAGCGCACAGTCTGGACAATCGAGGCCGGATAGCGGGAAGGTCTCTTCAACTATACGCTTGACTTTAGAGCTATCTACTACCATATAGATCACTCTCAACCTCAAGTGCAGGAATGCTAGGCGGCCCGGGAAATTCCTCACGGACATGATCGACACCTTGCGTCAGCAATTTTATGATGTGTTCATCAGCAAGCGAGTAATACACCATCTTTGACGATTTGCGCCTCTTCACAAGCCTGAGATCCTTTAGTTTCCTTAATTGGTGTGAAACGGCCGATTGACTCATCCCTATAACCCCCGAGATCTCACAGACGCATAATTCGCCCTGAAGGAGAGCGAATAGGATTTTGATTCTGGTAGGATCACTGAGCACCTTAAATGTTTCCGAGAGCCTATCTGACATCTCGTCGGGAATAAGGTGTTCGCATACTCGATTTACCTTCGCTTCATCTGTTTGCGATACTCCACATAAATCATCAACAGCACTAACAACCATGTCTATCCTCCAGTACATATGAAGAGTTGCTCATATGTACATATTACAATGGCGGATTGCAGTGAGTCAATTAGGGATTTTGAAAATAACCAAATCAGGTACAGGGTGCCATGCTTGATTAATACTTATGGCCCTTCAGCAGCAGTTCATAGCGTGCGGAAAGGAGATCCGCAATGTCATCGATTTCTGATTCCCTGTTCCACTTTCCAAAACTCAAGCGGATAGATCCGAGAGCGTACCTCTCTTCAACGCCCATTGCTTTTAGAACAGGCGAGATCTCGCACGATTCCGCATGGCAAGCGGATCCGGGAGAGGCCGCGATTTCAGGCATTGCAGCAAGTAAATCGCTGGCAAGAACCCCGGGGAAGGATAGATTGAGCGTGTTGGGAAGTCTTGAGGTGGGATGACCGTTAAGTCGTAAATGCTGGATATCGGCTGTTAAAAACTCATGAAGTCTCTCGCGAAATCTGAATAAACGAGCCGGTATGCTATTAAGTGATTCCTTTGCCATCTTGCACGCTTTACCGAGCGCTACTATAGGCGCTACCGCTTCTGTACCGGCTCTTAGCCCAAATTCGTGCGCGGCGCCGTGAATCAACGGATCGATCTCCGTTCCCTCCCGGATATAGAGCGCCCCGATACCTTTCGGGGCGTAAAATTTGTGACCGACTACTGTCAATAGGTCAACACCGAGGTCGTCCACATTAACCGCGATTTTGCCGATACTCTGGGCCGCATCACTATGAAAGTAGATGCCCATCTCCTTGGCGAACAAGCCTATCTCACCTATAGGCTCGATGGTGCCGACCTCATTGTTGGCATGCATGATGGTGATCAATACCGTATCTTTTCTGACGGCATTGTGAATATCATCAACCGAGACCAAGCCGTACTCATCAACTGGAACATAGGTTACTTCGAAACCTTGAGCTTCCAGGTATTTGCATGATTGAAGGACCGATGGGTGTTCGATGGCGCCCGTTATTATATGCTTGCCGTGATGGCGGTTACCATAGCATATCCCCTTGATAGCAAAATTATTTGATTCGCTACCGCCGCTGGTAAACACGACCTCGTGCGGAGCGCAGCCGATACAATCTGCAACGCGCTCCCTGGCTTTTTCAACCGCCTGTCTAGCTTGGGTCCCATACCAATGGGTACTTGAGGGATTGCCAAAGTGATCCCGCAAATATGGCATCATCTCCTCAATAACTTCAGGATCAATTGGAGTTGTCGCATTATAATCGATGTATATTGGCTTTTCAGCATTCATGCTACCGCCTCAATTAACACATTCCTTAAGCCGCTCTTCTGGGTACGTATATAGTTTCGCCATGTATATCAAGGCTGGCCTCAGCAATAGCCTCTGAGAATGTCGGGTGAGCGTGAATTACTCTTCCGAGTGCGGATGAAGATAAGCCTTGGAACATTGCGACTGCAACTTCGTGTATTGTATCGGTGGCTCGTTCACCGACTATATGAACACCCATGATAGCATCGGATATCGCATCCGTAATTATTTTAGCCACGCCGACGATCTCGCTTGCAGCATGCGATATCCCAAGGCTGCGCAGGAGAACGCGCCCAACCCGGATGTCCATACCCATTTCTCGGGCTTGATTCTCGGTGATACCGACACTTCCGATTTCTGGATAGGTATAAATAGCACTTGGAACCACCGTATAATCCATAATAAATCTCCTACCGAGGGCATTTTCCACAGCCACTTTACATTCGGCAGAAGCCACATGGGCAAGCATGGGGTTGCCTATAACATCGCCAACGGCATAAATCCCAGGTATATCGGTCTGCATCTGGTTGTTAACGCGAATTGCACCGTTAGGCGTGGTGGATAGGCCTATATTTTCCAAGCCGATATCGCTAGAAAAAGGGCGGCGCCCTATAGCAACAAGTGCGGCATCTGCAGAAACAACCGTTCCATCAGCGAGCGTTACGGACACATTATCACCGACGCTGGCGGAGGTGATCCGACTATCCAGCATTATCTTGATTCCCTCTTTTCGAAATTCACGCTCGAGGACCGCTGATATCTCATTATCAGTACCAGGGATAAGGTTTGGCAGCGCTTCAATAATGGTAATTTTAGTGCCGAGGGTTGAAAATAACGAAGAATACTCGCAGCCTATATAGCCACCACCTATAACTAGCATTGTGCTTGGGATATTGTCTAGGGATAGAATATCCTCCCCAGAGAATACCCTTACTCCATCATAAGGCAAAAACGGCAGTTCGGCGGATTTTGAGCCGGTTGCAATGATGATATTTTTAGAAAATATCGTCCTATCACCACCCGCATTACTTATTCTCAGTGTGTTGTTATCGATGAAGCTCGCACGTCCCTTGATTATAGAAGCACCGCTTTTTTGCACAAGCTTTTCAAGGCCTTGTCGCTCGATATCAACGATGTGATCTTTGCGGCGGGTTAGATCGTTCAGATCCACATTGATCGGACCCTCTATTCTAAAACCAAATTCTTGGGCGCGATGTGCACTTCTAATCGCCCTCGCAGACGCAACCATAGCCTTTGTCGGTATGCATCCGGTGTTTAAGCAGACTCCGCCGAAGCTCGCTTCTTCGATGACGCATGTTGGAACGCCGAAGCGCGCAGCCTTTATTGCGCCAACATAACCAGCAGGACCGCTACCAATAATAGCTATTTCGTATCTCTCCATAAAATCACCCCGGGTTAGGCCAGATATCTTCTATTTTCTCATTATATTCATACCCGTCCGGGGTGAAGTATAGTCTAAAGCTGTGACCACTAAATGAGGATTGCGATTGAAAATATGCAGGAGCTATACTTAGCTTACCGGCTCAAAGGAGGGGTTAGTATAGCGTGGATCTAATTAGGCAATTAAGACTTGCACTAGCACTATTTACGGCAGTTTTAGGGGTAGGGGTAATCGGATATGTGGTTATTGAGGGTTGGTCGTTTAAAGACGCAATCTATATGACCGTCATTACAGTTACGACGGTTGGATTTAGAGAGGTCCAACCGTTAAGCACCCCCGGGCAATACTTCACGATATTCCTTGTTCTAGCAGGCGTAGGAACGGCTTTTTATCTTTTAGTTTCAATGTCAGAGTTTATGATAGAAGGGCATTTAACCGGGTTATTAACAGAAAGAAGGGTGGAAAGGGAGATAAGGAAGTTGGAAAATCATTACATATTATGCGGTTATGGTCGGGTTGGAGAGACCATAGCCGAAGAGTTCGCCTCGGTAAGTGAACGATTTGTTATAATAGAGAATAATCCGGAAAGAGTTCAGGAGTGCCGTAACCGGGGCTATCTCTGTATTGAGGGTGATGCGTCGAGCGATGAGGTTCTTCAAGCAGCGGGCATTGAGAAAGCGCGGGGCCTAGTGGCGGCGGTAGATAGTGATGCAGATAATGTTTTTGTTACGCTTACGGCACGGGTTCTGAATCCGGGCATAAGTATTGTTGCGCGAAGTATTCTCGAAGAATCCAGGGAAAAGTTACTGCGGGCCGGGGCAAATAAGGTCGTATCTCCGAGTCTTATAGGAGGAAGGAGAATGGCCGCGATGCTGCTGAAACCCCTGGTCTCTAACTACTTGGATGTTTGTATGCTCGGCGATGATCTTGAGTTCAGGCTTGAAGAGTTAAGGGTAGGGGAAAATTCACCAGCGAAGGGAGCAACGTTAGGAGAGGCGAATATTAGAAAACGCACAGGTGCCTTGATATTGGCGATAAAGAAAAAAACTGGTGGGTTTAACACGGCAACAGCAAACGACACGGTGCTTGAAGAGGACGATGAATTAGTAGTGCTTGGAACGCAGGAGCAGCTTAATGCGGTGCAAAAAATTATTTAAAGCAGATGTGGAATAGAATGCCGACCCGAGCGCCTTGACCGCGCAGGTTAGGTCTATCACCGCCCGAACTAATGCAGTGGCACTCAGAGATCTGGCTGTGTGAACTATGGGCAAAGAGCTAATTAAAACTATCGCTCAAGGTACTGCAATTGTCAGTTGGATGTGGTAGATTAGTGGGTAGATATAAGCCAAGTTTCAGGAGGTAATCGTGGATCTGAAGTCCTATGTAAGAGATATTCCTGATTGGCCAAAAGAAGGCATTATTTTCAGGGACATAACGCCACTTCTGGGTGACGGACGGAGCTTTAAATATGCTATTGATATGATAGCCAACCACTATAAGGATAAGAATATTAATGCGGTATTAGGTGCGGAGGCAAGGGGTTTTATTCTCGCAAGCGCTCTGGCTTATAGGCTTGGGTGCGGTTTTATACCGGCGAGAAAGCCTGGAAAGCTCCCGTATAATACGCTCAGGGCTGAGTATGAGCTTGAGTACGGCATTGACTCGCTGGAAATGCATGAAGATGCGATAAAACCGAATGAAAGAATCCTCGTTGTCGATGATGTGATAGCAACTGGGGGAACGGCAGCCGCGAAGGTGGAATTGGTCGAGAAACTCGGCGGCGTAGTTGCCGGGATCGCGTTTTTAATCGAGCTGTCGTTTCTTAACGGCAGGTCGAAACTGGGAGACCACGATATACTATCTCTAATAACTTATTAATCAAAGTACGCATGACAGAGTAGTAGACTTAAATAACCCCCGACTCTGTCGGGGGTTATTCTTCCTAAACTCCATATTCGTTAAGCGGTTTTCTTGCCTCTCTCAATCAGGTCATGTACCGTTGCGCCGCCAAGGAGGCCTGCCATATGGGTTGTCAGGTTCTCTGCAAGGAATGCATGGAGTTCATCCTCGGAATTAAATTTCTTATCCTTTATCATAGGCCTGAACTCGCTCATGAAATCTTCCGGGAAGTTCCTCCCCTCGAGTGCCGTTATCATATCGTCTCCAGTCGCGGGGTACGAAAGGCCCGAAATGACCTCGCCCAGATTATATGTCTGTGGCATGATGTCACCTCCCACCAACAACTTTCATTTAGAAACTTACCCGCAGATACGGCATTTTAACGGCATCAAGACTAACATTTCCGATAGTTAGAGCACGATAAGAAAAGATTAGTAAATAAGATGAGGGCAGGTTAGCGGATGATGACCGCGTAGCAGATGGCCAGTATAGCATCACATCCGCATGCGTGATGAGTAGTAGATTATCTCCATGCGATTATACTTTATGTAATTGCTTTTTAGGGTCCTAGATGGTATAGAGATTAGAGTAGGCACTTTTATTTGCTACAATATATGAATGCTTAATAACCCCTGGAAAGGTAGATTTTGGCGGTAGTGGCACAATATATTATAGTGGAGTAATAGGCTAACATAGTATTGTAGCCAAATCTAGAATGAACTCTTCGGGACGATTATTTAGCAATTTCCGTGTTGCTTAAATTACCCAGGGAACTAAACATGAAAATGCTCCTTTCTGGAAATGAAGCAATAGCATATGGGGCATATGCCGCGGGGGTGAAGGTTGCGACAGGCTATCTGGGCACCCCTAGTATGGAAATACTTGAAAACCTGGTCAAGTACGATGAAGTCGATGCCTCGTGGTCGCCTAACGAAAAGGTCGCGTTAGAAGTGGGCATTGGGGCATCGATGGGTGGCGCAAGGGCATTGGTTGCCATGAAGCATGTAGGCGTTAACGTGGCGGCGGATCCACTATTCACACTCGCATACACTGGTGTGAACGGAGGGCTAGTACTAGTATCAGCTGATGATCCGGCAATGCACAGCTCGCAAAATGAGCAGGATAACAGGCATTATGCGAGGTCGGCAAAAGTGCCAATGCTAGAGCCGAGCGATAGTGAAGAGGCGGCGTGGCTTGTTGATGAAGGTTTTAAGATAAGTGAGCGGTTTGATATACCCGTATTGTTGAGGACAACAACAAGGGTAAACCATTCTAGATCGCTTGTTGATGTCAATATTGAAAGGAGGAAAAGGGAGGCTAAGCTCGAAAGGGATGTAGAAAAATACGTTATGATTCCCGCGCATGCAAGGCAGAGACGTGAGATATTGGAGCAGCGTTTAGCTGCTCTGGCAGGATATTCTGAAGAATTCCCTGGCAATCGCATTGAATGGGTAAGCAGGGATATAGGCTTTATAACCAGCGGTATATCTTACCAATATGTGAGAGAAGCATTCCCGGAAGCATCGATTCTGAAGCTTACTATGACCTACCCTCCGCCAGGCAGGTTAATCACGGACTTTATCAGACAGCTAGAGCGGGTAATCGTAGTCGAAGAGCTTGATCCATTTATTGAAGATCAGATTAGGGCTTGGGGATTGCCGGTTATTGGCAAACAGCTAATCCCGGGGATCGGCGAGCTTAATCTGGAAACTATAAGGGCCGTCCTCGACGACGGAAAGAGCAACTACTACGAAGGGCGAGAGGAAGATGATTTGCCGGTGCGGCCGCCGGTGTTATGTGCAGGGTGCCCCCATAGGGGGGTATTTTATATATTGCGTAAAACGGGTCTAATGGTAGCCGGTGATATTGGTTGCCATACACTCGGGGTTTTACCTCCACTGGAATCGATGGATACCTGTCTGTGTATGGGCGCAAGTATAGGAAATGCGATGGGATTGCAAAAGGTGACGGGGAGAAAGGATGTGGTCGCTGTTATAGGTGACTCGACATTCGTGCATTCAGGAATTACTCCTCTGATTGATATTGTGTATAACCGGGGGATGACGACGGTTCTTATACTCGACAACAGAACGACAGCAGTAACAGGTAGACAGAGTCATCCGGGTACCGGCGTGACCCTCAGGAGGAAGGAAGGTAGACAACTTGATTTTGAGAAGCTCGTAAAAGCCATAGGCGTGAAATCGGTAAGGGTTGTAGACCCTTACGACCTAGAGACAGTTCATACGGCGGTAAAGGAAGAGACTGAGAAGGATGAGCCGTCTGTGATTATATTTAAACGGGCATGCGTGCTTGTAGATGAAGTGAAAAGTGAACCGCTAATGGTCACCGATACGTGTGATGGCTGTAAGGAGTGTATATGGCTAGGATGCCCTGCGCTATCGTGGGGTGAGGAGCGTGCGAGGATAGATCCGTCTCGATGCCCAGGTTGTGGCATCTGCATCCAGGTATGCAAAAAAGAAGCGATTGTTAAGTATGAGCAACCAGATAAAGGGGCCGGAATTTAGGATGGATTATTTATGGGTGTCGAAACGAAGAATATATTGATAGTTGGCGTAGGGGGCCAAGGGATAATTTCTGCAACCGATATATTGGCTCAAGTTCTGGTTAGCACTGAGTATGATGTTAAGGTGTCGGAAGCTCACGGGATGAGTCAGGGGGGCGGCAGCGTTAATACGATGGTTAGGTTCGGAAATAAGGTGTACTCGCCCGTGATAGAAAAAGGGCAAGCGGATTACATGCTCGCTTTTGAGAAACTTGAAGCTTTACGATGGAGTAATTTCTTAAAGCCAGGCAGCACTGTTATAATGAACGATGAAATAATTAAACCCCTGCCGGTTCTTTTAGGAAAAGCCAAATATCCAGATGATATTGAAGAAAGGATAAGGAGAAGGGTAACAAATCTTGTTACTATAGACGCAGGTAATTTAGCGGAAAGTGTTGGAAGCAGACGAGCTGCAAATATAGTTTTGCTCGCTTGCCTAGCCACCTTTATGCCAGTACCTAAAGATGTTTGGTATGCTTGTATAGAGAGAAGGGTTCCTCCTAAGGCGGTTGAGGTCAGTAAGAGTGCCTTCGATATGGGATACGAATTCTTATGAAACATAAATATTGGAATCGTACCACAATCAAGTATTCAATCGCATGGTTTCTGCTGTTTTTTGTTGTACTCATTGTGTGGAAGATGTCTCAACCGGTACTGGATTCGACAGAGATCGGTAATAACGAGGCGAGTGCTACAGCGAGAAGCATTACTGGAGCAGTAAATTCTAAGGCAACCACCATAACGGCGGGTGAGGTCAATACGAAACAGTTATCGTTACCATCGGGTGAAAATAGGGTTCAAGTAACAGTGGAGGCTTTGAATGTTAGATCGGCGCCAAATATAAGAGCTAGCGTAATTTGTAGTTTGACCCGGGGGACCGTTGTGACGGTTGAGTCTAAAGAAGGCAAATGGATGAAGATACGAACGGTTTATAACAAGGTTGGTTATATAAGCTCAGATCCTAGCCTAACAAGGAAAATCCCTTAGACTTGATTGTTGGCACCACATCGAAAAGATACTGCTCTTATAAACAGCTAAACCCATGAGCAAGATAAGCATGCGATTTAATTGAAGCGCAGCATAATAGCCGTGCTTAGGTGGTAGGCGATTAATTATACTGGATAGCTTACTGGAGTAGACAATGTATCGTGAACATAGGTCGCAAGGTAAATCATTTGGGCTTGCGAGGGATTATTACAGGGTTCGTCACATCAGGGTCGATGAAGAAGTGCCGATTGCTCTGGAGTGGAGGGATGATATCCTCTATGCCTCGCCAAAAGCATATCCAAGCAGATTAAAAGTAACATATAGGCTCCAGGTTGTAACGGTAGATAACCGCATCATATATGAGATTGCTGCTGTTCGCAGTAGAAAGGAAGCAAAGAAGCGGTTAAGGGAAATGAAAGAAGATTTGCGCGAATTAACGAAGATGGAATTTGATGATAGATATAGAATTGAAGACAGCGCTACTATAGTAACTTCTCAGCAAGGCAATACCATATTGTTCACAGGCATGGAGAAGACATTTAGCGATCAATAACTAGTTAACATAATATGCATTATGGTAAGCACTATATTATGTAGGAAACGCTACTAAGTGCATGAGATAAAACATGCGCTCGCATCAAAGAAGGCGCACATAAGCCGCTGGGATCTCCGCATCAAAGTCTCCTCAGCCAGCCAGTATCTCAAGCCCTGACTTTGTATTGACAAAATGCGATACCTGCTCCAAGGTTGTTATTAATCACGTGTGCCACCGATGGCTGGTTCAGGCATGAGATCTTTATCAACCGTAATCTCTAAAAGATCTCCGTATTTTGCCTGCAGGGCTTGCTTTGCCTCATCGCTAATTGTTCGAACGGTTAACTCCAGTTTTTGGTCGCTAGTATTTGCACCTAGAGTTTTTGGAGCTTCAACGCCGTACTTGTCAACGTCTTGAGCTACTTCACGATGTTTCGCACTTAACTCAGATTCAGTGTACTCAACATCCCTTATAACCAAGATATCCTCAGGGATTTCCTTCTTCACGATATTTTTGAAGGCCTCAATCTTCTCATCGCTTCCTTTAAAACCAAAAACAGCTTTTGGTTCAGGCTCGTTTTCAAAATAAAAAACACCAACGTCTTTAAAGTTCTCAATACTGCCAAATACTTGCTCCATGGCAGTGTGGATACCTTGAAGATACTTGCCTTGAATACGTCTTGCTTCAGATACATCACTAGGTGTCCCATCAACCGGCCCTTTATATATTTCTTTTCCATCTGGAGGGACGCTTGTTGCTGAGCTATATCTCATTAATATACTGGCAAATACCAGAACACTTAATACTAGTACACCCACCAAACTTTTCTTAAATAACGGTTTCATTAGTGATTCCCCCTTAAAAATAAAGGCTCATTTCACACTTGCCTTGATAGCATATAACCTTACAATTTACATTAAGCGTTCTGTTGAAGAGCTTAAGAAGGTGTGCATATCAGCTACGAAGGAAGCTAATTAACATCTGGCAACACTAAAAAGAGTAGCTTCCCTTGTCTATGTAGATGCAGCTTTCAAAGAGCGCTTGCCAGGAGAGCTATTAAGATCTGGCCATAATGATTCTTTTTAGCTTCAGGTGAGGCATCACCTCCTCTTACTGTGGTATTACTACCACTCACTCTAGAAATACTTGTCACTATTTTAGATTAAACGGTATCTTATATAGAGAAACAACTACCCCAGCGGGTAGTCTTTCCTACCCGTTGGGGTAGGTTATCCCACCCTTAAGTGATGAACGACAATTAAAATTACCGGCGGGAAAAGTAATTGACGCCGGACACTTAAGGGTAGTTTTTGAAGGGCGATAGCTTGACAGATGTAATGGATGGTGTAAAATCAGGCGGGTGCTTCAAGTCAACCTAGACTTAGTTCTAAAAATGCAATAGCAACTAAAGACCTAAATCCGATCCGTGCTTTATAAGCGATATACGGCCATTTATTGGAGCTTTCCGATAGATATTTTTTAGATGGAACTTTACCGTATTTTTAGATACGCAGAGCGTCTCTGCAATTTCTTTGTTTGCTAAACCCTTTGCAGCAAGTATAAAAACTTTCTTTTCAGAGGCTCTAAATGAGTGCTCTTTAAAGAAAGTACAGAGTCTGTGGTAACCCGAAGCTTCGTTATTCTCGGCTTGTATTTCTAAAAAGTTGGAGAGATCAAAAACTAAATCATCGAAATCTTGATTCTTCTCTATTAGTATTCCTAGAACCTTATCTAGATCTTCTGGGGCTAGCTTATCCTTCATTTTTGGCCTTCCTTTACAAAAAAGAAAATTTTTTGTCCGGTAAAACGAACATGTCCATAACTCATTGGCTGCCACTATGCTGCGTAAGGGTCATCTTCAGCTATTATGATCCTTAGCACATCACCCACACCTTTTTGCCGGGGACAAGTCGATTATCGATTCTCGTAATTATTATCGACGCTTGATGTTGCAGTAGCTTCTCTATCTTGCCTTCTGGCCCCTGAC
>JACUUO010000042.1 GCA_014859275.1 Actinomycetota bacterium | reverse complement strand
ATAGTTTCGTAAAATTAGTGGATAATATAGACAGTTGATGTAATATAGGGATAATATAGGCAGTTGATGTAATATAGTTAAGCCCGGAAACGATAGCAGCGTTAGTGATTCCTATCACAGTATTCGGGCACAAGGCGGCCGAGGCCTCAGCTCTCGGCCTTTGCCTTTGATACGAGGTTTTGATTTTTAGCTAACTGAATAATAAATATCGCGTCTATGTTTGAGTGCATTGAGGTGGGTTGATGAAAAAGCCGGAGATTTTATCCCCAGCGGGGAATATGGAGAGGCTAGAGTATGCTCTGGCCTACGGCGCCGATGCCGTGTACATCGGTGGACGCGGTTATAGCCTCAGGGCAAAAGCGAGTAATTTCTCGATTGAAGATATAAAGAAGGCGGTAAGTACCGTCCGTGCCGCCGGGAAAAAGCTCTATGTAGCGATGAATATATTCGCGAGAAATAGCGACTTTGATGGCATTGCGGATTTTATCGGTGATATTGCCGATGCTGGCGTGGATGCAGTAATCATCGCTGATCCGGGTATTTTAACCATCGTTAGAAATCTTGCACCTGAATTGAGGATTCATATAAGCACTCAGGCGAACATCACCAACGCGACCGCGGCGGAGTTCTGGGGTAAGATGGGAGCGTCGAGGGTTGTTCTAGCGCGTGAGTTAAGCGCCCCTGAAGTTGCCGAGATAGCGCAGAATACGAGTGTTGAGACGGAGGTATTCGTCCATGGTGCGATGTGCATCTCTTACTCCGGTAGGTGTCTGATGAGTAAATTTCTCGCCAACAGGGATGGGAATCGCGGCGATTGTGCCCATTCATGTCGCTGGAAGTATTATCTGATGGAAGAGAAGAGGCCTGGCCAGTATAACGAGGTTCAGGAGGATGGTAAGGGTGTGTACTTTTTCAACTCGAAGGACTTGGCGCTTATAGGCCATATCCCTGAGCTAATGAAGTGCGGTCTAGATAGCCTGAAGATAGAAGGTCGGATGAAGAGCACCCATTATGTCGCCGCAATCACGAAAATGTACCGAAAAGCCGTCGATCTTTACTTTAATGATCCGGATAGCTATCGACCGGATCCGGAATGGTTTGAAGAGATCGAGAAAGTAAGCCACAGGCAGTACTCGACAGGTTTTTTCCTTAGCGATATGGGGGAAGAGATTCTTGACTACGCACGCTATGAAAAGACTTACGATTTTGTCGGCCTGGTTCGCGGTTACGACAAGGTAAAGGGATTGGTTGAGGTAGAGGTTAGAAATAGATTATCCACAGCAGAGCCCATAGAGGTGTTGAGCCCGGATGGGTTAGTAAAAGATTACTGTATACCGGAGATGCATGATCTTAAGGAATGTACTCCGATCGAGGTATCCCATGCCGGATTCAGAATCGGGATACCGTCGAAAAAGCCGTGGCCAAAGTTTGCGATCCTTAGAAGAAGGATAGCCAAATGATAGAAGGCCATAATACCTTTACTTCTAAAGCAGTTCACTCTTTACCAATGCACTAATTTATGTAAATATACGATAAATTTATGTAAATATACGATAGATCTATGAGAGATTAGCAAAGTACCCCGTCCTTTGGACGGGGAGGGTTCATTACACTTATTACACTTAAGACAAAGGTGGACAGGTGCTGAAGAGGTTCTACCCGGATCGCTATGTTAAATCAATATATGATATTGACTTAAACGATTTAAAAGCAAGTGGGATCAAGGGAATAATCCTTGATCTGGATAACACTATAATAGCGCGCAATAGCTCAATCGCTCCTAAAGAATTAAAGCTATGGATTAAAGAGTTATCTGAAGGAGACTTTAAGGCCTGCATACTATCGAACAATTGGAAGGCCAGAGTAAGCTCGATAGCATCACAGGTCGAGCTTCCACTTGTGGCAAGGGCGGCAAAACCGAGAGTGAAGTCGTTTAAGCGTGCTATGTGCGTTTTAGGTACCGGCTATAATGAGACTGCAGTGATCGGCGATCAGGTTTTCACCGATGTTTTTGGCGGGAATCTTGCCGGCTTACATACGATTCTCGTCATGCCGATGAGCAATCATGAAGCTTTTCATACAAAGATACTCCGCCGTTTTGAGCGGCGGATTATAAAGCGTTGGCTAAATATAAACAATAGGCATTAGCAACCGGCAGATAATAGATAGATAGGAACAGATAGATATAGAATTAGAATTAGAATGATTACCGGAGAAACGAAAGTGACGGGTATAATCGGATCATAAAGAGACGGTAATTGATTTGATTTTTGAGAAAATTTTAATAAAAACCCTCAGCTTTGAAGATAATTTGGCCGATACATTTCAAGTAGGAGATTTCATTGTGCCACACCTGTTGGCGTGGGAGAGAGCGGAGAGCTCCTACCGGTACCTTCAGAATTAATAAGCACTAAGCACTTTATATATACTTATACTATAACTATATGACCTCGTTTATACACCTTTAGAAACCGTACTAGTAAAAGAAGCAAGAGAAACAGGCGCTCAGACAGCCAATGGGCTTGGTATGTTGATATACCAAGCTGTTTGGCCTTTGAGATATGGACTGGTACCTCCGCCCCAATTGAAGTTATACAGCAAGCTTAATACATGGATTAGAAAGCGGAGAATGGATAAGCAATGTTAAAAAGAAAGATCAGAGAATTCCTCCTTGATTCCGGAGCAATTACGGAACACCAGCTCAATGAGGCCATTGAAAACTCAAATGGCGATGAAGTAGAACAAAAATTGGTTGATTTAGGCTATATCTCTGAGACAGAGATAGCAAAAAACCTCGCAAAACAACTTAACCTTAATTATGTCGACCTGGGAAATCACGATATTAATCCCCAAATCAGCTCACTATTATCAAGCGAACAGATCTACAGATATAACGCTCTTCCTATAGACATTGATGGCGATCGATTGGTGGTTGCTATGGCAGACCCAACGGATGTCCTCGCGATAGATGATCTCCGCGTTATGGTGGGCTATGAGATCGTTCCAGTCGTCGTGACCGCGGACGACTTCCACAACGCGGTCAATAAATACTGCATAAGCGATGATATAGTTGAAGAGGCGATAGAAAGCGTAAGCGAAGATCTCAGTGGAAAGAGTACCGCCAGTGGACTCGAAGCGCTTGATTCTGAAGAGGCGCCGATAATTAAGCTCGTAAACATGATCATAACCGAGGCGGTTAGGGATAGAGCAAGTGATATATTTATAGAGCCCCAAGAAAAGGATGTGCGGGTAAGGTACAGGATAGACGGAGTTATCCAGGAAGTGATGCACTCGCCAAAGCAGATTCAGACCGGGATCATTTCCAGAGTTAAAGTTATGGCCGGTCTAAATATTGTAGAGCGCCGGCTCCCACAGGATGGGCGCTTTGGAATGCTCGTCGATAGGAAGCCCATCGACTTTCGTGTTGCAACCCTTCCGGCAATCTACGGCGAGCATATTGTCCTAAGGATACTTAAAAAAGAGAGCGTCTCAATGAAGCTCGATGACCTCGGTTTTCTTCCAGATGATCTAGAGCATTTCAAGGAATCTTTTAGCAAGCCGTATGGGGCTATACTTATTACGGGACCGACCGGAAGCGGCAAGACAACAACCCTCTACGGGGTTCTAAACGTCATAAACACGAAAGAGAGAAACCTGCTAACGGTTGAGGACCCAGTTGAGTATCGGCTGCCCGGTGTGAATCAGATACAGGTGAATACAAAAATAGGTCTAACCTTTGCAAGAGCCCTGCGGTCATTTCTACGCCATGACCCCGATGTTATTATGGTCGGTGAGATCAGGGATGAAGAGACTGCCCTTATAGCCATTGAATCTGCGCTTACCGGTCACCTGGTACTGTCAACGTTGCACACAAATAATGCGCCATCCGCATTGACGAGGCTGATCGAGATGGGGGTTGAGCCCTTTCTGGTAACATCGGCTGTCGATTGTATAGTAGCACAGAGGCTTACCAGAAGGCTCTGCGATCGCTGCCGTGAGGAGTTTAAGCCGACAAAAGAAGAGCTTGAAGAGGCGGGATACAGGATTGATGGAACGGAACCCGACATATTGTATCGGTCAAGGGGATGCAAGCTATGCATGCACACTGGATATCAAGGCCGGATCGGCATCTACGAAATAATGATGATATCGGAGAGTATAGAGAGACTCCTTATTGATAGGGCAACCACTGAGGAGGTAGCTAAAGCCGCTTTGGCGGAAGGGATGAAGACGCTACGCCAGGATGGATTAGAAAAGGTAAGGATGGGATTGACTTCAATAGAAGAGGTTGTAAGGGTTACTATGTAGGTTAAATTATTAGATCGGGAGATATTAAATGCTGGCAGAAAAGTTTAACGAAATTGATCTGACCGACTATCCAATAAATGCGTCCGCAGTAGCGGCGCTACCGGAAACTTTCGCAAGACGGTACAGCGTCATGCCGATAGATTTTGAGGCGCATAAGTTGGTTGTTGCTGTACCGGATGTTTCAAATATCGTCATGCTGGACGACCTCCATATGATTACGGGCTATGAGATTAAACCGGTTCTTGCTCCTGAGGATGAGATAATATCGGTAATTAATCGCTTCTACCGGATGGCAGGGGCTGTACAAAGTGAAATAGATGGCCTGCAACTTGAAGATATTGATGATCGCATTGAAGATATACGTGCGGTCTCAGAGGAGGCCCCGGTAATAAGGCTTGTCAACATGATAATTACAAGGGCGGTTAATGAGCGAGCTAGCGATGTTCATATCGAGCCACAGGAGCGGGATTTAAGAGTAAGGTATAGGATAGATGGCGTTCTTCATGAGGTAATTCGATCGCCGAAGCAGATTCAAGCTGGCGTTATCTCAAGGATTAAGATTATAGCCGGTATGAATATTGCAGAGACCAGGATACCGCAAGATGGTCATTGCGATTTAATTGTCAGCGGACAGGTGATAGATTTTCGCATAGCAACCGCTCCGACAATCCATGGAGAGAGGGTTACTCTCAGGATCCTTAGAAAAGAGAGCATTCTATTAGATCTGGATGATCTCGGGTTCATGCCGGAGACTCTCGCTAAATTTAAGAGTGCATTCACCAGGTCATACGGTGCCGTCCTGGTAACTGGACCCACCGGAAGCGGTAAGTCAACCACGCTTTATGCGGCCCTAAACGTTCTCAACAACAGCGCTAGGAATATAGTAACAGTGGAAGATCCGGTCGAGTACCGCCTGCCTGGGATAAACCAGATACAGGTAAGCAACAAAGCTGGATTGGCCTTTTCCAGGGGATTACGAGCTATTCTCAGATCGTCCCCAGATATAGTCATGGTGGGCGAAATTAGAGATAGGGAGACCGCACAGATTGCGATCGAGGCGGCCCTCACCGGTCACCTCGTATTGTCAACCCTTCACACGAACGATGCGCCTGGCGCGATAAGCAGGCTTATCGAAATGGGCGTCGCCCCGTTTCTAATTGCTTCAGCAGTCGAGTGCGTACAGGCTCAGAGGCTTGCCAGGCGCCTCTGTCAAGAATGCAAGGAACAGTATACGGTGCCGCTTAACATTCTTAAGAGGATTAACTTTCCGATCGATGATACCGAACCGCCCGTTCTTTATAGGCCGAAGGGTTGTTCGAAGTGCAACAATACCGGCTATAAAGGAAGGATCGGTATTCATGAGGTTATGACCGTAAGCGAGGCTATCAAGAAGCTCTGCGTCGGGAGAGCAACTACCGATCAGATTAAGTGCGTCGCTATCGAAGAGGGGATGAAGACCCTGCGCCAAGATGGTTTTGAGAAGGTAGGGCTCGGCATAACCTCCCTGGAAGAAATACTGCGTGTGATTGTCTAAGCCATATTGTCTAAGCTATAGAATCTGGCAAGCTTGCCCTAAAAATAAGGTTGCCCGAGTCATTAGGCCGATATCTGAGCTCGATGATTTGGCAATAATATCGTTACTTCCCCCCTAAAGGAAAAAGAATTCCGGGCCGATAATGAATAAGACCTATAAATTGCAATGTCTGGAGGTTTAAAAGTGCTAAACATTAACGATCTTTTGATGCAAGCTCTAGAGAAGGACGCATCAGACCTTCACATAACGGAAGGTTCTCCTCCGGTGGTGAGAGTGCATGGGGATCTCATACCGCTTGATTATCCAAAGCTGACCCCAAACGATACGAAAGAGCTTGTATACAGTATTCTCACGCAGGAACAGAGGGAACAGCTCGAGAAAAACTGGGAGTATGATCTCTCATATTCGCTAGCAGGGCACTCGAGATTCAGGGTAAATGTATATTTCCAGAGAGGTAGTATCGGGGTTGCCTTCCGAGCAATACCGATAAAGATAAGGTCACTGGAAGAACTTGGGCTCCCACAATCTCTTGAGCCGCTTGCGAAGAAACCAAGGGGTTTAGTTCTCGTTACCGGGCCGACCGGTAACGGTAAATCAACAACCCTGGCATCTATGATAGACATAATAAACGAGAGCCGTGCTGTCCACATAGTTACGATTGAGGATCCGATCGAGTACTTGCACTACCATAAAAAATCGATCGTAAACCAGAGGGAAATCGGATCCGATACGAGATCCTTCTTGAACGCGCTAAAGTATGTCCTGAGACAAGACCCTGACGTAATACTGATCGGTGAGATGAGGGATTTAGAGACGATTTCCGCCGCGCTGACAGCCGCAGAAACTGGCCACCTTGTCTTCGCGACGTTGCATACCCAGGACGCCCCGCAGACGATCGACAGGATCATCGATGTATTCCCGCCGCATCAGCAACAGCAGGTCAGGGTTCAGCTGGCTGGAACGCTTCAGGGCATACTAAGCCAGCAATTGCTGCCGACCCGGGATGGGACTGGCCGCGTGGTCGCCTATGAGCTCCTTATGCCGACGCCCGGTGTCAGAAGCATGATTCGAGAATCGAAGACACACCAGGTATATAACGCTATGCAGACAGGCCAAAAGCACGGTATGGTCACGATGGATCAGTGCCTTGCCGACATTTACAGAGGTGGGTGGATATCGCTTGAAATGGCATTAATGAAAGCGGTTGATCCGTCAAACTTAAAGCAATTGCTAAGAAAGTCCGCATAGTACTAACAGTACTACTTATCCATTAATGGATGATACTGTAAATAATAACCGAGCTTCTTGCTCATATACGAGGTAGATGATATGGGAAACACATTCGTTTATAAGGTAAAAGACAACAAAGGAAATTTAATAAGCGGTCATATTGATGGCGATGGCTTAGGTATGGTTGCGAAAAAGTTGCGCGAGATGGGTTATACAGTTATCGATCTCAAGGAGAAGAGTCTGGCCCAAAGAAGCATAAACCTATCTTTCTTAAATAAGGTAAACTTAAAAGACCTCACTGTGTTCAGTCGCCAGTTTGCCACTATGATAAACGCCGGATTGCCACTTACAAAATGCCTGGGTATCCTGGCAGAACAGACCGAGCGCAAAGCCTTAAAAGAAGTTATTGCCGATTTGCTACAGGATGTCGAGGGCGGTAAGGCACTCTCCGATGCGATGGCAAAGCACACTACAATATTTCCACCGCTCTTTGTCAATATGGTACGGGCTGGTGAGACCGGCGGTGTGCTTGACGAGGTTCTCCTAAGGGTAGCCGAGCACTTTGAAAAGGAGTCATCAATACGGTCGAAAATAAAATCGGCCATGGCATACCCTGTGGCAGTGTTTACAATAGCAATGTTTATAACATTTGCGATAATAACCTTTCTAGTACCGACATTTGCAAAAATGTTTCAAGATATGGGTGGGGCTGGAGCAGTGCTACCCCTGCCTACTCAAATACTTGTATCGATAAGCGATTTTACACGCTCAAAATGGATGATTTTAGTAGTTATTGCTCTTGGTCTTGCTGGGTATGGGTTTAAACGGTACGTCGGAACAGAGACGGGTAGGGAGAATATAGATAAAATAAAGCTCCGAATCCCGATAATCGGTGGCCTTGTGCGTAAGATGTCGGTATCAAGGTTCAGCAGAACCTTCAGCACGCTTCTAAGTAGCGGTGTCCCGGTATTACTCGCCCTCGATATCGTTGCCGATAGCTCAGGCAACGCGGTCGTGGCAGCGGCGGTAAAGAAGACGCGCAACAGCATTAAAGAAGGTGAAACTATTGCACGGCCACTCACCGGCGATAAGATCTTTCCACCGATGGTCGTCCAGATGATAGCTGTGGGAGAGGAGACCGGCGCACTTGACACCATGCTGTCAAAGATAGCTGATTTCTATGATAGAGAAGTATCCGGCATGGTTGATACACTTACCTCGATTCTTGAGCCACTTATGCTTGTAGGGATGGGTATTATTATCGGCGGTATCATCATTTCGTTGTACTTGCCAATATTCCAGCTCAGCTCACTCGTAAAGTAGGCGAAATACTTAATCAGGTGGTAGTTTCTCTAAATTACGCTAAAGTATTTCTTTCTAGAACCGATATAAAGAAATAGGAAAGCTCCTTCAAAATAGAAGAGAGAACGATAAAGGCAAACCCATGCGAGGTGGGGACGCAAAGCCACGGGGCTCCTAGAGTCAGCCAGGTTGCCGTATAAGTCGAGTTTAACATATCCAGGCGCAGGCAGTAGTTATAATACTTACTCTGCGCCTTTTTATTTAACATCGAATACTCTTAAAGGAGGTGAAAAGAATGCTAAGTCGCTTTCATCGCAGCGAGAAAGGCTTTACCCTTATCGAGTTGCTGGTTGTTATCCTTATTATTGGTATCTTAGTAGCTATCGCAGTACCGGTCTTTGCGGCATCAAGGAAATCCGCTCAGAAGCGTGCTTGTCAGGCTAACTTGAGGACGTTGGACGGCGCCACCGAGACGTTCAATGCTGATAACGCAATTTATCCAACGGGCATGGGTCAACTCTTAAACTACAATGGCACAAAGTATCTAAAGGCTGAGCCCAAGTGTCCAGTTCCAGCAACGGGCATACCCCCATCATACAAGTACTTGACGGACAAGACTTGGGAATGTCCAAATAAGGCTTCGTATCCAGATCACACATATCCGTAAAAATAGCAATGTATTACATATAGAAAAAAGCGGCGAGCAATCGCCGCTTTTTTCCTATTAGTGCGCCCGGCAGGGTGCACGTACTTGAGGGTGAAAGTCCCTTGCAGGCCCGGCAGGGGGAACTGCTAGCTAAACGGCAAGGGTGTCTACCGCGAGGTGGAATCTTAAAGGAAGCTTAGAGGCAAAATCTCGTACTTAAGGAACAGAGATTATATATGACTATAGGCTTTGGTTGCGTTATGTATTTGGGGCAGCTCATCTACGTAGAGCAAGGAATAATGTAGAAATCGCACCGGAACATCCAAGTAGTGTTCAAGCTCACCGCTATGTAGGCCGATACTACGGTCCAGAAGGAAATTTAGTTAGTGCGGGTGAGCTAGGTCAAATCCCCTTACTCTATGTTAAGAGTTATCGGGGCATCAGAAGCAAGGAACTGCTTTTTGAATCCATAGATTGCGTGGGTACAACTTTACGCCTCCTTTGCAATGGGTAAAATAAAAAGGATACGAAGGATATAATTAGCCAAGGAAGAGTATGGACTACTTCATTACCGTTATATTTTTTATATTCGGTTCAGTTTTAGGGAGCTTCCTTAATGTTGTCGCCTACAGATTCCCCAGGGGAGAGTCGGTGGTTTTTCCGCCATCGCATTGCCCAAAGTGCGGGGAGCGGATAAAATCGCTCGATAATATACCTATATTGAGCTATCTTTTGCTGCATGGTAGGTGCAGGGGTTGTGGTGGCAAAATAAGCTTAAGATACCCCTTGATCGAGCTTATAACCGGATTGCTATGGGCTGCGGCATATAGCCATTTCGGGCTTACATTACAGCTTGCCCTTGGTTTGTTCTTTATTACCGTACTCATTGTGCTCTCGGCTATCGATTACGATACCAAGACCATTCCGAACAAGATACTCCTACCATCAATAGCCATAAGCCTCCTATTTATGCTGCCCTACTTACTGAGCATAGAAACCATCCCAGTAATAACAGGCGCTAGGGCTACAGAGGCAGTAATAGGTTCCCTGGCTGGCGGCGGTTTTTTGTACGTAGTTGCAATATTAGCCCCGCTAATATTTAAAAAAGAAGCAATGGGCGGGGGAGATATTAAACTTGCGGCATTTGCAGGTCTTTACCTAGGTGGATATGTAATGCTCGCTCTTTTTATCGGCTTTTTTATGGGGGCGATTGCGGGAATTGCCCTTATTGCCAAGGATAAAAGCAGAGCAAGGGATATGATACCGTTCGGCCCCTTTATATCTGCAGGCGCAATACTTACGGTCTTTTTCGGCCCCCAGCTCTGGAGTGAATATCTTAGTATCGCTGGCCTATCATAAGCAGATGCGCATCTTATATCCCAGCTCTCACACCTCCAAAAATCTCTAAAGAAGCATTCCCTTGCCGCCGATACAAATAGTATGGAAAAAAATGAGAGAAGGAGGACAGTATGACAAAAGAGGAAAGTGAAAGGAGGGTTCATGCTTTTCCATAATTACTTAGTTAATAAGCTACGAGAGGAAAAGGCCTTCGGAATCATCGACGCACTAATGGCAATAGTAATAATGTCAATAGCGCTATTTGCATTAATTGGCCTTTTCAGCATAAGCGTAAAAGCGGTTGCTAGCAGTAAGGCCTCCACTACAGCAACCCAACTCGCAAATAAAAAGATTGAAGAAATCAGGGCTAAGCCTTTTGATGACATCATCCCCGGTCCAGCCACGGAAGAAACCCAGGCTATTCTTGGTACCACGTACACGATAAAGACAACGATAGAGTGGGTGGACGATCCCATTGATAACGAGAACCAAGACCCGAAGGGAAGAGACCTGAGAGGTGGCAGAACCGATTACAAACGGGTAGAAGTCACGGTGAAGTGGACGTCAAATGGGAAGGAGCAGAAATTCACTACTGTTACGTTCGTGAGGAACACGCCACCTCCGCCAAGCGCGCCACCAGAAATTAATTTTGTGTATAGCAGCGGCAACTCACCCCCCAATGGCATAGTTTTCTGCGTTGAACCGACCCGCACAAATATTGAAGGAGTGGTAGAACCGAATCCTTACTATGAAAAAGCAAAAGAATTGCTTTGGGTTGACTGGTATGGTCTCTATAACACCCAGCAGAAGGTTCTATTTAAACTTTTTGCCAAGGATACAAACAATGACTTGGTCTACGTAGGCGTTCAGGGCTCTAGTGGGCTCCATTGGGAGTTTAGCCCAAGGCCCAACTTCACAACTCCATCGTGGTGCGGGTTATATCCACACTTTGTAAAGGAGGGCTCTTTTAAGATTAGAGCTATAGCAAAAGATGAACAAGGCAATATTAGTCAACCAGCAGTAACCGAGTGGATCATCGACAAGAGACCGCCAGAATGGGATGGGTCTGCAAATCTTACCGGTAGAGGGCAGGGGGAAAATAGCATTAGATTGACCTGGAAAGGGGCTAAGGATAGCGATCACGATTATGCCACTCATTACCAAATATACAGGAAGCTACCCGAAACCAATTGGCAAAAGATTCAGGACGACTGTGAGGCGCAGGATTTTATTTATGACGACAAGGGCCTTGAGGAATTCACAACGTACTATTATAAAATAGTGCCCATAAGCGCGGGAGGGCGCTTAGGTAAGGCAAGCGAAGTAGAAGAGGCAACAACATGGTTCCATGCAGACGGAACGGCGGGAAAGAAAGTAGTCAATTTAACATGGCATCTACCGACCGGGTCGAATAAGGGTAAGGTTAACATATTCGCCATTCACAGAGATGGTAAGCTTATTGGGTGGGTAGGACCAACCACCAACAGCTTTACAGATGATGGTAGCGGAAAAGGTTTGCAGGTAAATAGGGCATACAGCTATGAAATTCTAGCGTATGATGATAGTGATAATATTATCACTAATAGCATAACCGTTTCTGTGCGGACGGGGAGTTAATGACCATGTTCAAGAACACGATTCTATTTAAAAAGGAAAATGGAGTATCGCTTGTTGAGCTTTTAGTTTATGCAGCTATATTAGCGGTTATAATTGCTGCTGCATATACTATCTTTGATGGGTCATATAGAGCTTATGACCAAGCCGAAGGCCAGGCGAAAGCCCAAGAAGAAGCACGGATAGCCCACGCCACTATGACCAAGCACGTTAGGATGGCAGAAGGGCTCGGTCTTAAGGAGATTCCGGAGGAGAAGTGGCCGTACGAGATCATTATCTACACGGACATAAATGACGATGATGAGTTGGATGAAATCCAATATTACCTAAAAGGAGATAAACTCTACAGAACCATCAAACTCTACGGGGCGGAAACTGAGGAGAAGTTCTTGGTCGGTGACGTGAGAAACACTTCGGACAAACCGATCTTTAACTATATCCACGATGATAATGGCAGGATAAAGGAAGTAGAAATCACACTTATAATCGACAGAGATCCGACCAGGCCGCCTGCTGCCTACACATTAAAGTCAAATGTAACGCTTAGAAATTATAGCGGTAGTTAGGAGGTGCTATATGTTTAGAAGATTGCTTAAAGATGAAAGCGGAATGGCAGTGATTATAGTCGCCAGCATAATGGCGATATTGGCCATAGTCGGTTTTGGTGTTATTGTTACTGCAAAGAATGACTTTCCCCTGACCGAGCGAGATAGGAGCTCAATGAAAGCGCTGCATGTCGCTGAGGCGGGTATCAACAAAGCATTATGGGCAATCGGGCAGTACGGTTCGGAAACGCCTCGGAGTTTTAGGGTCGATGTTGCAAATTTTGCCAACGTCGATACTGGGACAGCTGAGGTAACGGTAATCCCGGACCTGGATACCGGTTGGATCTGGACAATCACATCGACAGGCAATTATCGCAACAGTAAAAGAATACTAAAGGTATGCGTATTTAGTATCTCCATGTGGAATATGCACATGGGCTTAGGGCAGGCCGATTCCATAGTGACTACCAGTAATGGTACCCAGGGGACTACATCAGTTACTGGACCCTTTTATGCGAGAGGTAATCTTTTACTGTCGGGTAACACATCAATCGAGGGCGGACCCCTCTTTGTTAAAGATGGGACTGTCTACCTCGAGAATAATGCTGTTTCTATAGGTACCAGTACAGATAAGATATTGGCGTATATTGAGCCTATGGCCAGTAATGCCGCAATTTGGGATCCAAAAGCAGGGCGGGAGGTAGCACTGAGCGACGATCGTGTCCACATAAAGAAGCTCTCAAATCAAGTCCCAAATATTCCGCTTCCGCTTCTCAAGCAACTATCCGTATACAGAGAACACGCAGCTCAAGAATCTGAAGAGAATGTTGTGCCGTATCCAGGAATTATTTCAAAATGGGCACCACCATTAAGCGGTTATAAGGTGCTCGATAACGATACCGAATTATCAACGGGCAATGTTGCATCAAGGCGAACGTATACAATAAACAGCTCAACAGGAAACTTTGGCATAGCGGGTGGAGAATTTGCCTGGGACAAGGGCGGGAAAAAACTCTACATTGACGGCACTATTTTTGTTGACGGTAATTTAATTATAGGCGATACCGCAAACTCAGAGATAAATTACTATGGTAAGGGAACGATTGTAGTCAACGGCGATATAACCATAAAGGGACGCTTGAGGCCTGAAGCACCATACCATATGAGCAGTGATGCTGTACTTGGGCTTGTTACAGGTGAAAGTATCTATATCGATACATCTGGCGGCGGTGGTAACAACAAAGTAACGCGGGATGTTCCTGATGTGTGCGGCGCGTTCTTCGCCACCAAAAAAGTACAGTTTTTAAGAAACAACATATCATTTGTCGGCAGCTTAATATCAGGTTTGCTCGATTTTGGTAGTAATAATAACAACCATCTTTTCACTTATGACTCTCTACCCTACATACTGCCGCCAAACATGCCTGGAGGTAATGAATATATAACAGTAACCTCTTCATGGCGGGAGATTAGTAGGAGGTAATGCCAGAGAAGAAAGGCGGGAGCAGTTATATTGCTCCTGCCTTTCTTATTGTGCGCCAGATGGTTTCTTCTATTTCATCTCGGTCCCGCCCCGCACGGAATAATTTATATCTTCCAGAAAAAGTCAATCCCCGCCGCTACTTTGTAAACACCTGATAAATTGATCGGAACCCTAAAGTATCATCGTGTTTTGCCGATGATATAAGCAATGGGTACGTCGGGCCATATGGCGCGATGTGCCTGCCCCGCAGCCTTACGGAATTTAAGGTAGCAATGATTGTAATTTAATGTAGGAGGAGGAAGGCTTTGAGATTACTTAGTCTGGGCAAAGGGGCCACCCCTGTTGGTTTGGATATAGGTAGCAGTACGTTTAGAATTGCCCAATTAAAGGCGTCTGCTGAGAAACCTATACTCGTAAGTTACTCAAGCACTAAGGCACCGAAAGGGCTAATCGACGAAGGCGAGATTACCGACGTCGATGGCGTTGCAAAAGTGCTAGCTTCGCTCTGGCGCACGGCGAAGGTTACCGACAAAAGAGTTATCGTTGGGGTTGCCAATCAGAAAGTTATTGTGCGCGTGATCGAGATGCCGGCTATGACTGAGACGGAACTTCGCAGTGCAATCAAGTATCAGGTCAGTGATTACATACCGATTCCGGTCGAAGAGGCGATACTAGATTTCCAGATATTGTCTGAACATGTAAACGACCGGCTGGAGAGGATGATGGATGTTCTGCTGGTCGCCGCCAGAAAAGATATGGTGGAAAATGTTGTAGCGGCTATCGAGAGGGCAGGTCTTAGGCCTGTCACTGTAGATGCATCATCGCTGGCATTCGCAAGAGCTGTTACAAGCGAAAAACCGAAATCCTTCATAGGCGGGGAAGCCGGGGCAGAGGAGGTCACGGCGATGATAAACATCGGCTCAGCGCTCTCAGATATCGTGGTAGTGGAAGATAGCACTCCTAGATTTACCAGGGTAAGCAGTATCGGTGGAAACACATTTACTGAAGCTATCGCCAATCACCTGGGAGTGACCTTTGAGAAAGCGGAGGATTTAAAGATAAAGATAGGCTTACCATCGCAGAATGGTAAAGGTAAGCTCGCTGGTGTAGGACCAGATGTAAGTGAACATGTGGAGGCCGTGCACGATGTTCTTGAGCGAGAGATGGTTAAATTTATGGCAGAAGTGAGACGGTCACTCGATTACTATCTGGCTCAGGCATCGAAGGTGGAGAGCATCGGCAAGATCGTTGTTACGGGAGGCGGGGCTAAGCTTAAGAACTTCCAAAGCTACCTGAAAGAGAGCCTAAAGATAGAAGTTGAATTCGGGCGACCGCTTCAGAACGTACAAGTAAGCAATAACCTTCATAGGGCAGGTGTAGAAGATGAAGAGTTCTCTCTTGCAATATGTATTGGGTTGGCAGCACGGGGGTTAGAGCGATGATGGTAAGAATAAATCTCCTGCCAAGGGAGATACAGGAGAAGCGAAAGGCCGAGAGGTTTTTAGCTATGGCTTTTGGCGGCGTAATCATTGTTGCCGTTTGCCTTTGCTCCATCCACGCATTCAATGTATGGAGAATAAGGACCGCTGAAGAGGACTTGAATAAGCTTAAGGCGCAGGTAGCAAAGATGAATACCGCCATACAGGCACTGAAGGTATATGAGGCCAGAGTTGAAGAGGTCGAGAGAAAGAAAATGATAGTAGCTAAAGCTCTTGAAGACAGAGTTATATGGTCGAGGATGCTCGAAGAGGTGATGGTAGTCACACCTAACGACGTTGCCCTGGAAAAGCTTGAGGGCGATCCGGAAAAGGTCACCTTTACTGGGCTAATCGAGGATCCATCTGATACGCCCGATAAGGGACACAAGCAGGTGGCGAGATGGCTTGTACGACTTAGCGAGCTTAAACTACAGCCGAAAACCTGGTTAACCTCATCAGAAAAACAAGAGCAAGTACAAGGGGAAGAGGGAGTTGTCAAACCTAAAGCCATCGCATTTATCAACACGATGGAATTTAAAGAGGAGACAACGACCCCTGCTTTGCCTAACGATTCCGGGAAGAAGTGATAGTATGAATAGCGAAACGATAAGAAAACGAACTTTAGTATTGATTTTTGTAGCAATCGCCATGCTTCTGCTGTTCTTCCTGCTTCTCTGGAGACCACAGATGGCAAGGTTGGATGAACTGGATAAGAAGATTGTACAAGAGGAAGAAAGATATAAGGTTGCAAAAAGTACGCTCGAAAGGCTTAAGGAAGTAAAAAAGAAGGCGGCAGCTGCAGAGGTTGAGCTCGTAAAGATTACAAAACAGATGCCTCCCGAACCCAAATTACCAGAGTTCATTGAAGAAGTGCAAGATATGGCAAATGATGCTGGCGTTGAGTTTATAATGATAAGACCTGGTAAGCCGGAAAAGCCCGAAAAGCCCGGTGAGACGAACCAGGTGTCTGAGTATAACGAGATGCAGATTGAAGCTTCTGCACGTGGTAGCTACGTTGCGATAATCGATTTTTTAAGAAGAATTGAGAAAGCGCCACGAGCTCTTAAGGTAACAAAAATAGAGGTAAAATTGTCCGATAAGAAGCCGTATCCTGATCTTGATTTGAACATGACAGTGAGCGCTTTTACAATGGAAGGAAGTAAGCAAGCTGTTTCTCCTTCCCAGGTTAAAAGTGCATCGATTAAGAATTAGGTTAGGTGTTTTATATGAACTTAAAGGATAAACTGACTAACATGGATATAAAGGAAGTTTTTAACACCCCTAAAGGGAAGGGAATAGCCGCTGGTCTACTCCTAATCGTAGTAGTATTGATTATCGCCGTAGTGGGCACGTTGGCCGTACCGAAATCCGGGGATGAGGATACCAACACAGTTGTAAAAACGGAAACGCCGCCTGCATCTCAGGCAACAACTGATACCGCAACGGCAACAACTGATACCGCAACGGCAACAACTGACACCGCAACGGCAACAACTGATACCGCAACGGCAACAACTGATACCGAGACTGTCG
>JACUUO010000041.1 GCA_014859275.1 Actinomycetota bacterium | reverse complement strand
ACTAATAGCTGATAGCTTTTCTGTCATTCTGAGGGAGCGATAGCGACCGAAGAATCTCAGACCCACATCTTATGCTTACACTTAACTGCAACACTGCAGTACTGGCTAACTGCAGCACTGCTAGAGCCCACCCCATAAATGGGGCAACTACATGTTATGTAGGATGAGATCGCCCCATAAATGGGGCAACTACGTGGAGGGTGGGTCGCTAGTTAGCGCTGCTCAATCCCCGGGCCATTTAAAAAATGTATTAGAAACGGAGCGCTTCAAAGTGAGCATACGGTCCTTATGGGCTGAGATAGATCTTTCTGCGATTAAACATAATGTAAAAGAGGCGAGGAAAGCGGTCGGGGGACGAGTTGAAATAATGGCCGTTGTTAAGGCAAACGCTTATGGCCACGGTGCGGCCCGAGCTGCAAAGGCTTCCTGTGAGGCTGGTGCTTCCTGCCTAGGCGTGGCGCTTCCGGAGGAGGGTGCGTATCTTCGCAAATCCGGGATCGCCAAGCCCATCCTCATACTGGCTGAACCGGCGCATACGGCAGTTCCAATGATACTCGATTATAATCTGACGGCTACCGTCTTATCTCTGGGATCAGCCCTCGCTCTATCCAAAGAAGCGGTTAAGCGCGGTAGGATCGCAAAAGTTCATGTGAAGGTCGATACAGGTATGAACCGCATTGGTCTCTCCCCTGATAAGACCGCCTCGTTTATACGTGAATTAAAAGAATTGCCTGGATTAGAGATAGAGGGAGTTTTTACGCATTTCTCCGAGGCCGATAATCCTGAAAGCGACTATACCAGTTATCAGCTCAACAGGTTTAAAAATCTTATCGAAGGACTCGATGAGGATGGGATATGTCCGCCGGTTAAGCATGCCGCAAATAGCGCGGCCATGTATTTACACCCCGATTCCCATTTTGACATGGTTAGGATTGGCATCTCCCTATATGGCCTCCACCCGGCTGAGATAACAAAAGGACAGGTAGATTTAAAGCCCGCGCTCTCTCTTAAAGCAAGGTTATCCTTTATAAAAGACATTGCGTGCGGAGAGGGAGTAAGCTACGGCAGGGTATATAAAGCAACTTGTGATACGATTATCGGAACCGTCCCTGCAGGCTACGGTGATGGATACTCAAGGCTTCTTTCGAACAAGGCTCAGGTTCTCATAGGGGGGCGTAGGTATCCTGCTGTAGGTAATATCTGCATGGATCAATTCATGGTGGATTTAGGCCCAAATTCGACAGCTAAAGTCGATGACGAAGTGGTTTTAATCGGTCGCCAGGGTGGCGAAGAAATAAGCGCTGATGAAATTGCCTCGATACTGGGCACCATCAATTATGAGGTTGTGTGCATGATAAATGATCGTGTGCCACGGGTATACAAGGAGTAGTAGATGTCCACATCACGGATAATCATCGTAACCGTAGCAATTATCTTGCTCGGCACGGCTTACTATGTTTTCTATGTTTTATCCAAGGTTGCACCTACAAGGACCGCGAATAAAACACTGGATAGGCAAGAAACCAGCGATCAAAGGGGGCATTTCGTAGAAACCGGGAAGTTTATCGATCATTTTAAAATTTCCCTATTCCTTTCGTCCAACCGAGTTAGGCTGGGTGATAAGTTATCGCTCAAGGTTTCAGTTGAGAACGTGAGTTCGGAGTCGCGAGAGCTCTCCTTTCGCTCGGGTCAAAAATTCGATATATGGGTTAAGGATAAGTCGGGTTGTGAAGTATGGCGTTGGTCGTATGGCCGGATGTTTACCCAGATGCTTGAAACCGTTGTTATTAAACCCAACGAGAAAATCTCTTATACAGCCGATTGGTCGATGGTGGACTTAAATGGAGAATTAGTGAGTCCAGGGGATTATTATATCCTTGCCAATATTACAGCCGATGGGCTTAAAGAAGAGAGGCTTAGATTTGATATAACTGTCAAACCGTGACGTTAAAGGCACGCGAAGTTGTTGCTATTTGAGCATAATCCGGCGGCAATTGATCCACAACGCTGATGGTTGCGACCGGCGATATACTTCGACGAAGCCATGAGAGGAGGGAGGCATATTAGTTAAACCTGAAATAGTGAGAGATATCGACATCGTTCTCAAGGCTATCGGAATGTATTAAGGATGAAGACCTGCGTTTCTAAGGAGGGAAAGTGCATGAGTGTAAAAATCTGCTCGAGATGCATGGCAGTGTTCGATGGGCACAAGTGGTTTTATGATGAAGGGGAACACGCAAGGCTTGTTCGAACCAGGCGCGCAGAAGCAACTCTCTGTCCGGGACATGAACGAATTGAGAAAAGAAGAATCGACGGTGTCGTAACTCTTAAGGGCACTTTTTTGAAAGAACATTATGATGAGGCGGTAAATCTAATTAATAACATCGCCGATAGGCAACTCCATCGCAACGTCGCTGCGCGAGTTTATAACATGAGGCAAAACGGCGATGGAATTACAGTAGAAACGACCGATAAATCCCTCGCCGAGCGCATAGGGCGAGAGTTCGAGAGAGCCTTCAACGGTGATCTTGTAATCCAGTGGCTGCAAGATGCTGATTTCGTAAGGGTGAACTGGCAGAGGGGTTAGTGTATCTAGATGTCATAATCTAGATGTCATAAAATTGATAGAATTTACTCGGTCATATGGTTATTCTAAGTTTAGGTGATTGGCATGCCTCTCTATGAATTTAAATGCGAAAATTGCGGGTGCGTATTTGAGAAGCTCGTTTCGGCCTCAAATAGTGAAGTGCCGGAGTGCTCGAAGTGCGGTGGCAGTGATGTTAAAAAGCTCTTTTCTTCATTTGGCTTTGCATCCGGTAGCAGGAAGAGCTTTGGCGATGGTTGTAGCACCTGTTCAAGTTCAAGTTGTAGTTCATGTAGTAACTAGGTGATTAAATGATTAACCTTTCCAATCTAGCAGAGTTGTCGAAGGATTGTAAGCTCTGCCCGCTGGCGGAACAAGGGCGAACACAGGTTGTTTTCGGCGATGGAAACCCGGACGCGGATATCATGTTCGTCGGTGAAGGACCCGGGTTCTATGAGGACCGGCAGGGAAAGCCCTTTGTTGGTGCGGCAGGCAAGCTTCTGACCCAACTTTTAGAGTCGATAGGGCTTACGCGGGAGGATGTATATATAACGAACGTAGTGAAATGTAGGCCCCCGCAAAACCGTGACCCGAAACCAGAAGAGATAGAGATCTGCACAAACGAATATCTCTTTACTCAGATTAAGGAGATTAAGCCCAAAATAATCGCGACCCTGGGACGTTTTGCGTCAGCAGTTATTCTGGAGCGAAAAGATGTTTCGATGGGGCGCGTCCATGGGCAAAAATTTAAGAAGGACGATTATTTGGTGGTGCCAATCTATCACCCAGCGGCGGCCCTACATTCACGCACGAATTTAGGGCCGTTATCTGAAGATTTCAATAAGCTAAGGGAGTACCTTGGTGAGAAAACCGAGGTATCTCAGGGATCTCGAGAGCCGGAGGTTGAAATAGAGCAGATGGGACTGTTTTAACAGGGGCCGTGGGCTATTATGTTTACCGTAATTACTCATTCACCTGAGGAAACTTGGGAGCTGGCAAAAAGGCTAGCTCCCAAGTTATCTAAGGGTGACCTTATAGATTTAAGCGGTGACCTAGGGGCTGGAAAAACAGTCTTTGCAAAAGGGCTTGCCGAGGGATTAGGTATAGATGGTCCGGTTACCAGCCCGACCTTTACCATAATAAAGGAGTATGAGGGACGGCTCCCGCTTTATCATTTTGATGTATACCGCTTAACATCCCCGGATGAGCTGGAAGAATTGGGCGCTGATGAGTATTTCTATGGTGAAGGTGTATCGGTGATTGAGTGGGGCAATAGAGTCGAAGAACTATTACCTGATGAACGTTTGACGATAAAAATACTAAGGTTGGTCGATGATTCATTCCGCCGGGTAGAGATAATTCCTTACGGGGACAGGTGGCGGCAGAAGGTCGATAGTTGGTTGCTGGGAGATTAACGTGCTAATCCTTGCTTTTGATACATCAAGCCCGGTGTTGACTGCGGCTATCGGTGATGAGGAGAGACTAATAGAAGAGACGATGATCTGGCTTCCCAGAGGTCATATGGCTAAGCTTATCCCAGTCATCGATGGGCTTCTACAAAGATCCGGGTTGAAAATTGGTGATGTTGAAGCGGTTGTTATTGGGAGTGGACCTGGCTCCTATACCGGGCTGAGAATAGGTATGGTGGTGGCTCGTACATTCGCTCAGCTATTAAAGACGCCGATTATAGGCATACCGAGTGCAGACGCAATCGCTTACCAGAATGTCCGGGATAGAGGTCTAATCTGCCCCGTTATTGATGCTAAGAGGGGTGAAGTCTATACCGCTCTTTATCACAGCGAGGCCGGTAAAATCGATCGGTTTACTGAGTTCAGAGCGATCACCCCGGATGAACTTACCGAAATATTTCTGGTCGAGGGCTATGAGCATATTGTTTTTGCTGGAGACGCGGTTAAGCTGTATGCCGGCATCTTTGCTGGGAGCCTGGGCGATAGAGCCGAGTTCGCCCCTGAGAATAGTTGGTGGGCCAGGGCTTCCGATCTAATTAACTTAGCGAGGCCCCGGCTTTCGGCCGGGGATTTCGATGAGTTGTACCGACTTACACCGATTTATGTCAGGTTGTCTCAAGCCGAGGAGATGTGGGAAAAACGTCATCAGGGGTGACATTCGATGATAACGATCAAGCCAGAGGTTCGCCAGATGACGATGGCTGATGTCGAACAGGTTTATGAAATAGAGAGAAGGTCACATCCTAAGCCCTGGAGTCGACTTACGTTTCAAAGAGAGTTGACAAACAACCGCCATAATATGTGCCTTGTTGCAGGGCTAGGCGATCGCATTGTCGGCTTCATGTGTATGTATTACGTGCTCAATGAAGGCCATATAACCAATATCGCAGTTGATGTTCCCTACCAGAATAAGGGTATTGCTACCCGGTTAATGCTGAGTGCGTTTAGGAGGGCAATAGAGAAAGGCATACGACGTATAACGCTTGAAGTGCGCAAATCAAACACAAAGGCGCAACACCTCTACATTAAGTTTGGTTTCAGGATGAGTGGATTGCGCAAAGGTTATTATACAGATAACTATGAAGATGCGCTCATATTCTGGACGGGCGACATAACGAGCGATTATTATAAAAATCTTCTTGAAGAGATAAGGAGAAAACTCGATAGAAGCTAGATTGTACGTGTTCAATGGCCGGGTGACTGACCAGGTTACCAGGTTGCCGAGTGACTGGGTGACCAGGGACCGCAGGGTCCAGGGACCGGGGATGTGGGTAAGAGACGTGGGTAGAAGTTATCCAGTGCAGAATTAGTGGAGAATTAATGAATAGGTCTGCGCGAAGGGATGTCTACATATTAGGAATTGAGACCTCATGCGATGAGACCGGGGCAGCGATCGTAAGAAATGGCCGCGAGGTCGTCTCGGGCGTGGTTGCATCCCAAATTGAGTTTCACCAGAAGTTTGGTGGGGTTGTACCGGAGATCGCGTCGAGAAAGCATCTCGAGACAATAAACCCGGTACTTGACGACGTCCTTGGAAAGGCTCACTTCGATTACGAAGATTTAGATGCTGTGGCCGTGACCATTGGCCCCGGCCTTGTTGGGGCACTCCTTATGGGGTTAGGTGCCGCCAAGGTGATTTCATATGTTAAGGGCCTGCCATTAATCGGCGTTAATCATCTCGAGGCTCATATCTATGCCAACTTTATCGATCACCCGGATTTAAAACCACCATTTATATCCCTCATAGTGTCGGGGGGCCATACCATCCTCGCTTATATGGAGGATTACGGCAGCTATGAGTTATTGGGGGAGACGCTCGATGATTCCGTGGGCGAGGCGTATGATAAGGTAGCCGCATTCTTGGGCCTGGGTTACCCCGGGGGGCCGGTTATCGATGAGATGTCTAAAGAAGGCGACCCGACAGCCATACAATTTCCAAGAGCAATGATGAGGACGGGGGATTTTAACTTCAGCCTGAGCGGCCTGAAGACAGCTGTCTTGAACTATGTCTCGCATTTAAGGCTTGAGTCGCACGAGATACCCCTCCATGACCTTGTTGCGAGCTTCCAGGCCGCCGTGGTAGATGTACTGGTTGCAAAGACCGTTCAGGCAGCAAAGGAGAAAGGTATAGATAAGATCGTTCTGGCCGGTGGCGTTGCAGCAAACAGCTATCTTAGGCAACGCATGATTGAAGAAACGAGAAGTGAGGATATATTACTTTATTACCCCCATATCTTCTTATGCACCGATAATGCTATTATGATTGCAGCAGCCGGGCACCGCCGATACCTGGCGGGCGACAGGATATCTCTTGAGGCAAACCCCATTCCGAATTTAAGACTCGGGCAGGGGATCGAGGAGTAAATTCTGGATTCTGACTCCTGACTCCTGTATTCTGGAATAGCAGTCATTGCAGTGCACATTGAACGGTAATAAGCCATGTCACGGTATGTAAACTATTTGTTGGCCGCCCTGTCTGGGATATTGCTGGCACTCTCCTTTCCTTATCCATCGATAGGTATCCTAGCCTGGGTTGGTATAATCCCCCTGCTTTTCGCTATAAAAAGAAGCGACTTTAAGATCACGCCGGTCTTAGGACTGGTTTCTGGCGTGATATTTTTTTCTATACTGCTCTACTGGATCCTCATCTTCGGGTTCATGGCGTGGGTGGCCTTAAGTCTTTTTCTCTCACTCTCCTTTATACTATTCACATCGGGTGCATGGGTGGCGATGCAGGCCTACAGGAGTACAGCCCAGTTACTGATTATTCCTTCGCTGTGGGCCACCTGTGAATATATACGCTCACTCGGCCCGTTGGGCTTTGCGTGGGGCAATATAGGCTCAGCAGTTAACAACCCTTATCTACTCTGGATCGCTTCATATACCGGAGAGATCGGCCTTGGCTTTGTCATTGTCTTGGTCAACCTGGTGTTATTCCAGATACTCGGTACGGGCGACATGCGGGAGAGGATGCGGTTTGCCGTCACTGGCATCCTGGTTCTTATGCTTGCAGTTGTTGTGTGGCCAGCCATCGGTATGCTAGTGCACGATCTGGGTAAGGGGTCCTCTAAGGTAATAAATGTAGCCCTGGTTCAGCCGAATATTGAGCAGCGCGTAAAGCTGGACACCTCCAACAATGGTCTTATCAAGGCCCGCTACCTTGTTATGACCCGGGAGGCGTTGAGGTCAAAGCCGAACCTTGTCATTTGGCCCGAGAACATTTTCGTATCATTTATGAGCGACGAGAAGAAATTTATCGAAGAGACAAAGCGTATTCTTAATCCTACAAAAACATCGCTTGTCTTCGGCGGTATCGATGATATTGAAGGGAACATTTACAACAATGCATTCTACCTGAACCAAGAGGGCACCCTGCAAAGCTATCGCAAGATACACCTGGTGCCCTTTGGAGAATACGTGCCGGTGCGCGGTCTTGTTGAGCAATTAAATAGCATGGCGAAGCTTGTAATTGATTATACCCCTGGCGATGATTATAAGGTCTTCGATACTCACCATAACGGAACATTTTCCACCGTTATCTGCTTTGAGTCATCCGATTCGAGGCTTGTCAGAAGAATGGTGAGAAACGGCGCAAGGATGTTGATCGTGATTACAAACGATGGCTGGTTTGGCAAAACAGCCGCGGCTGAGCAGCACTTCCAAATATCACGTATGCGTGCAGTAGAGTACGGCATACCTGTTATTCAGGCAGCTAATACTGGAATATCGGGGATTGTTAGCCGGAGCGGCGAAGTAAAAGCGAGAACCAAGCTTAATGAAAAAAGGGTTCTATATGGCTCCATAGCGTTTGCCTCAGAGCCTAGCTTCTTCGCAAGGTTTGGCTATATGATGCCTTATTTCTACGTAATTATTATATTAGCTGCGATCTTATATAAAGCATTAAGAAAACGTGCGAGAGCTTAATAGCTTAGGTGCAATCTTAGATAGTATTGTCCTTGGAGGGTTAGCAAACCGTGCCGATCCGGTTATCCTCGAATCGGCACGGTAGTAAGACAGCTTTTATGAGCAATCACTATCTTTTCTCAATATACTCAGAAGCTACTGCAGGTATCGCCACACTATAATCAGATTTATGGCCCTCGGGATCAACCGTCACACCCGAAAAGACGTAGGCGGGCTCATAGAAGCCGACTCCGCTGGGATCGATGACAACCATGTAAGCCAGCTTAACCGTATTCAACTCAACTTTAATGACTGGCTGCTCAACCGGTGCATCTTTTATATCTGGAGGTATAGGAGCTTCATCGGTGCCTCTATTACCAGGTTGGAAGCCCCCCTCTGAACCACCGGTGCTTTCTATAGCAGCCCCCGGTTCAGCTGTGCCAACAGAAGATTGGGCAGAACCCTCAGGCTGAGCGATCATATAATCAACTAGTGTTCTAATTGGCCCATGTACGCCCTTTTTAATCTCATTAAAGGCAGTGGATACATTCATTAGCGGGTAGAGGGATTTCTCAAGTTCGGTTGGCAGCTCGCCGGATGCTGTAATTATGTCGCCACCGGGCCCAATGGTTACGGTTGCTATGTAGCGACTTGGCTCCCCCGATGGCTCAACAAGGTCATAGTCACCGAATTTTCTACCAAATTGGACCTCGATATACGTTGGACGCAGAAGTTCCTTGGTGGCTATACCGGTATGATTTTCGATGTTGCTTACTGGTCGATCCGGAACGGCGATACCATACCCAACCGAGGGAGCATCCAAGATGAACGGCCCAGTAGCGTCTTCCGGCAAAAGCCCTTTACTTTCAAGAAAATCCCTAGCTATCTTCTTAGCTTCATCATTGCTTGGCAATTTCTGATTGCTCTTTTCTGCCAGCTCGAACCCGCCATCGACATGGTAAGAAAAACGTCGATCGGCCTCATATATATCCAGCCGCTTACCTTCTTTTTCTTCATAGAAGCTGTAAGTCTTGAAGGAGGGCTGATTGAAGGTCGATCGAGAATCTTCTAGTTCGGGTCGCGCAGGATCGGTTCTTAAACCGGGATTAGGCTCAGTTTGCGGATTGTAATTAGCAGGTACACCCCCTCCTGATGGTATTCTATCTACGCCTTCCTCGATAAGGATTTTAGGCTCCTCGACTTGCGGCTCGCCTCGTATGCCGAAGGTTAACGCCACTCTCTTAGCTTCAGCTGCATCGATCTTTTTTGCTGGCTTGCGGTAAACCACCATCTTATCACCAAATTCTGGGAATTTGCCGCCTTTCCAGGAATACTCCATCTTTGGCATTAAGAATTCGATAGCCATTCCATCGCCTTCCGGCATCCCCAGGGCGCGTGATGATGCACTGGGTGCGCTTGTTTCAAGGGAAGGGAGTTTCCCGAAGGCGATATCACCTTTAGAGACCAGCCTCTCAGAGCTGGATCGGGTTGTCACAACGAGGACGGCGGCAGCTATAGCTATGACTATGACCGCAGATATCGCAATTATTATGCGGGTCGAGCCCATTTTCTTCCCCGGTTCAATTCTTTTATTCATCTTAGCCTCCATTAGGTACTCAATGTTTTTATCAATCCTATAGTAGTTAGACGGAGAAACGGTTAGAAAGTTTCATTATACAGTTAATTGCTGGATAATGAGTAAACTTACATAAAAGAGCAGAAATCTTAAGAAAAAAGCGAACTTTTTTGGATTTTTAGCGAATATATAGGCAGCGATGAAGATGATTTCAGATGAGGTTTTGGTAGAGCAAGCAAAATTGGGTAAAGGAGAGGCCTTCGAAGAGCTCGTTAGGCGATACAGGGTCCTTGTCTACTTCATCGTAGTGCACACGGTTGGTGATTCGCAGGAAGCGGAAGATGTTGTCCAGGATGTGTTTATGAGCGCTTTTACTAGCATAAAGCAGTTCGACCCGGGTAGAGCGAGCTTTAAAACATGGCTTTTCAGCATCATAAAAAGGCGCAGCATCGATTCGCTTCGTAGCTTAAAGAGAAGGTTCCCATTGAGAGAGGAGTTTTTAAACGAGATGAGCGCGGGCTCAGGCCAAGGACCCGAAGAGTTCTTTGCAGGCATTGAGCTTAAAGATGCCTTAAATAGAGCACTTTTAAGCTTGAGTAAGGAACAGAGGCTCTGTCTTATATTGCAGTCAATGGAAGGATTAAGCTACGAGGAGATAGCTAAAGTAGCGGGCGTGCCGGTGGGAACGGTGAGATCAAGAATATCTGCCGCCCGCAAAAAACTTCTTAAGTACGTTTCTTACCTTTTGGAGGATGGTATCTCATGCGATGCTACCAAGTAGAGGATATGTTAAGCGCATACGCAGATGGGGAGCTCGAAATTAGTGAGCGACAGGTTGTGTGCGAGCATCTTAGTAGCTGCCCTAACTGCTCAAGTACTTTAGATAAAATTATCACTTTAAAGCAAGCCCTAAATCAAGTGTTAGTTATACCTGAGGGTTTTGATGCTTCACCTGCGCTTGCTGGTAAGCTCGATGCTCTTGCAAGGGAATTTGGGAGGGACCGTGAAGAAAGCCAGGCGCCAGTTTCCTCATGGCTCTCACCTCTTAGATACATAAAGGAGTTGGTGAAGTTGAAAGCGTATATAACGGGTCATGAGGATGATCAAAACGTCAATAATGCTGAGGCCTCTAAAATCTCGCAAGGCACGCCAGGGCAGAGGCCAAAAAGGATCAAGTTAGCTTTAATCATCCTCGGAGTACTAGTTGTCGTTGGGATATCAGGTTCCTTTGCTCTATCCCAGCTTGGAGGCAAAAAGGCTGCAGAATCGCTTAAGGAGATAGCTGGAAGGGCTTATCAGCCGGCAATCGCCTTGGCCTCCGGTTTTGCCAGCTACGAGGAAGTGCCAGTCAATATCTCCCCCAAGATATCGGCCTATACGGTTGATAAAGACCTTGCCAATGTTGTCAATGCAAAAGATTTTGAGTTCTCGGATTCTACTAAGGAATTGCTGGCAAAGAACGGATTTGTTGTGGGCTCCTCCTACAGTGATGAGTTCTTTCCAATCTATGAGTCAAATCGCTATAATCTTATACCTAACTTTATTACCACCGATTCCATATTACATAATTACCACTTGATGTTTGATCATCTGCTAAGAAGCCTAGAAAAGGAGAAACTGGCATCCGAGTTAAAGACCCTAAACGCCTCAATGCTCTCCTTGGCCCTTAAACAATACAGTTCATTAAAGGGAACCGAGTGGGAAAGTGCGGCAAAAAGAAACGTCGGTTTTTTTGCCGTTGCCAGTAAATTGTTAGATCCAGCGGTTGAGGTGCCCGCCATCGTTAAGAATGAGGTCGAACAAGAGCTTGCTCTTATCGCCGCTCATCGGGGGATAGCGGAATCGCCGGTGATGAATACCGGCAAAGGTAGTGAGTCAGAGCAATTAGAGCCCCTCAAAGAGGATTACTCGCAATACATCCCGAGGGGGCATTACGAAAAAACGGAGCTGTTGAAGGCCTATTTTAAATCGATGATGTGGTATGGCCGGTTGACCTTCCGTGTGTATAGCGAAGACGAGGTGCGATCTGCCGTATTGATAACCCTTGCCCTTAATGAAGAAAGCAACCTGATGAACTGGAATAGGATCTATGAACCGACAAACTTCTTTGTCGGCAAAAGTGATGACATAACCTACTATCAGTTTAGAGATCTGCTGGAGAAGGTCTATGGCAAGAGACTAACTTTGCAGACCGTTGTAGGCGACAAGGGTAAGTTTGCCTCTCTGCTTGAGCTGTCGAAAAAGTTAGAGCCACCTCAAATAAATTCGATACCGATTTCTCTGGGCTCTGATCGCGAGAAAGAGATAAAGGGGTTCAGATTCATGGGCCAGCGGTTTACCATCGATGCCGCCATCTTCCAAAGGCTTGTTGAAAGAGAGGTCCCTGGGAGGATGTTGCCCAAGGGCTTAGATATCCCGGCAGCTATGGGTTCAGATGAGGCGTTAAATATTCTGGAATCTATGGGTGAGACCAAGTATGAGAACTACTCGGAGAACATGGCGAAGATGAAGGAGTACATATCCAGGCTGGATACGAAAATCTGGACGCAGAACCTCTACTGGGGCTGGCTATATTCACTGATTCCCTTAACCAAAGAAAAGCCGGAGGGTTACCCAATCTTTATGAGAAACCAGGCCTGGGTAAGAAAGGAGTTAAACACCTACCTTGGAAGCTGGACCGAGTTAAAGCACGACACCATCCTTTATGCTAAGCAGGTCTATGCCGAGATGGGAGGAGGCAGCGAAAAGAAGGATGACCGCGGCTATGTCGAGCCGAACCCTTACGTTTATGCCCGCCTTGCCTCCCTTCTGAAAATGACAAGGGATGGGCTGCAGACTAGAGGTCTTTTAAGCGAGAAAAACAAGGAAAACCTCGGTAGGATGGAGCGATTGGCTTTGTCCCTTAAAACCATCTCCGAGAAGGAGTTAAATGGCGTTCCCTTGACTGATGAAGAATACGAGTTGATTCGCAGTTACGGTGGCCAGCTTGAGCACTTCTGGCTAGAGGCTTTTCGCGATGAGGGCATAAAATCGATAAGGCAAATAGATGATAAGCCAGCAGCGATCATAGCCGATGTGGCAACTGACCCTTATGACGGCCGGGTATTAGAGGAAGGAACCGGCTATATCTATGAGATATTTGTCGTTGTTCCAGTTGATGGCACGTTGAGGATAACCAAGGGCGGGGTATATTCCTACTATGAGTTCCCATGGCCGATGTCAGATAGGTTGACCGATTCAAAGTGGAGAGAGATGCTAAATTCAGGCAAAGCCCCTCGGCTTCCAGAATGGACCGATGAATTTATTGCCAGGTAAAGCTATCTACAGCAGATTTACACTGAGATGAACGCAAAAAGATCGGTAATAGTTATAATCTTTGCTATCTCTATTGCCACAATTGTTGGCATAGCGTACTCTATCCTCTCATCTAGCTATGGGCAGGACATCCCTTACCGTAGCTATTTAGGTCTAGCATATGATCAATTTTCAAGCTTTAGGGAGGCCAGGGATAAGCTTCCTGAAAGACAAGATGAGGTCTCCTTAATTGTAGTCGGCGATATTATGCCTTCAAGAGGGGTAGCAAATAGGATAAGAGCCCACAACGATTTTAATTACCCATTCCTGGCCACTAGAGATTACTTGAAAACGGCGGATATAATCTTTGGCAACCTGGAATCACCGATTACCCCGGGCCGAAAAATCCAATCGAAGGAAATGGTCTTTCGCACCGATCCTGGCTTTGAAGGGGCGCTGAAGGAAGCGGGATTTTCGGTGCTCTCCCTTGCCAACAACCATACCCCTAACTTTGGCAGCAAAGGGCTGCGAGACACGTTTCAATACCTTAATCAGGCGGGGATTAGATATATCGGCGCGGGGAAAGACGACCTTGAGGCCAATAGCGCCGTTCACATTGAAGTGAGGGGCATCAGGTTCGCCTTTCTTGCCTACAACGATACTGACGTGGTGCCACAATCATACGGTGCTAAGGGCAGCTACCCAGGTACAGCCTTCATGGGTATCGAAAGGATGACTAAAGCCGTCAAAGACGCAAAGCGAAAGGCTGATTTTGTCATCGTTTCAATGCATGCAGGTGAAGAATATGTCGTCGAGCCAAACCAATCACAAATTGATTTTGCTCATGCAGCCATAGATGCTGGAGCGGAGCTAGTCGTCGGACATCACCCCCACGTAGTTCAGAGGGTGGAGAACTACAGGGAGAAGTACATATTCTATAGTCTGGGGAACTTCATCTTTGATCAGATGTGGTCTAAAGAGACCAGGGAAGGTATAATCGCAAAGGCCTTCTTTAATAGAGATGGGATCACAAAGATTGAACTTCAGCCCACCTTAATTGAAGACTATGCCCAGCCGAGGATACTGGAGGGCCAGCAGGCAGAGAGCGTCTTAAAAAGGTTGAAAATCTCACTGGGCGATAGAGTGGTCTTCACCTGGAATCAGAAGAGAGGCGTCTTCGAGCAAAAGGTAAGAAAGGCGATTTATAATAAGCAAGCGGATACCAGCTTTAAAATCGTAAAATCGGTGGCAGCTGATCTGAACAAAGACTCGCATCAAGAAAGATATAACCTGCAAAGTGGAAGGTTAAGGATCTTCCAGGGATCTAAACTGATCTGGGAGTCTCAAGGTGACTGGTGGGTTGATGATTTTTATCTTGCTGACTCAACCGGAGACGGAGGTGTTAACATAAATCTATCTATCTGGAAGTCTGGAGACTTCGGAGATACAAAGCCGTTCTGGGTAAAAGAAAACGATCAAAGTATAAAAAACCACTTCTTTGTCTTTAATCTTGTTAACGGGAAGGTAAGGCCAGTCTGGCAATCATCAAACCTCGATAGGCCAAACTGTGAGTTTCTTTTCGAAGACGTAGATGGTGATGGCAAGCAGGAGTTAATTGTGCTTGAGGGAGATTACTCAGATAAGCACTTAAGTAAAGGAGAGCATATTGCCATCTGGAGGTGGAAGGAGTGGAGGTTTTATAACGAGTGGCGAAGCCTAGCCGGAGAGTTTAAAAATCTAGATATCGAAGGAACCGATGAGAACAAGTATATCGTGGTAGATGTGGGCAATTGATTCCGGCCTCCTATTTTAACTGGCGCTCGCCACCACACGAACACATAAGAGGATATCCTGGAGTACTCCTCGGAATCTCTCCGACTATTAAAACCGAGCTAGCACACCAATAAACCTGATTAGGAATTTTGCAATTCACCAATTTGTCATCCTGTTTGCAATCTACCAATCTGTCATCCTGAAGAGCCGAGGCTCTGAAAGATCTAAATCGTATTTTCTATATAACGCTAGACCACCTAGTTTATGGGTATATATCCATTGTCTGGGGAGGTATGGAAGGTAATTATTTTAATTGTAAGCCGATCAAAAGTTCGGTAAAAATTGATATTGTGCTTGTTCGTTTTAGCAAAAATTTATTAGAAGGTGTTGATTTAGCAGTAGCTCTATTGTAATATACGTCTAGCACTCATGATAATAGAGTGCTAAAATCACTGTTAGGAGGGTCGATTTATGAATCTTAAGCCGTTACGAGATCGTGTAGTAATCAGACCGGTAGAGCCCGAGGAGGTGACGAAGAGCGGGATTGTGATTCCGGATACCGCTAGGAAGGAAAGGCCTCAAGAGGGCGAGGTAGTCGCAGTTGGCGGAGGCAAGCTTGATGAAAAAGGCAAGCCAATTCCGATGGAGGTAAAGGTCGGCGATAGGGTTATCTATTCGAAATATGGCGGTAGCGAGGTCAAGGTAGAGGACCAGGATTACCTGATCCTAAGAGAAGAAGACATTCTGGCAATTGTTAGTTATTAACTACCAGTTAATAACTACCGCCGGAGTGTTTGACATTCTTTTTATTTCGTATTTCTAAGGGAGGGAAAGCATTAAATGCCAAAACTCATTGAATTCAATGAAGAAGCTAGGCGTAGGCTTGAGGCAGGTGTAAATAAGCTCACCGATACCGTAAAAGTTACGCTTGGACCAAAGGGGAGGAATGTAGTAATCGACAAAAAGTTCGGCGCCCCGACGATAACTCATGATGGTGTAACAGTCGCAAAGGAGATTGAGCTTGAGGATGTTTATGAGAACATGGGCGCGCAGCTTCTAAAAGAGGTTGCTACTCAAACCCAGGATGTTGCTGGTGATGGAACAACCACCGCAACAATTTTAGGCCAGTCTATCGTTCGTGAAGGATTGAGGAATGTAGCAGCCGGCTCAAATCCAATGCTTATCAAGAAAGGTATCGATAAGGCTGTTAACATAGCCGTAGATGAGATTAGAAAAATAGCTAAGAGTATCGATACTAAAGAAGAGATTGCTTCCGTAGCGACTATCTCTGCCGCCGATGAAGAGATCGGCAGTCTGATTGCAGATGCAATGGATAAGGTGGGAAAAGATGGCGTTATTACTGTTGAGGAATCTCAAACAATCGGAACCCAGCTCGAGATCGTTGAAGGTCTACAGTTCGACAAAGGGTACATTTCGGCGTACATGGTCACGGACACCGAGAGAATGGAAGCGATCCTCGACGAGCCGCTAATTCTTATCGCAAACATGAAGATTGCTGCAATAGCCGATCTTCTACCGGTTCTCGAGAAGGTAATGCAGGTTGGAAAAGCGCTTTTCATTATTGCTGAGGATGTAGAGGGGGAAGCTCTCGCTACTCTTGTTGTCAACAAGATCCGCGGCACGTTTACCGGTATTGCGGTAAAGGCTCCAGGATTTGGCGAGCGCAGGAAGGCCATGCTCCAGGATATCGCAATCGTTACGGGCGGACAGGTTATAACTGAGGAGCTTGGAATAAAGCTCGACAGCGTAACTATTGATATGCTCGGCCGTGCTCAGCGCATTCGCGTAACCAAGGAGGAGACGGTTATCGTCGGCGGAGCCGGCAAGCCAGAAGATATCCAGGCCCGCATAGGCCAGATTAAGGCCGAGATTGAGCAGAGCGATTCTGAATTCGACCGTGAAAAACTCCAGGAGCGCCTTGCTAAACTATCCGGTGGCGTTGCTGTTATCCGTGTGGGTGCAGCAACCGAGACCGAGATGAAGGAGAAGAAGCATCGCATGGAGGATGCTCTTTCGGCAACAAAGGCGGCTGTAGAAGAAGGAATCGTTCCAGGTGGCGAGGTAACCTTTATTAACATCATCCCCGCCCTCAGCAAATTCGAGGGTGAACTCGAGGGCGATGAGAGGGTAGGCGCACAGATTATTGAGCGTGCGCTCGAATCACCACTTCGCCAGCTTGCGATCAATGCTGGTTATGAGGGCTCGGTCATCGTTGAGAAGATCAAGACTTTGGAAAAGGGTCAAGGTCTCAACGTTCTTACCGGTGACTACGGTGATATGATGAAGGCTGGAATAATCGACCCTGCTAAAGTCACCCGTTCAGCCCTCCAGAACGCGGCATCAATCGCAAGCCTCATCCTTACCACTGAGGCTGCAATTGCAGAGAAACCGGAGGAAGCAGGAGCTGCTGCTGCCGCAGGCATGGGCGGCATGGGCGGCATG
>JACUUO010000232.1 GCA_014859275.1 Actinomycetota bacterium | reverse complement strand
CTAGTCATTATCGAAAACTTGTAAAATATCCTTCCGCATTCTAGTTCGTCGAATTTTTAATTATAACTTATCTCGTACTTCCCACAGCCAAAGACCACATCGCTTCCAACATGGATGAACTGGCCTAGAAATAAAACAGGAAGCAACAGCTCAAGATTGCCTTCGTAACTAACCTTTCCGATGATTCCAGATAGGCTATCCTTCTTACCCTGCCGGTTTGAGTAGCGAAGTACGTCTCTTTTCTTAATATACGATTTAATAACAGTGATATCAAGCGCAAGCTCTTTTAGTTTTTTAAGGTTATCATCCCAAATTCCACTTCCATGGAAATAGGAAAGGGCATTTAGTCTTAAGGTTAAATTTTGGATAATCGCTGCCATCGGTACTTCATTAAAACAATAGCTGCCTTGATATTTAATCCGCGTTGGTGTTAAAAAGTTTAGCGTCAATTGGTGAGAATTATATTCCTCCACTTCGTCAATTAGGGCTAACCCGGTCAGGCTAACTTTTTGTGCATGCACAATATTGTCACTGGCCGAGTATACCAGCGTCTCTTCGTCAGTCAAGCAGTCTATAACATGTATTGAGATGAGCTCAAACTTATGCCGCCGCACGGTAATGCCTGTTTCGCCGAGTTCTCGAACGGCAAAAATAAAGTAAGGTAAATAATCGATTCCTTTACCTATTAAAATAAGATGGAAATCAAGCAGCCCACCAATACCATACTCAGTTTTATCATCCAGCGGCGGCTCAAAGATATAAGGATGTGGAATCTTATGGTGAGCAGACATATGTTCCGCGCCTTCTGGGGGAGCCGTTTCAAAAACGTAAGCATAAGGGCAGCTTTGCCTTATTAAACACCCATCACAATTCTTCTCTCTGCTTGCGCAGCAGATCCTCTTGAAAGCATGGCCAAATCCACCCCTAAGCATAGACCCCTTGAATCTAGGAAGAATCATATGCTCTTTGGCTTTAAGGGTAATGCGATATTTGGCCAGCCTAAATTCATCAAATATGCTTTTTTGTTCCTCGCATTTGTCATTTACGGCAGCCTTCATAAATTGCCCCTCCTGGCCACGACCGATTTCAGTGCGGAAATCAATCCGATCTCGCAGGCCTTGATCTTTGCACTCAATGGACGTTAGTTTTATGGCAGGTTTACCGCCATCACCCTTCTTTGTTGCCGACAAAGCATTCTACCCTGTTCTTAACAGTAGGTCAGCGGATCATCCTCACGGCCTATGTAGGCCGTGAGAAGAGCCATAACCTACCTATTTTGCAGTAACAGTCTCTTCGGAACTGACTTCTCTTACCATTAGGACCCGGTCGACACGAAAATTCCGGCGTTCTTTCCTTTTCAAGCAATACGCTTCTATCCCAATAAAGCCCTTTCCCATATATTCCATCTCGCCCACGCTCTCAGGTTTAATCACTCGCCGTGTTTTTTCATCCTTGGCCCTAAGATAGGTAATCTCCAAAAACGATTTGTTTTCTATGGCCTTCTCGATAAGACGAATCTTCACATCCAGGGGTATTTTCTTCTCTGAAAGCTCGTACTGACACCGCGTGACAAACTCAGTCACCCTCCAGTCCGTCCAGATATCCGATTTCTTTATCTTCCTCTTCAAAAAAATGCCGTTAAGACTTCGACAGCGAGAAAGGGCCACATATAATTGACCGGATGCGAAGGCTCCACTACCAAGATCAACAGCTACATTGTCAAATGTTTTCCCCTGGCTTTTATGAATAGTAATCGCCCAGGCAAGCTTTATGGGATACTGCTTGAAAGAGCCGACGATCTCGGACTCAACGGATCGCGTCTCATCATTCCAGAAGAATCGACATATTTGCCATTTAAACGGCGTTACCTCCTCAATACCCCCGTCCTGTAGTCTAACCTCCAGATAATCCCCCTTGATCTTGCTTACTGTGCCGATAGTCCCGTTGATCCACCGTCCTTCCAGATCGTTGTTTAGAAGCATCACCTGGGCCTCTTTCTTTATTCGCAGTATCTTGTCAGCCGGGAAGTACTTTTCATCCACCTCACCGCCAACTTCGGCTTTAAAAACACGAGGTTTGCCCGGCAGTCTGGCAAGCTCTTTTTCGTTTCTTTCCTCAGCCATTGCGTTGGTGGTGGTCAAATAGATTGTGTCTTTTGGCAGCTCATCTTTATTGCCGATAACCCTGCGGTTGATCAACTCTATATCTTCATCGCAGGCGGTTTTGTTGCGGATTTTATTCAAAAGCTCTATGAAGACTTGGTCGGTTTGGCGATAGATCTTTTCAAGCTCCAGGTATTCAATTTCAATTCCGTCATAAACTTTAGCGTCAAAGAAGTACTCGCTTTTGTAATGCTCTCTAAAAATATTGCGGTCGTGGCCAGCAACAACCGGGGGAATCTGATAAAGGTCACCGATAAAAATCATCTGAGTGCCCCCAAATGGAAATCCAGGGGCCTTCCCGTTTATCCTCAAGAACGCATCAACGCAATCTAAAAGATCGGCTCGCACCATAGAAATCTCATCAATTACAATCGCATCGATACCCCTGTAGATCGGAGATGCTTTTTTCTTAGCTTCTTTCTTAACTTTCTCAACCGTCACATCCGGCCTAAAGCCGAAAAATGAGTGGATAGTCTGGCCAGAGATATTTACCGCCGCTACTCCTGTTGGCGCCAAAACCACAATCTCCTTACCTGTAATTGATCGGAAGTAATCAAGAAGCGTCGATTTCCCTGTTCCGGCCCGACCGGTAATAAAAATGTTTTTCTCGCTCTCCTCCATCAGTTGAAGCGCTTTTTTAAACAGCGGATTTATCTCAATTTTGCTAAGCATTAATCTTTCCTAACCATCCCAACGCCCTCTGCGAAC
>JACUUO010000231.1 GCA_014859275.1 Actinomycetota bacterium | reverse complement strand
TCCCGCTTTTAAACGAATAGCATCATCAGTTGCTCCATATAACCATGAATCTTCAGGGTTAAATAACCTCTTGAGTGCGTACAGATATGAGTATTTGTAAAAGTTTTCTACTGTCACAACGATAGCGTTAGGGATTTGTTTGGCGATAAATGATGCGTTTCTTTTTAGGGAATTAAAATCCCGAAATGAATAATAGTATAGCCCTATCGGAGATATTTTGGGCGCGTTCTTACGCGGCGGATACTTTTCTATATACCCATCGGTAGTTTTATAGTCCGCCAGAACGAACGTTCGGGCTCTCTCTAATAAATTGAAGCGACAGCTCAAAATATAGTCAAAGGTCATCCCGCGGTTAGATTTTTCATACAGCGCAATTAAGATGGGGAATTTAGTCAGCCCTGTGCCCAGAAATATATCGCTTGAAAATATATCGCCCGTTTTTAATCTATAGTGATCCTTGAATTCCCGCAACCTGTTAAAATTAGTCTCTTTGATCAAATAGGCTAGGGGATGCAATACGCAGACTAAGTCCGCCCTTAGTTTATAGTATGATCTCAAAAATGAAATTCCGATATCTCTATCGAATAGATCCGGATCACACTGATTTTCACCTTTTTCTCCCTTTTTGAACTCAGAGGTCGTATCATTATAAGGGGGGTTTCCTACCATTATTAAATATGAACTCTCAGGGATTATGAATTTTTCTCTTTTGACTCCGACCAATGAGTTCGTGCAAAAAACATTATTTTTATCGAAACGATTAACTAATGTCCCGCAAGCTTCTTTATCATAATCCGCTATCCTGTAATTATAACTTTCATAATTAACCAGAAAGGCGCCGCATCCCCCTGCGCTATCGAATACGACAGCGTCTTCCTTCTTAGCTATCAGATGTGGCTTTATAAGCTCGTATACCCTATTTACGAGCTTCTCAGGAGTATAGTAACCTCCAAGTTGGATCCTTCTATTTCTTGTCAAGTGCTCAGCTAAATAAATTTGCATAAAGCTCAACCTAGATAATTTTCAGTATCACTTTTATGATTTCGATAATATCGTGCTGATGTCTCTTAGAAGCCATCCCAAATACCTCCATAAGCCTAGTGAGATTGCGTGCGTTGCCATTGTTAATCACATATATGAGTTCGTCCCCCCTTCGGGATGGCCTGCCCAATAAATCCGAGGGGTTTCGGAATGAATCTAGCGGGATGCAAAAATAGATCATCGGTTGCACACCCGAGGCGTATTGCTGTTGTTTAATAGCAACTTCAATTTGTGTTCCGTCCGAAGTCTGACTCATGAATAGCGTGGGTAGCCTTATACAAGATTCTTCGAACAGTATCCCGTTGATATTAATGGCAGTTTTCATTTCTTCGATACGAATTTCCCTCTCATCAATAAGTTCGCGATAATCGCTTATTTCATCTAGAAGCCGCGTTACATGTTGCTTGGCGATTAGGCCAAGCTGGATTGCTCTATAATAGAGTTCAGACAATTCATAAGGGTACTTTTCTTTCCCGTTACTCCCGACGAATGAATGGGAATACAGTCCAGAACCTATCTTTGAGGGTTCGACGTCTTTTGCCAATATGTCATAACCAATTTGCCACTCAAGATAGGTCTGCTCATCAAAGGGCTCGGTTCTTGTTGAGAATGTTTGTCCAAAGGCGCAACGGTTTTCCCTTTTTTTAAATCTTAACTTGCCGTTATTGACGGCTGGAATCACGATTTCTATTTCCGCATTTCTAATTCTATACCTAATCATTCCTCTCCCATGATAAGCAGAGCTTCTTATGATGCTTCTAAGGATAGGAATTTGCTTTTCAACAGAGCTGGCTGACTGATCATCTTTGTGCCCATTCTCCCATCCAATCATCATCGAGAAATATAAATCATGACAAAAAGCATGTCAAGGACAAGAGGAAGCCGCCTATTGCGGACAAAAATCCGCAGAAAAGCTCATAAGTGCCAGAAATGGAATAGAATTCTCCATCCGGGCAAAGGAAAAAATCATGAGAAATACTCGGTCGCAGTCTCGGTAGCCATCAAAAGCTCTTGCGAGTCGATCCGAGGCGGTGGCGGTCTATCAGCGACAAAGCTTAGCTTGAGGTGGTTAATGATACGGTCGACTACGGAAGAGTCGGTGAAGAAGGAGATGACCTTCATTTCTCCCTGGCATTTGGGACAGAGCAGGGGATCAACTTCATAAACCTTTCGGATCATCTCAGCCCAGCCGCGGCGGGGGATTATTGGGTATTCTTCTTAAAAACTCAGCGAGCAGAGAATCATCAAAGGTCTGGACATGATGGAACCGTCCTTGCTCGTCCTCTCCTCCCTCACTAAACAGGCAGTGGACATGAGGATGGAGATTGATACGGTCGCCGAAGGTCTGGATGCAGGCCACCACACCAGGGCGAAGCTCTGTGAGGGTTGTGGCCTGGAAGTATTTGAGGAGCGCAGCTACGGCCGCATGAGAGAGTGAGCTCAGGAGCCGGCGCTTGTACTTGAAGAAAATCCGTAACATCTTGGGAATGACGAAGACCACCTGTCGGTGAGGAGCCATTCACTCTGAAGCGAGGGTCATCGGTCCTGGACATGGCCAAAGCCGTTCATATGGATTCTGCCCAGAAGCTGAAGTATGCCCGAATCTGGAGCAAAGCCAAATACCGGGGTCAGATGGTCAACCGCGAGCACATCTTCGAGGACGTTTTCCTCTGAAGATTCATTCCTTTTGGGTTTGATAATTCACCTTGACAAAACACATTATATGTGTATAATTTGTGTATATTTTCAGGAGGACCACTTAATGCAAGTGAGACATAATATCACTTTAGATGAAGAAGTTTCAAGAGAACTTGAGACCATGGCCAAAGAACTTGGCGAGAAAAAAAG
>JACUUO010000230.1 GCA_014859275.1 Actinomycetota bacterium | reverse complement strand
GTGATTCATGCTTAAAATTTAGCACAACGTGTGCCTATTGCAATCATTTTGTTGCTTAACGCCCGGCTATGGCGCCGGAGTGCAGTTGGAATTTTTTGTGGTAACCACCACAAAAAAGACCGACGGAACGTAGGTCGCCCATGAGCCGATTGTTATACGATCTATGCAAAGACACTTAAAATTATCAACTCTTGCGCACCCTCATGGGTAAGTTTAACTTCTTTCTTCATTGACTTAGACAACCACTCTTGAAACTTCAGTAGCTGTAAGTACGCGTTCTCATTTTGGATATCGCGCGGTGAAACATCCAGCTCTATTTCTGTTTCTACAAAGAAATGGCAATTTATCTGAATTTTTTCAGGGAGCCAAATGCATAGAATAGTTGGATCCGTTTCCTGTAGCCGCTTGATTAAAAAAAGGCTTTCAGGTAGTTCTAATTTAACATCACCGTGGTAAAAGTCGATTTCGTACTTAGATCCCTTAATCTCCGCGATAAATTGGTCCCAAGTCTCTGGTTCAATATTTTCGACATAAATATCACGCAGGGATCCGTCTGCCTCGAACTCATGCTTGATTTCACTCCATGGCTTCATAGTGGTCTCGTATAACGGGTCAGATAAGGAGCGCCTAAGCGCCTGCTTGATCTGATTGATGGCGTTACGTTTGATACTGTATGTCGTTTTGACATGCTCAAGCTCCTTATCTGACCCGATGGCTCCGCGAAGCGGAGCCATCGCCGCAAATAACCGGCGCAATACGTGCGCCAGCGCGTTTTGCGTCCGAGTTGATTTGCCTTGTTAGGCTTCACTGTATGGATCGCGCCCATAGCTTCTTTCTCTGTGGGCCTCTATAGCTTTCAAGTCTTGTGATGTCAGGGTTGACGAGTACGTTTTGAGTTGACTCTTGTGCCAAGAATGTAGCGCCGCACCTTCATCTTTTTGTATTTGAGTTTTCCATTCTCGTTCTTCTTGAGGCCATGCCACGTAGTACATGAATGATGCATACGGTTCGTATGGGACTCCTGCCCATAGCTGGCCGCATTTAGAGCAGCGCTCAAGCGTCATCCAATTCGCTGAATCGATATCAGTAAATTTCGGCGCTTCACTTGATGGGGGCCAGATCATTCTTTCAGGGCTACCGCATTCTGTGCATACCATTATTGAAGCCTAACGTCCGGCTCACCAGCGCCCAAGCCGGAGTGGTTTTTGTGGTAAAGTGTAGCGGAGCGAAACCCACAAAAACCGCGTAGGTTTGGGCGTCTGCGTGGAGCCGTTTGTTAAATTCTTACGCTCTACCAACTAACTTCACCTCTGACATTCTATCTAGACACAGATTATGTAAATCATTAGCAAATTTAAGAGCTGACTCGCATTCAATCTTGAGCTCACCCGAAACACTTGATATTTCCTGTGGACGACAGTCAGTATACGGGTGATCAGTAAGATGTACATGAACACCAAGAATTCCGGTTTTCGATATCACGTAACAGCGCACGCCAAAAAGCTCCAAATATTCGGAGCCATCAGATTTATATTGTCCAGCGACAATCTCCGCTTCTCCCTCTAGGGACGTAGCGACTTTCTTTAGATTATTACAGAATCTGATGATATCACTTGTGTTAAACCAACCTTCACCGAAGCCTTTGAATCCATTAGCTTCAAAGCGCCCAGACAAGCCAGCAGTATCATCTTCTAAATCTATCGATATTGAAAATTGGTTCATATTTATTTTGACATTTAACGGGTCAGATAAGGAGCGCCTGAGCGCCTGCTTGATCTGATTGATGGCGTTACGTTTGATACTGTATGTCGTTTTGACATGCTCAAGCTCCTTATCTGACCCGATGGCTCCGCGAAGCGGAGCCATCAAGTTATTGTCTCGACCGGGCTAACATACGACTTTTCCTGCTTTATTGTCAATAATGCAGCTTCAAAGCTAGATTTTCTAAACTGTATAGCCTGCATTTTATTTATGATAAAACGATCGGGATAATATCGAAGCCATGTTTTGAATGACCGCAATGACCAATTCAAGCGACAGTTAAACATCTAAATTAAGAGGCGGGTATGGATCGGTTTTTACCGGCCGTCTGTTTCAGATTAGGTGGTGTTTCATAAACGCTAGGTGTGCGAGACTACAATATCTGCAATTTCCGGAATTTAGAGCGTTAACAAACAATATTTTCCTAATTCTGTGTTTGCCCATAGGTAGTCGGGTTTTGACTTCCAAAGATGCGTGAACCTAGAAAAATCAGTTGAAACAAGTGGAATCCGTTCGTGCTGAGCCCTTCGACTGCGCTCAGGAGAGCCCCTTCGGGTGCGCTCAGGAGAACCTTGTCGAAGCATGAGCGGATTCCACGCGCCGCCTAGTAGGTGTGCATTCTAAATCCCGTTCACCCTTCGACTAGGCTCAGGGCGAACGGGATTTAGAATGCTCAACTGATTTTTTTAGGGTGCCCCCATTCATGGAAGCTTGATTGCTGCCGACATCCTCGCCAGACTCACCCCACACCTTTATAAAATCAGTTAATTTTTGAGTAAAAAGGGAGTAAATACGGATATCATTTTTCCGGAGCGATCAATTGTTCCAGTAAAAACGCATCGTCGAAATGTCTTCGGCCGACGAACGCTATCGCATGGCTGCCCCATTGACGCATCGCGCCGGGGCTTTCCACGCCGAAAGGCCATAACAGGAATCTTTCGGCCCTTCGGCTGACCTCGATAATGCCTTCGGGCCCGAATAGATTGCGCCGTTCGTTGTTGCCGATAGGCAGTGATCGCAAGCTGTCGTAAGGTTCAGTGCGATACGGCGCGGCGTTTGCGGCATCGACTACCGTTACCTGCTGCAGATAATGCGTTCTGTTCGACAAGCGTAACAGCAAGCGTTTTTCG
>JACUUO010000229.1 GCA_014859275.1 Actinomycetota bacterium | reverse complement strand
TGAAATCGGACGGACCCCATTTCAGCTTTCGCGAAAAATCTTGGCGCGCTTGACCCGTTTCTAGCTCTAAATGGTGCGGCAACTCCTACAGCTATTGGCTATACTATTCTGCAACTTATTTCTTAGAGAACATCCAGTGATTGAACCCGATACTACCTTACGCATTAAATCGATCAAGGTCACAGGATTGTTTGGTCTTTACGATCATGACGTAACCTTGAAGGAAGATCGGGTAACCGTGATACATGGTCCTAATGGTGTTGGTAAGACTGTTTTTTTAAAGCTAACAGATGCCTTTTTAAGAGGAAGTTACCATGAAATCATAACGGTCCCATTCGAAACATTTGAAATACTTTTTGCCGATAATAGCTTGGCTCGGATTCATGTTGAACGAGAATCAAGCAACTCTCGGAAAATACAGTTAATTTTTAAGAATTCTGAGGGCATAATCGAAGAGTTAGCGTTAGATCCAGATAGGCTTAGCCCAAAACGGTTTTCCGAACGAATCTCTGACTTCCTACCGTTCCTCATCCAAATAGGACCAAATGAATGGATTGATAGACGCACGGATGAGGCAATTGGCCCAGATGAGTTGATTACCTTGGTGAATGAGTTTGATCCTAAGCTGGCAAAGAAATGGGTGGTACGTGAGCCTAAAGGGCTGCGAGAATTTCGCGAGCGAATTAATGTACACCTCATAGAAGCCCAACGTCTAATCAGATTGACAAACGTATCCGGGGATTGGCGGTTTCGGCCCAATCGTGAACGGCAGACCACCAATACCGTTCAGGAATATTCGCGGGATATGAAGCGTAAGCTAGAAAGCACGCTTGCAACCTATGCTAAGCACTCACAGAAGTTAGATCAAACCTTTCCTCAGCGTTTGTTACAAGAAACAGTCGATCCGTTAACAATCGATCAACTGAAAACAGAATTACAACAAATTGAGGAAACTCGTAATCGTTTAAAGCGAATCGGTATTCTTGAAGGCGGAGATTCTTCTCAAGACGCTTACCCATTGCAAATTTCTAAGCTGGACAATATGCAGGAGGGGCAACTCCCTGTTATGTCAGTTTATGCGAGAGACACAAAACAAAAGCTAGCAGTTTTAAACGAGCTTTCAGAGCGTATTGAGATTTTACTTGATGTTTTAAACAGAAAGTTTACAAACAAGCAGGTAACAATTTCACGCGAGTCAGGTATTGCAGTATTCGGTAAGGACGGAAACTCTATTCCAATAACCGCACTTTCTTCTGGTGAGCAGCATGAGTTGGTTCTTCTGTACGATCTTTTATTCAAGGTAAAGCCAAACACCCTAGTACTTATAGATGAACCAGAGTTGTCGCTTCATATTAGCTGGCAAAAGGGTTTTATGGATGATCTGTTGGAGATTATTCGACTTGCTCATTTTGACGTCCTCATTGCGACACATTCCCCTTATATCGTAGGAGATCACTCTGATCTGCTTGTAATCCTCTCTTCCGAAAGTTAATTCTGATAGTCAACATGGTTATAAACGCGCTTAACACAAGCAAGACGCCAGGTATTATCGTTACTGAAATCAGAATGATGAATTCGACTTTTAGGGGGATTCACTTCCTAGTTGAAGGTATCGATGACAGCAAATTTTGGAAACATCGTCTTAATTCTGATAACGTCGCCATCGTTAATTGTGAAGGAAAGTTAAATCTCCTTGGGGCGGCTGCTGACATTTTCAATTCTTCCATATCTGGAGTTGCGGGGATTTACGATGCTGACTTTGACCGATTACTGGGAATATCGCATTCACCAAATTTTGTAGTTCCAACAGACGCCAATGATCTCGAAATTAGTCTTTTGATGAGTGGCGCATTGAATATTTTTCTCTCTGAGTATGCAGATGCTGAACTACTCGACGATTTTGAAAACACCTCAGGTATTTCAGTCGCTGAGCAAATCGAACGAACATCTCGAGAGTTTGGCCGACTTAGGTTTTTGAGTAAAGTTGCTGGACATCGTGTTGACTTTGATCAACTATCCCCCTATCGATTTGTTTCGATTGATGATTGGTCTCTGGACCATAAAGCTCTGAAGAATGAGTATGCTGCGCTTGCATCCATTGATACTCAAGACTTAGAGGCTATGCTTGAATCGCAATGCTCGCAAGTCGCTCCGGCGTGGGCCTATTCACAAGGTCACGATGCAGTTCGCATACTTGCAAGAGGCATTCGCCGTGTTATCGGACGACGTCAAATGGATGAGCAGGACGTCGCTAGAGTACTTCGGATTGCTTACTCAAAGCAAATGCTTGAGCAAACAGATATGTATGCATTGCTTTGCGTGATTCAAGAGGCATTGCCCTTACCACTGTTTGCATGAAATTGAGTAGCTACAAATTCAGAAAACAACATCAAAGTGAGCTCGCATTTATCAGGTATTCACGGATATTTGAAGGACTAAGGATCAAGTAGTGTAGTTCGGCGCATTCCTTGAGTGGCAAGTCTCTGGTCGGCACCTGTCGTTAGGCTGAATTTATCGATTGTCTCTTTTTGGCCGATTCTTTCATTCACAAGGTGTAAACATTATTCTGCATTCTATTAATTTGAATCCACGATTCTTGTTAGTTACTCATTTACGAAGGAACCCTTAAGGTCTACCCGGTTGAGTTGATGAAAACGTCTGCACGATTCCCGCAGGAACCGACCGCCGGATATAGCAGAATCGCGGCGGCTAAGGGTTATCACTGAAACGCAGTGACCACGGTAAAAATGTTCCGCTTTTTCCAGGTTTGATGCCTTCGTTGTTAGACATCAAACTTGGAAAAAGCCCCCGTAGCGGGGGCAAGTTAATATTATCAGGCCGCAATCAATTGCTTGGCCAACGCCACTTCGACGCTATCGCCATCGGAGTTGAG
>JACUUO010000228.1 GCA_014859275.1 Actinomycetota bacterium | reverse complement strand
GGACAAGGACAACAACACAATAGACGCGACCAGGTATGCTTGTGAAAACGATATGCAAGACAGGCGCGTTAAGGCCGGCAGCAGACCGATATATTAGGAGATAACTAAATGGGCGTAATGGAGCAGGTTAGATATAGGTTAACAAAGGGGGATACCAACTACCCTGAGATGGTTAAACTTCTGATTGAAGATCATAAAAATACCGCCTTAAAGCTAAACATATTCTACGAAAGCTACAAGCAATCAGAGGCGGCTACTCCGATATTGAAGAGGACGTTCACAGATGAGAACAAAGTCAACAACAAGCTGGCCAATGACTTTATCGGCGAGATCGTCGATATGAAGGTCGGCTATATGTTCGGCAACCCTATCAGCTACCAGATTGATAAGGAAGCGCAAGGGGCCGAGGCTGCCAACGAAGAAATAGCCATGTTCAACAAGCGAAATGCTATTGATGATCTGGACGCTGAAACCGGCAAGCTTGCTACTATTTGCGGCATAGGGGCAAGGCTTCTTTATATCGACACCGAGGGCGACGAAAGCGTAATGAACCTATGGCCCTGGGAGGTAATTTTTGTCTATGAAAACAATATCGAGGAACCGCTTGCAGCAATCCGCTATTACAAGGTATGGCGGCTCAGTGACAACGATGAGTGGGTTGAGTATATTCGGGCCGAGTGGTACACCAATGAGGCGATCCATTACCTTCTCTCTGATGATAAGGGCGAGTACAGCTATGATCCAGAGGAGCCGGTAAACCCATTACCGCACGTATTCGATGAGATACCAGTTATCGCGTTTATCAACAACGAGGAAATGCAAAGCGACTTTGAGAAGGTGCTTTCCCTCATTGATGGCTATGACCGCACCCTTTCAGACGTTAACAGCGAAATAGAGCAATTCAGACTTGCTTACATGAAGCTGATCGGGGCCAGCATTGACGATGATACGCTAGACGCAGCACTAAGAACCGGCGTGTTCCAGATACCGCAAGAGGGCTGCGATCTCGAATTCTTAACCAAGGAATTAAACGATGTGATTGTGGAGAACCACCTTAACCGGCTAGAGGACAATATTTTGCGCTTTGCTAAGTCTACTAATTTTAAAGATGAATCTTTTGCAGGCCAGCAATCAGGTGTGGCAATTCGCTATAAATTAACGCCTCTTGAAAGCAAGTGTGTTACGATGGAGCGCAAGTTTACCACGGCACTCAGGCGGCAATTCAAAGTATTGGTTACGGCGTGGCAAAAGCGAAACGTTACTTTTGACCCGATTGATACCAAGTTTACCTTCACTCGAAACATTCCAATTAATCTTCTCGATGAGGCCAAAACAACCACAAAGTTAAAAGGTATGGTATCGGAAGAAACTAGGCTAGGTCAGTTAACCTTTGTGGAGAACGTCGAGGAAGAAATTGAGAGGATGAAAGCCGATACTGAGGAAATGCTTGATTTGGGCTTAGTCCCGACATTTAACGCGGATAAAGAAGATGAGGACACCGAGGGAGAGGGGGAAAAATAAATGGCATTAACATTTAAAAAGGTATCAGGGGGCGGCAAGGCGATAGCACCGAGAATAATAGCAGGGGTATTTAATCCAGATACCAGCTATCCGACCGGCGGCTATGAGATTGCAAGCCTTTTTAGGCCGCATATTAACGATTTGATGGCGTTAATCGTTGCCGACCATACTAATTATCGTTTTCGATACGATTACACAACCGGCAAAATTAAGATTCTAACCGCTGCTGGGGCCGAGGTTGCCGCCGCAACTAATTTAACAACCCAATTAATTGATGTTGGGTTTATAGGAGTAGGATTGCCGTAAGGGGGGCTAATGAGCCTGGATAAGCAGTTTGACCGCATAGACAAAATAATCAACAAAATGGTTGCCGGTACTGAGCGCAAAGTTGCTAAAGAGTACGCTAAATCATTAAAGACCATTTACGGCGAGCTAGGTGCAATCTATGCAAAGTATGAGGTCGAGGGCGTTTTAACCTATGCGGAGATGACCAAGTATAACCGGCTGGCAACGCTATTTGATTCGATAAACGGCGAGCTAAAGAAGGTAACATCTGAAACCGCAAAGCTGACCAAAACACTCTCAGCCGATGTTTACGAGGCCAGCTATTTTAGAACCGCTTACGCCTTTGAAACTGAGCTGCAACTAAAGCTAGGCTATGCCCTGATAAACCCGAAGGTAATCGAGGCGGCGGTTCAGAACCCGATTAGCGGGCTAACTCTTAATGAACGGTTAGCACAGCGTAGGGCGCAGATTATCATACAGACAAAGGTTGAGATCACCCAGGGGCTGATCCAAGGCGAGAGTTACCCAAAGATGGTTAAGCGCATTAAGGGGGTATATGAGAATGATCTTTCAAAGAGTAGACGAATTATCCAAACTGAGGCCCATCGGGTACAAGTTGACGGTAGGTTCCAGTCAATGCTCCACGCTGAAGCCAGGGGCGTGGCTATGGTTAAAGTGTGGCAGGCTGCTTTAGACGATCGCACAAGGGATATTCATGCAAGTCTAGATGGGCAAAAACGTGCCTTAGATGAGGATTTTAAAAGCCCATCGGGGGCCGAGGGGCCAGCCCCAGGCCAATTAGGGGCGGCATCTGAGGATATTAATTGTAGGTGCGCCATACGCCCAGATGTGGAAGGCTACGAGCCACAAACTAGGGCGGCCAGGGGTGAGGAAGGAAAGACAATAACCATTCCATACCAGACCTATGATGAGTGGTTTAAAAATAGGGTGAGGAAATGACAGTAACACAGAACGTTTTAATATTGTATTACCTTTTCAAAATCAAGCGAAAAGGGCGGTAATCATATAGGCGATTAAAGCACCCTCGGGTGCTTTTTTTATTGGCAAAAACGCTAAGAATCTGGGAGGCGA
>JACUUO010000227.1 GCA_014859275.1 Actinomycetota bacterium | reverse complement strand
GCTCAGATCAATACACCACCACCGAAAGCGAAAGACTCGTCAGGTTGCCGATGTATTACGGAATGAGCCAACAGGATCAGGGTGAAGTGGTTAAGTCTGTTTTGAGTTTCTTGGCTGAGCGTCAACCGTGATATAAAGCTCATGCAGAAAACTCGAATTAAATCATAATTGGTCTATAAAAATATGAAGATAAGCAAAAAACACAGCAATCGCAAATTACACAATTGGTTGGTTTATAACATTGGTGATAAGTTTTTATTAAAGAACGTGCCGCTTTACAAAGGCGTCATGTATGACCTGGGTTGTGGCGAAGCGCCATATAAAGACTTCTTTTTGCAATATGTAGATCAATATGTCGGTGCTGACTGGGCTGGGAGTTTTCATGAAACCAAGGCAGATGTTGCAGCGGACTTAAATAAACCCATTCCGATAGATTCACAAGTGGCAGATACAGTTATCTCACTTTCTGTTATGGAGCATTTGTCTGAGCCGCAGAATATGCTGAATGAAGCTCACCGCATTTTAAAACCAGGGGGCAATATTATTTTACAAGTGCCTTGGCAGTGGTGGATTCATGAGGCTCCATATGACTTCTTTCGATACACGCCTTACGGCCTAAAGTATATGCTTGAAAAAGCAGGGTTTGCAGACATTGTGGTTGAGGCGCAGTCTGGATTTTTTACAACTTGGGTGATGAAATTTAATTATTTTACTCGCCGATTTGTGCGTGGGCCGAAAATTATTAGAGCCTGTATTATTGCAGTACTACTTCCGATATGGTGGCTAGGGCAGGTCTTAGCCCCTGTCCTGGATAAACTTGATAGAAACTGGGCATTAGAGGCGTCGGGTTATTATGTCACTGCAAAAAAATAGCTTGTTTATTACGCTATGAGCCTTCGAAAAAGAACATTTTCTGCTGTCAGGTGGACAACGGCAGGCTCTATCAGTAAAGCACTGCTTCAGCTAATTCAGCTCGCCATTCTTGCCAGAATCCTTTCTCCTAGCGACTACGGGCTGATGGCGTTGGTTCTAATTGTTATGGGATTCGCTGCGCTATTCTCTGATTTTGGTTTGAATAGTGCTTTCGTTCAACGCAGAAATGTAACTGAAGAGCAGCGTTCAAGTCTTTATTGGCTAAATGTATCGATCAGCTTCGGGCTGATGCTCTTTGTTATTGCAATTAGCCCTATTCTTGCATGGTTTTTTGATAACAGTGAGTTGATTCCATTAGTAATCCTAAGTAGTACCAGTTTTGTCTTTGCGGCATTGGGTATACAAGTGCGTATGGCTGCAGAAAAGGCGCTGCGATTTCGCCCGGTCATGATAGTTGAAGTTATTGCATCCATTATTGGATTGTTGTCTGCTGTTATCGCAGCTCTTTACGGGTTGGGGGTGTACTCGTTAGTTGTTGGAATGTTGGTTTCGACTATCGCAACAACAATAATGCTTTGGATATATGTTTCATCTGGTTGGCGTCCAATGCTTCGCATGAAGCTGGATGATGTAAAATCATTTCTTGGTTTTGGTGGGGCTTTAGTTGCAAATAATATTGTTAATCACTTTAATTTAACTATTGATTTGCTGCTAGGTGGTCGTATGCTGGCTGCTACTCAGCTCGGACTATATAGCGTACCTAAAGAACTTGTTTTACGTATTCAGTCTGTAGTCAATCCTATTATAACTCGGTTTGCATTTCCCTTAATTTCAGAAGTGCAGAATGATGTCAAAAGAGTTCGGTTGATTTATTTGCAAACAGTGAATATGACCGCCTCAATTAATGCTCCCATTTACATTGGAATAGCATTTTTTGCTCCGGAATTTGTGTCCATACTGCTTGGAGATGGCTGGGAAGGTTCTATTCAATTACTACAGATCCTGGCTGTGTGGGGGGCGTTAAGATCTACAGGCAATCCGGTTGGTAGTTTGCTTCTTGGTATGGGTAGGGCGGATTTGTCCTTGAAATGGAACTTGTCATTGTTATTTATTGTTCCGCCAGTAATTCTTTATGGTTCAAAATTTGGAGCAGTAGGCATGGCATGGGCTTTGTTGTTGATGACGATAATCTTATTTATCCCAGGGTGGTATGTGTTAGTCCGCCCCCTATGTCATGCAAAATTACTCGAATATAGCATTGCAGCATTAAGGCCATTTGCCATCTCTGTAATAGCCGTATTTCCTGCCTATTTATACGCAAATAATTTCCACAACGAGATAGTGAAAATACTGATTGGGTTAATAATTGCTGCGCCTTTATACATGGCGTTAAGCTATCTTGCAAATAAAAGATGGATCGATGCGATGAGAGAGTTGGTTTTTAAGAAACCGTCAACGATTTGAATTAGGGTATGAAATAATAAACTGTTCGACGAAAGCAACCAAATCCTCCGCGCTGCAACCGTGGAGCTATACTTACGTAAAGTAAATTGATAAAACCATACTTATCTTAGATAGGAACGATTAATGCTAAAAGTCCTTACCGTATTCGGGACGCGTCCAGAAGCCATCAAAATGGCACCACTCGCGCTCAAACTCGCTGCCACCGACGGCATCGAAGCCAAAGTCTGCGTCACCGCTCAACACCGCGAAATGCTCGACCAAGTACTCGAACTATTTGCGCTAAAGCCCGACTATGACCTTAACATCATGAAACGCGGCCAAGATCTTACCAGCGTAACCATCGCCATCCTGCAAGGTCTCAAGCCCGTACTCGCCGAAATTAAACCCGACATCGTGCTCGTGCATGGCGACACCGCCACCACCTTTGCCACCAGCCTAGCATCCTATTACCTACAAATTCCCGTCGGACACGTCGAAGCTGGTCTGCGCACCGGCAACATCTACTCGCCCTGGCCGGAAGAAGCCAACCGCAAACTCACAGGCGCCATCGCGAATTACCACTTTGCGC
>JACUUO010000226.1 GCA_014859275.1 Actinomycetota bacterium | reverse complement strand
ACTCTCGTCTTTACTCATGAATAGCGCGCTGAAAAAATAAGCAGCAAGGTACCGCGGTGTATGTTTAGGTGACCCGGGTAATGATTTTGACCGCAATTGTTCATGGCAAAAAAGTGACATTAGTGAGTTATTGTGGGATTAAGGAGTGCAGCATTATGGATAAAAGAATCCGAGTTACTATTATTATCGCAATAGCAACGGCGGTTGCCTTGTTTTATCTGGTAAATAATGCTTCAAATACGAACAGCATTCGTTGGCCTAACGTCTATGGTTCTGACCCAGGCAATGTAATTACGACGCTAAAAACGCCGGTCGATCTAGAAAAAGCAAAGGTCTTGGTTGGATCAATTAAAGCTGAGTATACAATTTATCGCCTAAACACGTATTCGTATTACTATGATGATGAAAGGCCTCTGGCAGTATTAGGGCTTGATACGAGCCATAAAGACGTAAAATATTTATATAAATTAAGAACTGGTAGACTACCAGTAGCTGAAGGCGAGGTTGCCGTAAGTGCCAAAGTTGCTGAGCGCCTGAACAAGAAAACTGGGGAGAGTTTTGTAGTCCCCTCAAAAATCGGCCATGGATTTGAAAAGCAAATTGTTGGACTAATTGAAGATGGAAACTTAAACGAGTTTGATAAGCGAATCGCCGTACTTCCCTTAGCGGTTGCCCAAAAAGACTATGGTTATCCATCAAAAATAAATCAAATAAATCTGCGCGTGCCAATAGAGGATGTGGGTCGGGTTGTTGGCACCCTAAATAAAAACTTTGCTTTATATGGAGGATTTGCAAGGAGCCTTAACTCGCAAGTTAAAAACGAGGTATATAGTCCTCCTTCTAACTCAATCGAAATGGTACTCTATGGTTCTCTGGTATTGTTTGCCGCGTTTGTGTTAATCGATAGCATCTTTACCAGCAATATACAACGCACCAGAAGGATATATGCGACCTATCGGATATTAGGGGCGACCAGAAACTATCTTAGAAAGTTAATCATGCTCGAAAGCTTAAAGGTCGGAGTAACTGGCTCTTTAATAGGAGTAGCATTAGGTAATTTAATGCTCATTGGCTTGGATACCATAAGCCGGGTTTTTCTTACAAAAACACCTTTCGCTGGATTTAACTTCTCATTATCGCTGGCCGTATTAAGTGTAACGCTTGGCATTTTAGCGACCCTTTTCGCTTCTTTCAGAGGTTTCCGCGTACTGGCAAGAATTAAGCCGATTGAAATATACCGGATGTCTAATATTGATCAGGAAAAGAGTATCGGCTGGTTGAGGGTGGTAAGTTGTTTTGCCTTGCTTCTTCTAGGTTTAGCTGGGTTATCATATTACGCTTTAGATCCAGCCACAAAAAGCAAAGCTTTATTTGGTGGTTTGGGCTTTATACTTTCGCTCCTGGGCTTGATGCAATTAACAACTATTTTACTATCGTTTGCGCTGAAGTTGGCACTGCGCCTGCTAGGTACAAATGATTTCTTATTAGTTGCAGATAATATTAAACGACGGTTGAGAAAGACCGGGAGCGTCGCGGCTATTTTGGCGATGACTTCTTTTATAATGTTCTTTTCAATTGGAATAGTTAATAGTCAAATTGAAGGTACGCTAGCTTTGCAAAAGCAGTCTTTCCCCGGAGACATAATGCTTACATTTCGGAATGCTATTGCTGATGTTAGTCCTGGCTTAATAAACGAGATTCGGGAATTAGACAACATTGAAGCTGCAACCAGTTGGCAAGTTATTCAAGTATCGAATAGTAGAGGCGAAAATGGTGCTATACCGAAACCCATAAGGCATAGCCTCGTAACCGCAACTCTGCTAGGTATAGAACCCGAAACATTTAATGCCGTGAGCCCACTGATACTCAACGAAGGTGTGAGTAAGCAAATTTGCAAAGAGCTCAGTGGCAATCAGATACTTGTCTCTAAACCCGTTGCCCGTGCCGGGAAGTTAAAAATTGGCGACCAACTTGTTTTGCCGACCGATGATGAAAATAAGCTTTCTTTAGAAGTAGCAGGCATAGTCAGTAATACGTTAGGTCAAGTTGACATATTTGTAAATAAGCAGTTCTTAAGAAAAGAGCTTGGCTACCCGTATGATAATAAGTTCGCTATTAAGACCAATGGTAGTTATCCTAAAGCTTTAGAACAGCTTTTAGAGAGTTATCCACAACTGCAAAAACAAACATTTGCCGATATCTGGCCAAAAATCCGCAACGGAATTTTATCGGCTTATTTTATCCCAATTTTGAGTCTTAACATTGGATTGATATTAATTTCAATCTTTGGCTTATTCAATCTCCTTAATACCACCATCATGGAGCGGAAAAGAGAAATCGGCGTTCTTAGGGCAATTGGCCTTACAGGCAAAAAGTTAAGGATTCTGCTTCACGTGGAGGGCTTTTTAGTGGGCCTAATCGGTTTAATCGCCGGCTCACTAGGAGGCTTTATTATCAGTATCACTCTATTTAGGGCTTTTGCCTATATGGTCTATCAGGAAGAAGGATATCTGATACCAACCGGGGTGCCAATTTGGTTATGGGGCCTCGTGGCCGGAATAGTTATTATTGTTAGTCAAGTCGCCACTTATTTACCCGCAAGGAAGGTTGTTGGCGAGAATATAATTAGAGCAATTGCTCACGAATAGGAGGAGCGAGAACATGATAATACAAACGAAAAACTTAACTAAAGTATATGAGAGCACTCTTGGTGTGAATGTCTTAGCGGTTCATAACGTATCTATTTCAATAAATAGATCAGAATTTGTATGTATTATGGGACCTTCCGGCTCAGGGAAGAGCACGCTGCTTAATTTACTTGGCGGTTTGGATTATCCAACCAGCGGAATGATCGCCGTGGGTGGCGTTAACTATGCTGATTTAACGGAGGAGCAATTGACTGTTTTTAGGA
>JACUUO010000040.1 GCA_014859275.1 Actinomycetota bacterium | reverse complement strand
CCCAATTCGTCATCCTGAGCCGCAGTGGAACGGAGGCGAAGGATCTAAATCGTATCTTCTATATTTTTAAGTATTAGAATGCCTTTGTATCAACCAACACCTTATTGTCATATGTATTGTCAATACCTGATTAAATAATTTATAGCTTTTACTGCTTTTTTATCAGGCTAAAGCCCTGAGCTACGATTCTTTTTTCTCTTCTGGCTCCTGGATTCTATCTTCTGTCTTCTCTCCAGTATCAGGGCTAAAGCCCTTAAGCTACATTGGCTATTATCTCTTGGCCATTGGCTAATCCCCTCATCTTCTACCCACACTCTGCAGCACGGCAGCACTGCTAGAGATCGCCCGATGAATCGGGCAACTACGGGCGGACACAGGGTCCGCCCCTACAGTGCTATTTCTTAGGGCCGAGACAGGCTCGGCCCCTACATTTATGGATGATCATGGGGAATACTTCCCCCATGAGTAAGTCCCCCTTGGGGCTTCGCCCTGGCTCGGCCCGTACATTCCTGGTCACCTGGTAACCCGGTCACCCGTACATACCCACACCTCTTGCCCACATCCCCGAACCCTGGACCCTGGTCACCTGTAGTCTCTCCCCATATATTGACCGGGGACGGGAACTAGTGACTGGCGACTATTCACTGCCCACACCTCTTACTATTAATGAGCCTCCGCCATACACGTGCCAATATTCTCTGATGAAGTGGCGCTTCTTGTTTCCATATCCGCTATAATCTGGCCATCTTTTAGCTGAATAAGGCGACCAGTCTCCCTTATCGATTCAGGATTATGCGTTACCATAATAATCGTCTGCCCTTCATCGTTGAGCTGCTTGAAAAGGCCAAGAACCTCGGCACCCGTTTTGCTATCAAGGCTCCCGACCGGCTCATCGGCAAGGAGTATTGGGGGATTGTTGACTACCGCGCGCGCTATAGCGACCCGGCTCTGCTCACCACCAGAAAGCTCTGAAGGAAGGCGATTCAGCTTGTCACCTAGGCCAACCCGGCTAAGCGTACTGGAAGCAATCTCTTTCTTGTTCTTGTGCTTGGTAATAACTAGAGGGAGCATAACATTTTCAAGTGCCGTAAGATACGGAATAAGCTGGAGCTGTTGGAAGACAAAGCCAAGATACTCTCTCCTGAAATCGGCTCTTTTCTCCTGCGAAAGGGAGTACACATCTATGCCGTCGACCACGAGGCTCCCAGTGCTGGGCGGACTCATTGCCCCTAGGATGGCAAGAAGCGTGCTCTTACCGCTTCCAGAAGGCCCCATAACGGCAACGTATTCCCCTTGGTGTATCTCGAAATTCACGCGCTCTAGCGCGTGAACCAGCGTATCCCCATCATTTCCAAAATACTTACATAAATTGCTCGCTCTAATTAAAGACACTTATCTTCCTCCTAAAGGCTTTTTAGCGCATCAGCCGGATCCATATTTGCAGCCCTTCGCGCGGGTATAAAGCTTGAGACAAGCCCGGTTGTGACAGCAAGGCCGATGGCCAGCAGTAAAATGGCGGCGTTAGGATCTACGGCTAGGTCAATTCGCCGCATGATATTCGGCAGCAAGTAGATAGCGCCAAAGCCAACAATGTATCCGACCATACCACCAATCAGGCTTAAAAGAAGGGCTTCTATCAATATAATCCTGGCTATGCTTGTTTTCCGGTAACCGATCGCGCGAAAAATACCGATCTCTCGCTTCCGATCATCTACCGATGAAGTCATCGTCATAAAGACGACCAGGCCGCTTATCACTATTATCAGCGCGGTCACCATCAGCCCAAACTTCGCAAGCGAGCCCATCGCTTTCTCCTTATATTTTACAGCCTGCTTAATCGATGATACTGCTGCGCCAGGTAGTGTTTCCTCTAGATCCTTTACAATCCCATCGATAGAGCTGCTATTCTTCGCCGATACCTCAATAAGGCTAAGCTCACCCTCACGCCCATAGAGAGCCTGTACTTGATCTAGATCACCGAAGATAAGCCCATCATCCTGGCTTCCGGTATCCTGTAACACTCCGGATACCTTAAACGTTTTACCAGCTAGCTTAAGGTAATCGCCGGCCACCAACTTAAGGTTTTTTGACGCATCTGCCCCCAGAATGAGCTCTTGCCGACCGGATGGCCTCTCGCCATTGAGACCATTGAGACGCCACCATTTTTTAACCTGGAACTCACGCTTGAAATCTACCCCGATCAGCAAAGCCCTTTTCTTGCCTACCTCGACCGGCTGCAGTATTTTCGGCGATATCATCCGTATCCTGTCGGCACCTGGCATCCGCTTAATCTTTGCAATATCCTGCTTGGTAAGCGCCTTAAGCTCATATGTGTCTACGCCAGATACGTTCATGCCGCCATAGCTTAGCGACAGGTTGGATGATGCGGGGTAGATAACTATATTAAATCCATAGGCATCAAGTTGCCCATCGATATTTTTTTGAAAGGCAAGCATTACGGTTACAATCGAAACCAGGGTTGCAACACCAACCGCCAGACCTATCACGACCAGAGCCATTTTACCCTTTCTTCTCACTATATTTTTAAGTGCGATATTATGTAAGCGCATTTAGACCATCCTACATCGAATTTATGGCCTCAGATGGGTTAAGGCGAGCTGCAAATATAGCCGGGTAGAGACTGGCCATAAGTGCAATAAGCACCACCCCGCCAACCGATATGGCTAAAGAGATGGGATCGAACTTGATCCCCACATCTATTCCCGCTGCAAGGGGCGCAATCTTACTTGCGCTAAGAAAACCAGCAAGGTAGCCGGCTGCTCCTGCGATTAAGCCAGCTATGGCCGATTCGAGCAGGATGATGTATAAAACATGGGCTTTCCGGTAGCCGACGGCACGGAAGATGCCGATCTCGCGGCGCCGCTCACGGACAGCGCTGAGGCTGCTGGTGAAAACTATTAAGGCAGCGATGACAATCATCGTTGCTGATAGAATTGCCGAGAACAGGTTGAATTGGCCTATTACCGCATCCCTGGTCTCTGCAGCTTGTCTTACCGCGGAGACCTTGGCGCCTGGAATTTTCTCCTTAACCTGCTCAACGATATCGTCAATCGGGCAATCCTTACACCATGCGGCAACCTCTACGAGGCTCACCTCACCGGGCCTCTTTAACATGGACTGGGCTCGCTTGAGATCAATGTAAACTAGTTCATCCTCCTGCGTGCCGACCTGGCCGAGTATGCCGGTAACCTTAAACCGGCTGCCCGCAATATCCACGCTGTCGCCGGCATTTAAACCAAGCTGCTGGGCAGCCTTGCCACCAAGTAAAACATCGCCCCTTCCAGAAGGCCGCGCGCCCTTTTTAATCTCCCACCACTTCTTGAGATCAAGCTCTTCTTTAAAGCGCACGCCAGCAATTATAGCCTTCTGCCCGTCGACTGGCACAACGCCTAGAAGCTTCGGCGCAACCACTTTTATGTTTGCACTGTTTTTAATGGTACGAATCTTTGCTAGATCATCCTCGGTCAGTGGCGTGGATTTGTACTGTAATCCGCCAAGGGTGACGCCAGCATACGTAAGAGGCAGGCTATCGGATTCTGGGACGATGACCATGTTTGCACCGTACTCATCGACCTTGTCCTGCAAGTCGAAATACATTGCCTTTGATACGCTGTAGAGGCCTACAACAGTTGCCACGCCTATCGTAAGTCCGATTATTAAAAGAGCAGTCCTACTCGAATGCTCCCTTATGTTTCTCCACGTTATGTGGTGCAATCTCATTAACTGATCTCCCATAGGGGACGTTGTTCACTTGTTAACTAAACTTAGAAATAGCTGTCAGCTACCAACCATCAGCCGTCAACTATCAACCAAAACTCAATACATTCCTATTCACGTGTGATGTGAATTAGATTTCAAATGACCGGTTATAGATTTGTGCTAGCTTAATAAACTGCATTATCAATTTAAAAAGTCCCTGGTAAAGTGCATAATATTTTAATTCGCATCAGGTGTTACCAAGGGGTTAAGGACTGAAATTGACCGTTTCTAAGCGAAATCTCGCTTACCGCCTTGCCGTCCTTTTTAATGGTAATCTGCTGGTGACAGCCGAAATCCCGCACTTCGGCCGTCACATTGCGATCCCCGGTTTTTTGTGCATACCACTCGATGGCGGCCTTCTCGACCTGCTTGGGATCGGAAGTATCTATCTGCCCGGTACCATCAGTTGCCTTACCGCCCACCACCTGGTCTCCTTTGCCTGAACCACAGCAACTGCCACCGCAATTTCCAGAGCCACCGCCAGCCTGTCCATAATTTGCCGGCTGCCCCCACATGTAATAGCCGCCACCATATTTTTCCACTATTCCTGTTGCCATAATCGATTTAATAACCGCGTTGAAAGCGAAAAATAGCACGACGATTGCGAGCCAAATCAATATGTACTTTACTACCTGGTGCTTTTTGCCAACCGTAGTTGTGCCCCCCGTTGCCTCACTCAAAACTTCACCGGTCTTGTTGTCTTCCATAAATGCCTCCTTTTGGATCCTGGGAGGTAAGTTAAATTACGTATCTCCGCCAGCTCCCATAACGGTTTCAAAACAGATTCTCGGTATTTCCTTTTTATCATTAAGCGCTGAGTAAATACATGTTAAACCACCGATTCAAAACACCGAGGCTAGTCCGAAACGCCCCTACTCGCCAACCGGTCTATCGGTCGGCTGCGCCTTCCACTTAGCCAGATCAGCCTCGGCCAACTGGATCTTATCGTCAACTAGCTCATGCGCAATCTCATCGGCTGGATAAAGTTTGCACGCGCCAGAGATGCCGGCCTCTGTCTCGGGATCCCTCTTCGTTTCGCAAGAATTGCAGGTAAGCGTGCCATCTGCTTCCAGGTGATGGTATTTACCCTCGCACGGTGGGCAATAGCTAACACCAGTAAAGAGTTTTCCCGACGGCTTTATGTACGCCATCATCGAGATAACCTGGCCATCGGCTGGCCTCTTATACTCGAAGTAGATGATCCGCTTGCTAATTATATCCCCTGCATTAATCATTACCTTACCATCTTTAACCTCCGGAGCTACCTGGGCCATATCGATCCTGCGATCGTACGTAACGGGTTCTGTGAGCTTAACCGGTTCGTAGCCCGCAGGTAGATACCTCCCGATATACTTGGCTTCCCGCGGGTCTATCTTGGTCATTCCAGTCCCCTTCGAGCTCGCATACAGAAACAGTGCGGCCATAACGATAATGGCGACCACGCCTATTATGATGTAAACAGATTTGGGCTTACTCTCATCGTTTACAAACTGGTCCCTCTTATTCTTAAGTTGAGCGTCTATCTTTCCCTGCGCCACTTTACTCCCACCTTTTAATTTATATCTCTTCCGTATGCTGCCGGCCGGTATCTTCGGTGCCACAACACTGGACCATGCTCAACCTGCTAGGTCATCTTCATTTGTTCTCTCACCCGAAGTTACCGTTAAACTACTACACCTTATAGTAGTTTAGTCTAAAATTTTTTACTTCACATTGCAACACTTATAATCCTGATCAATGCAAGCATTGCCCATGCGGCATGTATCAAGAGACCCTCCCTTAATGGATGGCTGAGCATATGCAAATCCAACAACAGTTATGACCATAAGCGCGCTCACTGCAAGGCTTGCTAGGAGCCTAGAGAGCGATGGTCTCACCTTGTCACCGGAGCCCAACAGCCTGTTTATGCGGGCCTTTGCCGTAGCCTTCCCCGGGAAGAAGGTTGCATATGCGGGCGAAGAGGGCTTTCTCCTGTCTGCCTTAGCTACCGATACTATTGCCCCAGCAAGGTCCAACGGATTCTTGGTCAAGCTAACGGCAAAGTCGTCTGCGGCATACTCTTTTTCCCGGACAAATATAGCGAAGAGATGGTGGCTGACGGGAAGCGCCCATAGGAAATCGCGGATGAAAAGGGCAATGAAGATTGCAAGATTATCCCGGCGCCGGGCGTGCCCTATCTCATGTGCAATCAGGGCAATGAGCTCGCCATCGTTTAAGTTATTTACCAAGCCTTTTGAGAGGCAAATCGTGGGCTTGAGTACGCCATAGGTAAACGCGGAAACGCCATCATTATCGGCTACACGAATTCTTATATCTTCAGCCCCCAGCTCTGAGAGCGCATTATGCAGCTCTGGGAACGTGCGGCCGGATAACGCATAGCGTGCAGCAACCCTGCGTGCTGAAACAACCACCAGCGCAGCCTTTATAAAAGCTGCTATCAGTACAGCAATCGCCAGACTCAGAAGCAACTGCTGTGGGCTGCCTACAACCTGCAGAATAGTCGTGAAAGCATCGGAGCAACCAGTCCCAAAGCCGCTACATGCTTCTGCAACCCTTTTTACCGCCACTCCGTTGGCAAACCATTTATCGAAATTATAAACGATTATCGTAATCGCCGAGATTCCAAGGGCGGCAAGACCTGCTAAGCTGATTTTGGCGTTATTTGATGGAAGTCTAGTCATTCTTTTATACGCTTTCTCTTCTCCTGAATCAATCTCTCAAGTTCACCCAAGGTTTCCTCATCCTCCGTCAGGCTCTCGACAAAAAAACTCAATGCCTGGCTTCCAAGATCGGCCTTAAAACCGCCTACCATCGAGGAAAACATCGTCTGGCTAAATTCTTCTTTGCTCACCGCCGGCTTATAGAGATAATGTTTACCATCCCGCTCTTTTTGCAAGATGCCCTTATTAGAGAGACGGCTCATAACGGTCATGACCGTCGTATAAGCTATATCCCTGTCCATCTTGAGCGCTTTGTGGATCTCCCTTACGCTTGCAATATCCCTCTGCCACATGAGCTCCATTATATCGGCCTCAAGATCGCCGAGCGCCTTTCTTATTCCCGATTCAGCTGGCCTAAAGCTACTTAGCTTAAACCTTTTCACAACCGACCTCTAAAATGATTTACTATGCCCTGTAGTATATCACTTCTTTATCGGCCTGGCAAGGAAAATAACAGCAGAAATACTCTTTTATCTGACCGATCTTGTGGTAGAATGGTGCAAGGATACTTATACCGGTAGGGGGTATATGTGGGAAGCAATCCGGATATCGGCCTACTTATGGCATTTACAGCTGGGATGATATCGTTTTTATCACCATGCATTTTACCGCTTATTCCGGGATATCTATCCTTTATATCCGGAATATCAGTCGATCAGCTTGGCCAATCATCAGGCCAAGGTAGAGTTAGGGTTCTTACCGCAACAATATTATTTGTCATCGGCTTTGCGCTAATTTTTGTCGGCCTTGGAGCATCCGCCGGATTGCTGGGCATTTTTCTCTTAAGCTACAAAGCGATACTAACAAAAGTGGCGGGGGTGATAATAATTATCTTTGCCCTCTTTACCATGGGAATCATACGGATTCCCCAGCTCTATGGGACGAAAAGATTTCAGGTTGGAAAAAATAGATTTGGGGTATGGGGGGCGCTTCCTCTAGGTATGGCGTTTGGGTTCGCCTGGACACCCTGCGTAGGGCCGATCCTAGGTTCAATCTTCATGGTCGCCACGACGAGTGATACCATCAACCAGGGAACGCTCCTTCTAAGCGTTTACACTCTCGGCCTCGGTATTCCATTCATAGCGACCGCCCTCTTTTTCAATTCCGCCTTAGGAGCCTTTCGATGGGTTAAAAGAAACTACCGCGTAGTAAACATAATAAGCGGCCTTCTTCTAATGGCCATGGGTATACTCGTCCTAACAGGCAAACTAAGTAAGCTAATTTTTTAGCGTATTTTTAGCTTATTTTTGTAAAATTTACCCCTATTAAGCTCGAGAAATGCTATCAAGCAGCCCCTTCATGGGAAATTTTGCTTGACAAACACCGGCATGCGCAAATTATAATAGTAATGTATCTATTGAAGCATCCTAGAAGTATTTACAAATCGATCCATAGATCGGTTTTAGTCCTAGCCAAGTGTTAATCTAAAGATTGTAATATAGACCGCAACATTGCAAGTACGATATGCGGAAAAGCTGATACTGCTGGATAGAATATTAAGCACTAAAATATTAAGCACTAAAGTTCTTCAAAAAGAGGCCGATGATTTTTTATATTGGCAAAACGGACTATAAACTCAGGATGGTTACTTAATGCTGATACCGAACCTTAAAGAAATGTCTCCAAGAACAAAAAGATTCATATTAGTTCAGGGTACCGCATTGGTAATCTTTATCCTCGCCTCCTTAGTTATTGGAAACACGATAGTCAATCGCCCTCAGACCTGCCAAATATGCCATGAGATGAACGCTTCTGTAGAGGCATGGCAAGAGTCGTCCCATGAGAAGATCATCTGCACCAAATGTCACCACAAAGAAGAGGGCTATTACGGCTTTATCCTTGCAATTCCCCATAAAATAACCGACGGGATCAAGCATGTAACCGGCGAATATGAAAAACCGATCAGGGCAAAAACGCACACCGAGGATCGGGTATGCCAGAGGTGCCATGTCAGTTGGCGTAACGTCTCACCCTCTGGCGATTTGATAGTCCCTCACAACGTACACTTCGAAAAGAAAAAAATCCCGTGCGTAAAGTGCCACTCAAACGTAGTCCACGGTGAGATAAAAGGTGGAATATTTAAGAGGAGACCGCCCATGCAGCTCTGCTATACCTGTCATGGTGGCGGCTCAAAAGATGCGCCAACCCTAAAATGTAAAGATTGCCATACCGAAAAAGGTATTCCAGCAAGCCACACGGCTAAGGATTGGTTTGAAACACATGGCAAACTATCTAAAGATCCAAAGCATCCGGACAGCAAATGCGATACATGTCATGGCTGGACGCAAGATTTCTGTAGCGATTGTCATAAGAATAATCTTCCTTCGACCCACTATGGTGGTACGAAATGGCGTACATATCACAGCATTCGTGCTAAAGAAAGAAAGAGCGGCTGCTTAGTATGCCACAATGCAGAGAACTTCTGTTACAGGTGTCACGATCCGTTTGAGGACTAGGAAGGGATAGAGTAGACCGTGAGTAGCACAGCCAAAGAGTTGCTTGAGAAAGCAAAGAACTATTATCAGAATAACCAGAAGAAAGCGAATATAGTAATTATCGCTATAGTGGCTCTTGGTCTATTCGGCTATGGGGCGATTAAGTTTACCTCCACACCCGGCTTTTGCTATAACTGCCATGAGATGCATCCAGCGGTGGATAATTGGAAGGAATCCGTCCACGCTGAAGTTACCTGCTATGCGTGCCACATGGAGCCAGGCGTAGTCCCCCTTTTAGTGCACAAAGTTAAAGCTTACAAAGAGATAATTGCGCACTTTACCGTGTTTAACAAACCTAACCCACCGAAAATACATGCCCAGGAGAAAGAGCCCGTTAATGAATCTTGTGGAAGATGTCACTCATTCAATAGAACGATGGGCTTTGGGGGAGGCTTAAACGTACCCCATAAGCTGCATATTGACAAAAAGCTTAAGTGCACTACTTGTCATGGAAGGGTAGTTCATGGTGATGCAAAAGAAAGAAGCCCGAAGATGGAACTCTGCATGAAATGCCATAATGGCGAAACAGCGCCCGATGCATGCGGGGTATGCCACACTAAAATGGGCACTCCGGAGAACCATAAGCAGGCCAATTGGTACCAGGTGCACGGGCAGATGTCTAAGACCGTTAATTGTAATGCGTGCCATAATTGGAGACCAGATTGGTGCATGCAATGTCATAAACAAAAGCCAAAGTCTCACTTAGTGAGGTGGAGGGCCAATCACGGAGCACCCGCAAAGGCCAGCAGAAGCGGCTGCAATGCCTGCCATAAACTTGATTTCTGCATGAATTGTCATGGTATACAGCCCTAGTACAGCGTCACCAGTGACGCTGTACTCGAGAATCGAAAATAGAAAACTCGTAATTCTTACTTACCAATTGATCTTTGATAGAGCCCTAGTTTAAATACCCATCCGATTGGATATAAAAACTGCGGTTGGTAATGGTTGGTAATAATGGATAAGTACGCTGGGGTTGATGGCAAAACTAAAAAGCACAATAGAGCGGTCAGATACATACTGATCGCTTTTATTTTTATATCGGTGTTTCTTAGCATCCCCTACCTATACACGTCCAACCCCAAAAGCTGCACCCGCTGCCACAGCATGAAGAAATACTATAGCTCCTGGAAGCAATCCTCCCACACTGTCGCCACAGACAACTGCTTTAATTGTCATGTAAAACAAGGTTCGATAAATCTATGGATCTACCGGATAAGCTTCTACAGGGAGATCTATGCAAGCATGGTCGGTGCAAAACTGAAGCCGGCAGGAGCCACTGTACCGGGGGTAGAGTCATGCAAGAGAAAGGGCTGCCATAGCTTAAATAGAATTGAATCTGGCACTGGAGACATAAAGATAAACCATAGAACCCACATTGTGGAGGTGGGTATCTCATGTATAACGTGCCATCCCGGTGCTGCACACCCAAATGTTGGAAAGATCGGTAAAATAATCCCTCCTAGAAAGATGTGTAAGGAGTGCCATGCCGCCCGGATGCATGACTGCTCCCTCTGTCACATCAAAAAGCACCAGTTACTCGAGGGCTATAAGCATTAGCGAATGGCTGCGCGGTAAGATAATTCTTGCAATATGCATAGTATACGTTAATAATAGGAATTAAATACTTGCCCTTAATTAAGGCATTCCATGGATGAAATAGAACACGCATCTGATAGTGACGGGGAGGAAAAAACGGATAATTCAGGAGAACCTTCTGGGCCCTTAACCCCACCCAGAAGGAAAAGGCATCTGTTTAGGTATATACTAATCCTAGTTGTAATCTTCCTCGCTATCCCCTACCTATACACGTCCAACCCCAAAAGCTGCACCCGCTGCCACAGCATGAAGAAATACTATAGCTCCTGGAAGCAATCCTCCCACACTGTCGCCACAGACAACTGCTTTAATTGTCATGTAAAACAAGGTTCGATAAATCTATGGATCTACCGGATAAGCTTCTACAGGGAGATCTATGCAAGCATGGTCGGTGCAAAACTGAAGCCGGCAGGAGCCACTGTACCGGGGGTAGAGTCATGCAAGAGAAAGGGCTGCCATAGCTTAAATAGAATTGAATCTGGCACTGGAGACATAAAGATAAACCATAGAACCCACATTGTGGAGGTGGGTATCTCATGTATAACGTGCCATCCCGGTGCTGCACACCCAAATGTTGGAAAGATCGGTAAAATAATCCCTCCTAGAAAGCTATGTAAGGAATGCCATGCGCCGAGGATGAATGATTGCGCCTTCTGCCATAATAAAAGGTTCTCTACGTCTGCCCAGTTCTCCCACTAAGCCTGCCAGTTCTCTCACTAAGCCTGCCGCTAACTTGTTAACATACTTATCTAATGTTACAATCTAGCAAAATGTTTAGGTTTAATTTTCGAGATATAAAATCGAGGATCCGAATCCCACGCCTTCGCCTGCCAAACTTTGGCGGCCCTAGTAGAAGGCTTCGTATACCCATAGCCGGAGCTGCTTTAGTAGTAGTGCTTCTCGTAGTCGGTTACGGGTTCAGATATACTTCGCAACCCCAATTCTGTGCGATCTGCCATGAAATGAAACCTGCAATCGACTCGTGGCAGAAAACATCGCTTCATGCCGAAGTAGACTGCAATACCTGCCATGCCTCAGGGCCTTTAGGCCGGGTGCGACAGAAGGCTGGTCTAATAGTTGAAATCTACCGCCATTTCACCGGATCTTACGAGAAACCGGTAAACGCAAGCAGTAAATTGAGCAATAAGATAAATAACGATAGCTGCCTACGATGCCATACGCCAAAGCGGGTCGTCACGCCAAAAAAAACCCTCCTGATGAACCATAACATTCATATCGAAAAAGGAATTGCCTGTACGTACTGCCATAACCGTGCAGGCCACCCCACAAGCCCAGGGTACAAGGATTTTATTAGCATGGATGGGTGTTTCCGCTGCCATAGCCTCCTAAAAAAGGCCATGGCACCGGGGAGGTGCGATGCGTGCCATCCAAAAAGCTTTGATCTAATTCCGGTGACGCACAAAACAAAGACCTGGCCTATACTTGATCACAGCAAGACCGCAAAGCAAGATTCAACCCCGTGCATGCCATGTCACCTGAAGACCTTCTGCCGGGGCTGCCATGGCGTCGAGATCCCGCACCCCGAAAAGTTCGTGAAATCAGAGCACGGGTCTATAGGTAACAAAAATCCGAAGGTATGCCAGAAATGCCATCGGCAAAAGGATTTCTGCAACACTTGTCATCATGAAGGATACGATGAAAGTATGGGCGATTGGATACCCACGCATAAGCACGCTGTCGCTACGGTCGGACCGGCCAACTGCTTCCGTTGCCACGGGCCAACATTTTGCGCCTTTTGCCATGTAAGAGGCGAATTGCCACCGAGGAGAGAGAGACCACGGTAGCCATAGACAGCGCTCCTAGCTACCGGCAATATTGCAGAAAACCCACTGCTGTATACCAGCTCTTAAACGTTTGTGCTATTATTTACACGTTTGTGTTATTATTTACATGGTAGGGGCTCTTACTAGCGACTTCCCTTAGTAGGGGCCGGGCTGGCCAATTTACAATTTTAACCCACAAAGCTGCTAAATACCCCAGTGCAAATGTCCAACCAGCATAGAGGTAGATATTAGCGGCAGGTTAATAATATTAATAATATATAGTGCATAGCCGATATTTAAGGTAGCCAGTGGAGGTGGCTGAAAAATCGTGAAAAAAGGAACAAGGAGCGTTTGTGCCCCTAGTAAATCAACAAGCCTATACTAATGGTATTGAAGTTCTATTCTTAAGAGTTATTATAGAACAGTAAAACAGGTAGATTGAGTATACTTTATTAGGTACTATTCGGTTACCTAAGCACGGAGAGAGAAATTTTTAAAGAGAGGGCGTTTGAATGAACAGATGGACATCACTACTTCTTAAGGCCGTAATGTTCGTCCTGGTTGTGGCGATCTTAGCAACTGTTACGGCGATAACTCGCTACGCGCTGTTTGATGACAAGCTAAAAGCGCCAAGAACCGAGGCCGAGAGAACTTTGTTCCTCGCAGTAGAAGCCGTAAAGGCTAATCCCAACGATGCGATTGCAAGAATCAAGCTTGCCGCTGCGTATTTAGAGGTAAACCAGGTAAACAAAGCAATGGGTGAGGCAAAAATTGCAACAAGGCTCGCCCCTAAAAACCCGGAAGCATTCTATATCCTCGGTATAGTAAACAGAGAGAAAGGCAATGCTGTCCAAGCAGCGCAGAACCTGGAAAAGGCCGCCAAATTGCCAGGGCAACTGGCACCATTTTACCAGGCGTGCTGGTCGGAACTGGCAAACATTTACATGGGGCAGAAAAAATACAGTCAGGCGATCAGAGCGTATGATTCGGCCCTTGGCTATGGTCCGGAGGCCGCTACCCTCTTGTACGACCTCGCCAGGGCATATGAGCTGAGCAAGGATACGACAAGCGCGATAGGTTATTACAAAGAAGTGCTCGAGTTTCTACCGGATCATACAGGCGCACTCGAATCTTTAAAGCGCCTGGAGAAAGAGACTGCCGCTAAGAATAAGAATAATTCTACAGCGCCCGCCACCAGCACTGCGGGCAAGTAATTAGGAGGTTTAAGCATTGGCACAACAAAGCGTAGTTGTAGGCGATTCGATGCGAAGGTACTTCATATTCATAATCATTTTGCTTGCGGCCCTAATCGCTCTTCTTTTTGCCTACTTTATATTAACCAAACCGCCGGTTTCTAAATCAGCCAAGAAACAGGATGATTTCAGGCATATTGTCTCCATATACGGCTTTGAGGGCGATCTCCTTAGGAGACCCACGGGCGTCGCAGTAGACAGCCAAGGGCGGATCTTTGTTGCCGATACCGGCAAGCACCGGATTGTCGTATTCGATCGAAACGGCAATTTTGTGAACCAGTTCGGGGATCCCGGTGAGGGGCAATATAATATTAAAAACCCAATAGCGGTGGCGGTCGCACCGGACAACCGGGTATACATCCTCTCTAAGACCCTGAAGAAGATCGTCATCTATAACGGCCAGCTCCAGCCGATGAAAGAGGTTAAATTCGAGGAATGGCCGCTCTCGCTAACAATTCATAACAAGATGCTATACGTCACCACGTATGGCGGTATTATGATAGGCGATCTGGAGGGGAACCTGATAACTGCTTTTGGTAAGTTCGGAATGGCTCCGGGAGAGTTTCGACTCCCAGGGGGAATTACCGTCGGCAATAACGGCAACATATACATCGCGGATAGCTTAAACTACCGCGTGCAGGCCCTCAATAAGGATGGCGAGCCACTATGGCAGTATGGAAAACCAATACCGCCTGATAACCCTATAAGGTATAGAGATAAGGATCGAAAGTTTGGCATGCCGGCCAGCGTCGCTCTTGACGACAATGGCCACCTGTATGTAGTCGATGGGCTGAGCAGCGAAATAGTTATCTTGGATACCAAAGGCAAACTGATCGACACGATCGGCGATGTCGGCCATGATGACGGGTTCTTCTATTACCCGGCAGGGATAATGTATGCCGGTCAGGGAAGACTTGTTCTAGCAGATAAGCTCAACGACCGCGTCCAGGTGTTCCAGGTTCCGTTTGCAATGCCTGCTTCCGCAAAGCTCTTTGCGTGGGCACCATATCTACTGCTACTACTGCTACCGCTCCTGCTCTGGTTGCTTATGAGGCCGCGCCTTAGGATTGTGGCTTCGGAAGATTTCCTGCAAGCCGCACTTAGTGACGATGCGGCTGAGAACCTCAGCCAGGCATTTAAGAAATTGCTGGTTGTACCCCAGACATTCGAAAACCTAAAGGCTCAACTACCGGAAAAGCTTAAGCTGGTCCAACAGCCGGTAAGCGACGCGGAAGTGGAGGGCATATCGTCACACGCCGGTCTTTCACGTGTCCAAAGGGCTGCCCTGGCCCTTGCTAATAATATCAAGGGCAAGAAAGTTCTCCTCACCGATTCTACGGTAGTAAAGGATGCCGCCGAAGACCTGGAACTCACGACGATGACCTACAATGAATTCCAGGAGGCCTATAGCACCCAGACAACCGGAAAGGATAAGTAATGAGAAAGGTAGTATTGATAGGCGCTGCTCTCCTTGCGCTCATTATTATAATGATCGGCTGCACTGGTAGCGACGTTCCACCACCCACGGTCTCCATGCCAGAGAAACCCAGAGAGATATCCGTCTTCTATGCGACGGGGAGAACCATCGTCGAAGAGAGGCATATAGTAGAGGATGACAAGGATATTATAAAGACGGCCTTAAATGAGGTCCTTACAGCCCAGCCTCAGATTAACGCCGATATAGCCATCGTTCAACCAGAGTGCAAGGTTATCGATGTAAAGCTGGATAAAAAAGGGCTCGCAACCATTAATTTTAGCAAGGAAGTATTGGATTTTACGGCAGACCGCAAGGAAAAATTGCTGGCCTACGGTGCGATCTTAGAGACGCTCAAGCAATTTGATGGGGTAAAATCGTTCAGGTTCCTGGTCGAAGGCAAGGAAAAAGGCAAGATTAATGGCAAAGATATACAGAAATTCTGGGGTGTTATCTCACTATTTAACCAACCCCAACCGATCGATCGACCAAGTAAAAAGTAATCGTTCTAAGGAAGGGGCATGTTCTTATGCCCCTTCCTGCATATTAGCCAATCGCCTTAGAGCTAACCATGAGCTTAGCAGACTTTACCAAATTAAAGATATCCTGCAAGGCGTTGTAACAAATTACATAAATTTCCTTGTGAAAGTATTTACTTTCTTTCCCTTGCATGCTACCCTTAGCTTGTATACTATACATGACCTTAGTAAGTTAATAAAACAATACACCATGAATACCACTAGCGGGCATTAATAAGTTATAGAGAAATTGCCGATAGTAATATTAATGCATATATTTATAGGCATTTACATGCATTAGCAATAAACTCTTACTCTATAACGAAAGGAGGTGAAACTAAATGAAAAAGGCTTTAGTTATTACGCTAGCAGCAGTTTTCATGCTTGCGATGGGCGGTATGGCTCTTGCTGAATTGCCTGGTGAAGATTATCCATATGCTGACGATGGCTCATCCTACTGGTCCTATGAGGACCTGCGTGATGGCGGTGTAGCCAAGAAACAGGGCGGCTATGCGGCGTTCGATAGTGGTGCTTTTTCCACCAATGACGGCATGTATAGCAACTGGACTGGCAACGACCAGGACGGCATTGGCGGTCCACATGGTGGGTATGATACCACAACCAACAAGTGCAAGGTCTGTCACGCAGTCCACCGCGCAGAGGGTGCGTACTTCCTGTTAAGATCGGATACCCAGGATGATGCCTGCGGGTACTGCCACCTCAATGGCAGCGCGCACTCGGCCAAGGTTGTCTATGACCTTAACACTGATGGTCGTGATACAGCGAACGGCCACACGATCGGCGCCAGCTCAATAATTCCGGACAGCTCCGTCTACCAGACAACCGAGGACGTAGTGCTTGAGACCATGGATGAGAACATGGCACCGATCTCCGAGACGGTTCAGGTTCGCCGGTATGACAACAAGCAGAACAAGATGTTCAGATTTGCGCGGCACCATGGCCACAGCGCAGCCGCACCAAGTAGAAGCGGGTACAAAAGGATTGGTCCGCTCGCACTTCGCTGCATGAACTGCCACCAGCCGCATAACGCCGTGAACCTGATATGGAATCCTATGGATTTCTACACGATCACAACCGACACTGCATGGAATGGTACGAAGCTCACTAGAGGCTACAAGCTGCTAAGGAAGTCGCCATCCGCCTCTATCTGGGGTACTCCTGCCGATGGCTGCCCGACTGACTATGACCAAGGCATGAAGGATTGGACAGCGTACACCGAGTACAATGCAGCAGCGGGCAAGTACCTCGTTAACCCGACGAACATCATAACCGTGCCCGAGGAGACGATGACTGCTGCCAATACCGGTAGTAACGATCGCGTGTTCCCGAACACCATCTATACGAAGTACGAAGGCGTGGGGGACGCACATCTACACGGGTATGACCGAGACCCGCAGGCAGTCACCCAGTTCGCTCTGTCTCCGTGGTGCGCCGATTGCCATAACCTGAATATCGGCTACACGAAAGAACTGACACATGAAGAGCTTGGGTTCAAGAGCCACGTGGATAGGACTCACCCAGTGCCGTACACCGGTGCGTACAACGGTCCTGGACAGTGCTACTCCTGCCACCGCAACGACCTACCACCAAAACCGGGAACTTCGTTCTACCGTTCCTCGAGTGCAAGTTGTGAGCAGTGCCACTTCGGTACTGGCTCTTACGCATGGACAATCGCGGTAGTATCAGCTGGAACCGATTCCGGCTATGACTTCCCGCACAGCGGTCAGGATGATGCCATCAAGCTATTGGGTAACTTCTCCGTCGACGCTGCAAATGGTCGACCGACAACCATAATTGATCCTACAACAAATCCTGGTTTTGCAATCACGTCCGACAATCTTGATGCGGTCTGTATCCGTTGCCATGGCGGTATCGGCATCAACCA
>JACUUO010000225.1 GCA_014859275.1 Actinomycetota bacterium | reverse complement strand
ATTAAATCAAACCACCCTACCGAGCGCGTTAATAATCACTTGCGTATAGGAATAATCCATGTATGGATTACGAGGAACTTTATGAGATAATTCAAGTTGCGCGGGGAGACGAGCCAGCCGAGTTCGTATTAAAAAACGCAGAGATAGTCAACGTCTTTACCGGTGCCTTCGAGAACGCTGATATTGCCATCCACCATGGTGTCATAGCTGGCATCGGCAGATATAAGGGCGATTACGAAAGGGACGTTCAGCGTTCGATTGTCATTCCCGGCTTTATTGATGGGCATATGCACATAGAGACTTCAATGCTCAGGCCAGAAGCGCTCGCCGCCATACTTATTAAACACGGTACGACTACCGCTATTGTCGACCCACACGAGATCGCCAATGTCGCCGGCCTAACCGGCATTAATTACCTCCTCAAGGCTACCCGGGAGGTACCGATCGATTTCTTTTTTATGGCGCCATCAAGCGTGCCATCAACCCCGCCGGAAATCGAGACTACCGGAGCCTCAGTGAGCAGGGATGAGATTGCCATGCTCCTTTCAGATCCCGCCTTCATAGGCCTTGGTGAAGTCATGGATATCTCTGGCATAATGGCTGGACGCCCGGCCACCCTAGAAAAGCTGATCGCCGCCGCAAATGACCCTATCGATGGCCATGCACCAGAGATTAGGGGTAAGATGCTAAATGCCTACCTCGCTGCTGGTCCAACCTCAGACCATGAGACGGCCGAGCTTGATGAGGGGCTTGAAAAGATAGGGCGGGGAATGTTCCTGATGGTTCGCGAGAGCTCTGTCGCAAAGAACCTCAAAGCACTCTTGCCGGCAGTTAATTATATAACATCTAGGAATATGGCGATCGTTACCGATGATCGAAGCCTAACCGATATAATTGAGGAGGGCCACATCGATCATATAGTGCGTAAGGCAATTGCTAGCGGGATTGACATAAGACTTGTGATGCAGATGGCCAGCCTCAACCCGGCGCAGCACTTCGGTTTAAATGATAGGGGAGCGGTGGTGCCAGGAAGGATTGCCGATCTCCTCATTCTAGAGGATATAACCGAGGTATATATACGAACGGTCATTAAGAACGGCATCGTAGTTTATGACGTGGGCCAGGATCTTCAATATATCGAAAAATACGAGCCGCCCATCACCTTAAAGAATAGTATCTACGTCGATAAGGTAACTCCTGCTAACTTTACGATAGCAGCCAAAGGAAAGCGGGCGAGGGTAGTTAAGCTCATCCCAGATGAGATACTAACAGATGAGGAATTAGTGCCTCCTCCCATCGTCGACAGTTTAGTTACCGGCGACCCGCACCGCGACATACTAAAAATAGCGGTAATAAATAGATATAGCAGGGATATTAACCTGTTCGTTGGCCTGCTTCAAGGATTGGGACTTCGCTCGGGGGCAATCGCTTCAAGCGTCGCCCACGATGCGCATAATCTAGTCGTCGCCGGTGTTGATGACGAAGATATCGCTACTGCGGTTAACACGATCATCGATATGCAGGGAGGCCAGGTAGTAGTCAATAAGGGAGAGGTACGCGCTTCACTGCCGCTTCGAATAGCCGGACTGATCGCTGAGGAAGATAGCAATGAAGTCTATGATAGAATGAAGATATTAACCCAGGCCGCTAAAGACCTCGGGGCAAAGCCCAGCGATCCCTTCATGACGCTCTCATTTATTACACTTGCGACGGTGCCAAAGCTGAAAATAACCGATAAAGGACTTGTTGATGTCGCCGCAGGGAAATTGGTAAACCTATTTGTCTAGCTCCTCTTTGTATCATATAACAATGGGTACCTGCCACCACATCTGCTCAACATATTTCTTGAAACCATGAAGCGTATCTTTAAAAATCTCCTCAAATTCATGCCAGACTACATCTAGATCATCAACGAATTCACTGGAGAGGCCCCCTGTATCAAACATGAGCCGGATGGTAACCACTGTGCCCCCGGTTACAGGTGAGAAATAGGCGGAGCCGAAATGCTTTACATTGGATACCGAATGCCAGGAAATTAACCTGTTGGGTCTATCCTCATCCAACTCAGCTTCAAATTGAAGCTCATACCCTAAAAGATCCACGATCCAACGCGATCGTCCCTTGTTAAGCATTTCAACGCTTCTTACTACGTGGGGTGCGTAAATAGGGAAATTCTGAAGGTTTGCCCAGGCCGCATAGGCGATATCTACAGGTACCCTAACCATAATTGATTTCTCTACTGTCACCATCAGCCATCGCGCCTCTATTTATATTAAATATCCGAAAGCGGATATTTAATATATTCCCGATAAAAACATTACCCAGGCTTTTAAAATGCCTTAGAAGCGATTTTATTGCGTATGGCCTGCTCAGAGCCATTAAAATTCTGTCACAATGCCTCCGGTCAACTAAGCCCGGTTCTCACTTACTTAGAAGACTTTACCCTCAAATCGATGTTCGCACTGCGATGGGTTAATCGCGATAATCGGTTAAACCCTTGACATATGGAAAGCAAGCGTAATAACATCAATAGTGTACCTAAATAGCACACTATAAATACCTACACATACTATTGGTAATATCTAGTAATAAGCAGAGGGGCCCATCATGCATGGTTGCTTAGAGTGCGAGAAGAGAATAGGAGAGCTGATCCTTTTACTTTAGGGTTGGCTCTTTTTGTTTATGAGATGGGAGAGGAGTGCTCCAGCACCATCACCGGGCCCTATATCACTACAGCATCAAGCATGCTATGAATTGTCATTGCGGTGAGCCGAAGCCCTGAGCAAAAGCGAAGGGGACCAAAAGCCGTAGGGAAGTCATGGCAATCTTAAAAGCAATGGCAATAGATAGAATCCAGGAGCCAGAAGGAAAGAGAATAGAATCGTAGCTCAGGGCTTTAGCCCTGATTTTTGAAGAAGATAGAGGTCAG
>JACUUO010000224.1 GCA_014859275.1 Actinomycetota bacterium | reverse complement strand
GACTCTGGACGATCTTCCAGACCAAAGTGTATTCCCTACCTCCACCACCGATGACCAGTATCTTCAAGAGGTTTTCTCCCTGCCTTCAAAGGTGACGGACAGTGACAATGGTTACCTGTCCTCTTCCTTCACCATCTCTAGGTGACCCCTCAAATCTAAGGGGTCAAGCATCTCTGGCCAGTATCTGTTTGTATAAACTGCCACTATTTTGAGGATTTCCTCCTCTGCTTCCTCAAGAGTTATTATCGGGGGTTTCTCGGGAAGCGCAAAAGCATGCACCGCCGCCTCAGACCAGCCCAGCATGTCAATATCTTCATGGAGATTCCTATACATCTTCTCTGTTAATTCTGGGAAGGAGCTACCGAAGCCTACGCCCTTTTTCCCGAACATCTTTATACCTGGTTCAGCGCCTACTAGCGAGACTTTCATCTCAAGTTTGTTCATTACTTTTTTACTTTTAAATGAACTCTGCCCCAATTCCTTAACCTCGTCGGCTTCACCCCCGCCGGCCCTACGTGTATTATATATCGCAGCCCAGACTCGCTTTAGCTTTTCATCTGGAACAGCATTTTCCAGTTGCTTAACTTGGATGAACTCAACGAAAGAATGAGGTTCCCGCCTAGCCTCGTTTCTAAACGCATCAAGGCGTTCCTTTGCCCTTTCTTGCTGCGATTTCATGAGATCAGGCGCCAACCAAGGAGCTTGAGCTTCAAGTATCTTTTCTAGTATACCTAATTCCTCGCATCTAGCACGCCCCAGTACTGCTGCAGACTCGTATACTGACGCAAGAACCGCACAGTAGGCGTTAAAGGTTAGGTAGAGTTTTCCAAAGAGGCCCTTTTTAGCTAGTGCCATTACAGGTTTGTAACCCAAGAAGTCTATGAAGGTTAGCTGTCCTTCTCTATACGGCATTTGGCTACCCTCCCTTAAAATCGTTCTATTTTCACCGATTGCCGCCGTACCGGTATTCCCCGGCCAGCGAAAACTCTTCCTACCCTCGGACTCTGGACAATCCCCCAAACTAAGGCGTGTTCGCTCCACCCACCGCCCATAACTAACATGTTCGAGGTTTAGCTACTTTAGTCAAGTCCCTAATCTTCTGCTCTACAACCTCGATGCTTTCACGGTCACTAACATTCTTTTTCACCCATTTGAAATCGTCTAGAGCCTTTTCAAGCTCTCCCTTCGCTTGATAAGCGCCCCCTCGATTAAAGTAAACATCAACCATAAACTCAGGTTGCAGTTTAATCGCTACATTATAGTCTGATATAGCTTTATCATACTCACCCCTCTCGCCGTAGGCTATACCTCTGCTATAGTATGCCTTTGCGTAATTCCTATCCAAATCTATGGCCTTTGTGCAATCATCTATTACCTTATCTCTATCACCTAGCCTATGGTATGTTACGCACCTATTGAAATAGTATTCGGCGTTTTCGGGATAAAGTTCAATTGCTTTGTCGAAGTCTTTAATAGATTTCTCAAGACTGCCGATCTCCGCGTAAGCTACAGCTCTTTTGTGATAAGCTTCAGCTAACTTTGGTTCCAGTTCGATTAAAGTTGAATAATCGTTTATAGCTTTGCCAAATTGACCCATATCATCGTATGAATCACCCCTAACTCCGTACGCTACGGGGTCGTTGGGCCTAACTTTGATATATGCGTTAAATTCCTCAATTGCCTCTTCATTCCTGCCTCTCGAAGCCAGCATCAAACCTTTTTCAAGCTCGTGCGAAATGGGTAGCATGATAGGTGCTACGCTATTAGACTTAATATCGACTCGCCAAGAGACTTCCTTCATTGAACCCTTTAATACTCCCCTTTTTCTGTAATTAGCAGGGGTTTGGCAAAAATACCCGAAATCATAAACATATGGCTGAAGTTTCTTCCAACGATGACCCCAAGAACCGATGTCATTTTCACTACGGATAGCCCACTTCTCCTTCCAATCCTCCAAAAACTTGTCCCACCATGCTTGCTTTAATAGTGTTCTTTCTGCACCTATCATCTCGTCAATAGCCGATATGCCAGCTTGCTTAAGCATGGAGTCGAGTTCATCCATCAGACGCCTATACTTCTCCAGGCGAGTGGATAAACGGGCAGGACACGTAATTATGCCGATATTAGCAGCCGTTATTAGTGCTTTATCCCGCTCGGCTAAACCCTCGAAGGCTTTATTAGCCCCAAGTAGAGCCTTTTGTTTTTCTCTATCTATCTGTTTGTAGATCTCACTCATTTTTCTGGATATTGTCTCGGCATCTTGTCTTGATGTCTTTTCGGGTTGCTAGTTCTGAGCCTCGACAGCAGCCGATGCGTCACTAAACATCTTCTGCACCATATCTCCGGTTAGACCACTTCGCCTAAGCCGTCTTAATAGTCTCTTCTCTTCTTTTTCTGCTTTATGTCGCGACGTTTCAGATTGGGCAAGGAGTGCCCCAACACGTTCACCGCATGGTTCCATGCCGTTCACCACCGCTTCTACCGCTGCACATTGTGCTGTAGACCAAGACGAGTAATCCAAGTACGTTAACTGCCATGCAAAATACACAGCAGAGGCTGCATCGGGTACAGGTGACATCTTGCTTCTACGCCTGAGAATTTCACTTGCAGACTCCGTGAGTCGGCTGGCAGCCCGGCACACTTCTTTGGCAGCGACACTATCTGCGGAGATTGATCTACCGTGTTTTACTAGTGCATTGTTATAGAGGTCTGCTTCTTTTTCTTGGAAAGCTTTGAGTCTCCACTCTTCCTCTAAATAGGCCAAGCATTGCCGAAATTCATCATCTTGAATTTTGGGCTCACCATGAAGAAATCCCATTTTGGGTCTCCCCTTTGGCATTCACCTTGTCAACTACAGCAGTTATTAAAGGAAACGCCATTACCGCTTCTTCTTATGCTTCTTTCGGTTTTTCTTGACGCCCTTTAGTTTAGGTC
>JACUUO010000002.1 GCA_014859275.1 Actinomycetota bacterium | reverse complement strand
AGCCGAGAGCCTATGGGGCTCAAATGGACCATGAAGCCTAATATAATCAGCTATATCAACACATTTCTTGCGCACGCCGTCAAATGCCGGGTCGTCAAAAAGATCTCTCGGGCCAATAAACTTTCCTTGAGCAAGCTGGAAACCATATGCTACAACCCTTGGGGGGCCATCGAATCGCGTAGGGTGGGCATCTCTGAAAGAGACAGGCATTATTGGTCCATGATGTGAGCCCCTCATCCAACCGGCGACCATATACGGTATCGAAAATGGTTCAAGCACTTCACCAACCGCAGGCAGGCCACTCTGGGCGCGAACTATCATGACTGGATCATCTTTGCCCACATACCTGCCGGCTATTAGACTGAGCCGCTGGGTTGAGGTTGATGCGCAGATCAACCCATCAGTGTTACGAAAGATATGTTTTATCACGTACCTATCAGGTGCTCCGATAAACATAAGAAGTGAGTAGTAATCGAGCGGGCAAGAGAGCATAAGTTTTCTCTTGTTAATGAGGTCGTGGATCTCAAAGCTAAAACCATCCGTCATTTTTGGATCGATTACCAGGCCTGCGGTATTAAATGGGTCGGCAAACATCTTGAAGAGGGGATAGTTCCAGGCACCGGGCTCGGTTTTATCGGCAAGAAAGCAGACGATAGGCTCGCTCGGCCTCTCCTCGATCTCCATTTCAGCAACACCGGGCCCCAATCCCCTGACAGTACCAGTAAAAGCCTCGGATAAAAGATCCTGACCCGCACCGTACTGCGCATACTCCTTTGCGACCTCGGTCATTGCCAAAAAGGTATCCCAGGCGAACTTATGGATCGGCTCCGCATCGACGCCTTTATTATGGGTCATTATAAGTGAGGTATCATCACCGACCTTCCCGATGTGATAGTCGATAAGTAGGTCTTCCGCCTTTGCTTGAGCAAGCCTCTCCCTGGCCTTTTCAATTAAGGCCGGGTGGATATCCCCATGCCCTACATAGCCACCAACATCTGCTTTGATAATACTTATAGTGATCTTATCAGCCATAAAACCCCTCCATATACTATCCGTACTTATTCACAATAGCTGTAACGGTTGTATTGTGATATAAGAAGATAACGATAACGACAACGGCAGTTGCTAAACAACCTTTTCAATATAAGCCCCTGTAGCCGCAAAATAATAAAGGACAGAGTAAATCTACCCAAGTGGAGTGATTTTTAACAAAAAAACTGGAATCGGCAGTTATGCAGCGTCATCAATCGATGCTGGCAAATACTTAATGGTAGGTGGGAATGGTAGGTGGGAATGGTAGGTGGGAGCCGGGTTGTCCAGGTTGGTACGAGCAATAATTCCTATTTTATAATTGTAGTTGTAGTTGTAGCGCCCTGGGCCGGCTTTATTATTGTCAACCCCTGGGGTGGTTCAAATTCAGTAGGCGAAATGTTATCGAGCTGGATGTAATCCCAATCGATGAAACAGGCCGCTCCATCTCTCCTCGAACCGTCCCAGCGGTCCGGAAGCTCATGTGGTGTGAACGTCAATTTAGCGTTTTTGCCCCCTGGCAGTATATCTTCAAGATTTTTCGTCCCAGTTGCAGTCGAGGTCGATAATCCCTCGATAAGCAGTGTCGGGATTAGTTCATTATGGTGATTGAGGTTTGATGTGTTAAATGGTGTTTCGTGAGCGATCTTAGCGGCTAAATCGATAACCCAGAGCTTCTCTTGCGAAGAATTAAGGATTATGATATTAGATCTCGATGGGTCCTCAAACCGGTAATCAATACCACTCTGTGTCCAGTAGCCCTTAATGCCCACTTCGGTAGTAATCTTTGCCTTAAATGGTTTTTTCTTGGTGGCCTCGATTATTTTATCCAGTTGATAGTGGAAAGGTTCTTCAGCCACGCGGTCAAGCATCTTTCGATCTTCAGATGCCCTGTTGTTGGTTTTTATGGTTGGATCATCCGATTTGTCAATTATATTGAAGAATACAAGAATAAGCCCCAGTATGATAAGAGCGATAACTGCAGGCAGAGCCCCCGGCCTCCCATCTCTCAATCTGGGAAAAAAGGCTTTTATCTTTGATTTTAGAGCTTCAAAATTCTCAAGGCCCATTATGATCAAATAAAGCTACCGAAATAAACCACAGCTTATGGCAAAGCCGACAAATAATATTATACAGGATCGATGGCTACCTTACCATTAGCCATACGTTAGTAATTATAGCTAGCATGTAGATGTAAATCACATAGATCATAGATTAAGTAGAACATCGATAAGATATAGTTTTTGAGGCAGTGCCAGGCATCTACCCTTCGGATGGCGTCACAGTGTGCACGCCAGGTGCCTGCTCGGGTGGCTCGGTACCGGGACCGCCACGTTGTCTTGCCTCCACTACTACTCTATAGAGGACCAGCGCAGCAGCGCCAAGCCCAAACAGCACGTAGAGGAATCTCAGGAGCAGTCCGAGTATGGGTATTAGCCCAAGCAGCATGATAATGAGAAGGCCGATGAGAAGCGCAACGATATTGCCAATTCTTAGCTTGAAGTAGCCAGTAATCCAGCGCCCAACCATAAGCCCGACGAAGACCTTAGCAAGATAGATGCCCAAGATATAGAGGAAGATAAGCGTCAGGCTGATCGGGATCGTTACCACCAGAACCGCGAGGATGATCGCGATCACAGGCACAGTCACCAAGAGCGCCGTACCGAGAAGTGGGCTCTGCCATGGTGCAGCGATGATGGTATCGGCGACCTGCACCACGCGCGCCGGGAATAGCAGCAAAAGCACGATACCAAAGAGTAGTGCGGCAAGATATGAGAGGATGAATGTGGCGATGCGGGCACCAGGCCTCGCGGCGGGAGGACGCACCCGATCAAAGATCGTGCGCCCCTCGATCTGTGCGCCATCTGCAATGCGCGCCCTATTCTCGCTCGTATAATGGAGGTCACCACCGATCACAGCTCTATCTGTAAGGGTGAGGCGATCCACATAAAGTCGTGCGTTCTGCCCAATGCTGCCATCGATAACTAAACTACTGACTGAGCCAAAAAGACGTCGTCCGATATCTCCGCTAAGGCGGACATTTCCGCCTGTGATGATGGCGTCGCGACCAACGGATGAGTCGGTAGCGGTCTCTAGTGTGCCTCCTGCGGCCACCAGATCTTCCCCTACTTCGCCATTTATCGAGACGGTACCACCAGCGACCCGTATCGATTGCTCAATCGGTCCGTTAACGATAACCGTGCCGCTGCCTACCATGAGGTCGTCACGCACCGACCCGTTTATCGTCACCGTGCCGCCACCGATGATCAGGTCGCCATTGACTCTCCCGTCGATTACAACGCTGCCGCCACTGATATAGAGATCATCGTTAACTACCGCATCAGAGGGGATGATGATGTTGCCGCCCGAACGCAAATCCGCCGCATATGCAACTTGACAGAGCAGTAAAGTGAAGACGAAGATGCTGATGCTGATGCTGATTACGATTACCTTTTTCAAGTACTCGCCCCCGGCAGCCGGTTATAGCTGACTTATATCTATGCACAATCTACCCATATGCGGGGATTTGAAACACACACTTACGTAGCTGGTTGTTACGTTGCCGTTTTAGTTGCAAAATCTCTGAGTTTAATAATTGAGGATTATGGAATTCAGAGAATTGTAGTTATAGTTGCCATTAGCACTAAGATAGCATAGGCTTAAAACAACGATGAAAGGCTATAGCGTTAATACGTGAAGATATGGATGTGGATAACAACATAAGCTATCATAACATCCGGGTATGGCTTAATGCTGAGTTATCATGAAGGAAAAGGATGACATGATTAATATACTGGCTAAAAAAAGGGATGGAAAGTCGCTCTCATCGCAAGATATTGAGTACATAATAGATGGTTATATGTCTAACGATATCCCAGATTATCAGATGTCCGCATTTCTAATGGCTGCATATATCAGAGGCATGAACGCCGATGAGAGCTATAACCTCACGAAAGCCATGGTTAAGTACAGCGAAATCATGGACCTAAGCGGTGTAGACGGCATCAAGGTGGATAAGCACAGTACGGGTGGTGTGGGCGATAAAGTAACCCTGGTTTTAGGGCCGATGATGGCAGCGGTCGGGGCTAAGATGGCGAAAATATCAGGTCGTGGGCTTGGCTTTACTGGGGGAACGATAGATAAGCTGGAGTCGATACCCGGCTTTAATGTGAATCTTGATAAAGATCGGTTTGTAAGACAGGTAAACGATATCGGTATAGCGATAATAGGGCAGACAGAAGAGATATGCCCGACCGATAAAAAGATATATGCCTTACGGGATGTTACTGCAACCGTTTCAAGCGCACCTCTTATTGCAAGCAGCATCATGAGCAAGAAAATCGCGGGAGGAGCGGATGTAATAGTACTGGATGTAAAGGTGGGCTCGGGCGCTTTTATGAAAACGCTCGATGATGCAAAGGGATTAGCAACCGAACTTATATCGATAGGAAAGCGCTTTGGTAAAAGGGTGGTGGCGGTAATCAGCAATATGGACCAGCCACTTGGTACGACGATAGGTAATTCACTGGAAGTAGAAGAGGCTGTTGATGCTATGAGGGGCTTTGGGCCTGCCGATCTACTTGATCTCTGCTTTACCTTAGGATCGCAGCTAATGGTCAAGGCCGGTTTGGTATCGAGCACCCAAGAAGCGATAGAAAAGTTAAGCGATGCGCTTGAGAGTGGGAAGGTGATAGAAAAGTTCAGGCAATTTGTCGAGGCACAGGAGGGCGATAGCAGGGTAATAGATAACCCGCGCAGAATTTTACCGCACGCAAAGTTTGTTGAAGATATAAGTATAGCCGAGGGTGGTTATATTAGGAGAATAAATGCGGAGGAACTAGGAGTTGCGGCCCGCATATTGGGTGCCGGGCGCAAGGTAAAAGATGATCCGATTGATCACACTGCAGGCATTATAATACCCCATAAGGTAGGGGATTATATTAATGCGGGGGATACGATCGCCCAGATGCACTGCAATGACGCTCATACGCTTGCCGCAGTCAGCGGCCTCGTTTATGAAGCTTTTCAATTATCCGCGAGCCCGCATGATGTCCCACCTATCATTTATGATATTATTGAGTGAGAAACCTGCCGTGCATATGGGGTGAATAATGAATAACGGTCTCCTCAATTTAATTGGCAATACGCCCGTTGTCGAGATTAAGAGGCTAAATAAGAATAAGAAAGTAAAGATATTCGCTAAGCTTGAGAGTGCCAACCCGGGTGGTTCGATAAAGGACCGGATAGCAAAGTACATGATCGAGAAGGCGGAGGAGAGCGGTGAACTCACCCGTAAAAAAATTGTTCTTGAAGCAACTAGTGGCAATACCGGGATAGGCCTGGCCCTTCTATGCTCATTAAAGGGGTATAAGCTTCAAATAGTGATGCCGGAGACTATGAGCCTGGAGAGGCGGCAGATACTTATGGCGTTTGGAGCAGAGCTTCTGCTGACAGAAGGATGCAAGGGGATGCCAGGCGCAATAGAGATGGCGGATCAGCTATCGGATGACCCGAAGTATTTCCTGATAAACCAATTTGGAAATCCCAATAATCCGCTCGCACACTACGAAACTACAGCCAGAGAATTACTAAAGCAAGTGAAGCCCATAGATGTGTTTGTTGCTGGGATAGGTACTGGCGGGACCTTAATGGGCGTCGGGCGTCGATTTAAGGACGAGAGCCCGCATACGAGAATGATCGGCGTGGAGCCGAACCATAACAGTAAGATCCAGGGTCTGCGTAACCTGAGCGAAGGATATGTACCACCGATATTCGATTTTAATATGATCCATGAAAAGGTAAACGTAACCGATGATGATGCTTATGATACCGCAAAGGACCTAGCGCGGTATGAGGGTTTGCTCTGTGGTATATCATCTGGCGCTGTAATGGCCGAGGCACTCCGCCGCGCGGAGTGGTTGAAAGAGGGGAATGTGGTTGTTGTCTTGCCCGATGGTGGGGAGAAGTATTTAAGTACCGATCTTTATACATGCCCGTACCGCAGAAAGTGCGATTCAAAAACGGCGGCAAAGTGCAAGGTGGAGACGCAGAAGATCTAGAAGATATAGTATCAATGGATTAAAGTTAGAGGTATTTAGAACGATAACATGGACTATAATTATCAAGATCAGGCATATGAAAGAAACCGTTTGGATACTGCCAAACGGTTTCTCAGTAAAGAGGGAACGGCATGGAAGTTATAACCAGTCATGTGAATACTGACTTTGACTCGTTCGCGGCGGCGGTTGCGGCGCAAAAGATATATCCGGATGCAAAAATTGTGCTGGTTGGTGCACAAAACAAGAACGTAAGGGAGTTCCTGGCGCTGCATGATGACGTAATCGAAACGTTTGATGTAAAGCATATAGATAGGAGATTGGTCTCAAGGCTAATAGTGGTGGATACAAAGATTGGACGCCGATTGGGCGACCTTCAAGCTCTGGCATATAAGCCGGGAATTGAGGTCTTCACATTTGATCACCATCCTCCAACCACCGAGGATATCCCGATAACGAGGGATTTCTCTGAGAGTGTGGGCGCAACCACGACGATTCTTACCAAGATTATAAGAGACAAGGGCATACATATAACGCCTTTTGAGGCAACCCTTTTTGCCTTAGGAATACATGAAGATACCGGTTCTCTAACTTTTAAAACGACGGTCTATGATGATGCAGAAGCGCTCGCATACCTGATGGCGAGCGGCGCAAGCATAGAGATGATCCACCGATTTCTGAGTCCGGCATTATCGCCTGAGCAGCACGAGCTTTTTGATCGACTTGTCCATGCAGCTAAAGTAATTGATGTAAATGGAACCCCGGTTATGGTTACAAGGGCGCAAGTAGGCGAGTATGTGGAGGGTGGTTCGGTGGTCGTTTCCAAGCTGGCCGATATTGAAAATATCGATGTAATATTTGCATTACTAGAGCATGATGATCGCACTTATGTGATCGGTCGAAGCCGCACAGATACGGTGGATGTCGGAAAGATTCTCGAAGAGCTGGGTGGGGGCGGGCATGCTCAGGCGGCATCCGCTTCGTTAAAGGAGATGGATCTGGATTCGGCCGAGGGAGGGCTCGTGAAGGAGCTTTTCAAGCACGCAAAACAGCCACCTGTTGCACGTCAAATTATGTCGGCTCCGGTAAGGACAGTTACTTCGGATATAACCATAAGAGATGCGAATAAGCTAATGATCAAGTACGGCTACAGCGGATTGCCAGTTGTGGAAGATGGAAAGCTTGTGGGGCTGATAGGAAGGCGTGAGATCGACAAAGCGGCCCATCATGGTTTAAGCCATGCACCCGTTAAGGGTTTTATGACAAGGAGAATCGAGCCAATCACACCGGATACGCCGCTACCTGAGATACAGAGGCTCCTAAGCGATGAGAATCTAGGCCGCATCCCAGTTGTCGATGATGGGAGAGTAATCGGGATTGTGAGCAGAACCGATGTCCTAAAAGTGCTCGGTGGTGTAGACTACCTCAATAAATCGAAAAACTTTAAGACGGCAAAGCCTCAGTATAGCAGAGGCGAGATAGCCCAGAGGATAAAGACGCTTCTTCCAAAGGAGGTACAGATACTGCTGCGTGAGATTGGTGACTCAGCCGATGAATCGGGCTTTTCGATCTATCTTGTTGGCGGTATAGTGCGCGACCTATTGTTGAACTATAGAAACCTCGATGTGGATATAGTCGTGGAGGGTGATGCGATAGAGTTCGCTGGTATTATCGCAGCGAAACTTAATGCAAGAGTAAGGACACACCATAAATTCAGAACGGCAGTCATTATCCTACCAGATGGTTTCAGGGTGGATTTCGCCTCGGCAAGGATGGAGTTCTACGAAAAGCCAGCCGCTCTTCCCCAGGTGGAGCCGACGTCTATACGCCAGGACCTAGCAAGGCGTGATTTCAGCATAAATGCTATGGCGGTGAGCCTGAATTCAAAGGATTATGGCAAGTTGCTGGATTTCTTTAACGGGCAGCGGGATCTTAAAAACGGGCGCGTAAGAATATTGCATAACTTAAGCTTTATAGAGGATCCGACACGGGTCTTCAGGGGAATCCGTTTTGAGCAGCGGCTAGGTTTTAAACTGGAATCAGAGACCGAGGAGTTGCTTAAAAAAGCTATAGATATGGAGCTTATAGGGCATCTCTCAGATATAAGGATAAGAGATGAACTGATGCTGATACTGGCCGAGGACAAGCCGTTCAAAATATTAAAGAGGTTGGATGAATTAGGAGCTCTTAAGATCCTTGAGCCAAATATTGAGATAGATGGAGGTCTTAAAGCGCTGTTCACCCGGATTGATGAAGCAGCACGAGAACTTGATCATCACTTTGCGACAGGGGTTCAAAAAAGAATTATCTACCTGGCGGCATTGCTGAGAAATCTTAAGCAGGGAGACCTTGATTCCTGGTGCGAGAGGATGAGGCTGAGAAAGGCTGATAAGGTTCGACTGATCGAGATGATGGTGACCGTCCCCGGAATAGTGGGGAAGCTAGAAGACCCGCTGAGGATAAGAAACAGCGAGATATATAAGCTGCTCAATCCACTCTCAGCGGAAGCTTTGGTGTTTGCGCATGCGCAAACATCGAAGCAGAAGGTGCAGAAGAGGATTCACTACTATCTATCGAGCCTCAGGGGAGTGAAGTTATCGGTGAATGGGCGCAGTTTGCGGAAAATGGGGTTTCCCCCATCACACGTGTATAATATCGTTCTGAAGGATCTTCTAGCGGCTAAGCTGGACGGAAAGGTAGATGGGCCGGAGGATGAGATGGAATTTGTGCTTGATCGCTTCGGCCATTATAGCGAGGAGTGGAAAGAATAAGTGGGATCTTATAATATAGAAGGTCTTCTTTATAGCATACCGGCATTTCTTATAGCGATTACCGTGCATGAGTTCATGCATGGAAAGGTTGCCGAAATACTTGGCGATTCGACAGCCAGGGAACAGGGGAGATTGAGCCTGAACCCGATAAAGCATCTAGATTTAATGGGGACGTTAGTGCTGATAATCACCCAGCGTATCGGCTGGGCAAAACCCGTTCCTGTAAATCCTTATCACTTTAGAGATCCAATAAAGCACATGGCGCTTGTTGGATTAGCTGGCCCAATGGCGAACTTTGCTACTGCGTTTGTTCTAGCGAGGCTTTTCTACCTGCCTCTACCGGATATTTTTGGGTTGTTGCTTGCCGTAACTGTACAATTAAATGTAATCCTTGGTATCTTTAATCTGCTTCCCATACCGCCGCTTGATGGGTCAAAGATAATCCCGTATTTTCTTCCAAAGACCATGCAGCAACCGTGGTATCGTTTTGAGCAGTATGGATTCATAATCCTCTTGCTCTTGATATTTATGGTACCGGGATTTCTCAGAACTGTTCTCTGGTATCCTAGTGAGATAGTACTAAAATTGATATATATGGGCATGCCGATTTCATAATCATTCTTAGAAGCTAGAAGCAATAATGCAACACCGTATATAATCATTTAAGGAGATGGATAATTTTGGCTAAAAGGGTAGTAAGCGGACAGCGACCAACCGGAAGGCTGCACCTGGGGCATTATTTCGGGACCTTACAGAACTGGGTAAAGCTGCAGGACAAGTACGAATGCCTGTTTTTTGTTGCCGATTGGCATGCCCTTACAACTAAGTACGATGATGTTGGCGAGATAGCGAACGATATCCGAGAGATGATAGCCGATTGGCTCGCCATCGGCCTTGACCCCAGGAAGTGTTTTATGTATAAGCAATCGGATATACCCGAAGTAGCAGAGTTATATGTATATCTTTCGATGATAACGCCGGTATCATGGCTTGAAAGAAACCCGACCTATAAGGAGATGCTTGAGGAGATAACTGAAAAAGATGTATCAACGGTTGGATTTTTAAGTTATCCAGTGCTTCAGACGGCGGATATTATACTTCCCCGGGGTGAACTTGTACCGGTTGGCGAGGATCAGCTTCCCCACGTCGAACTGGGGAGAGAGATAGTTAGGCGGTTCAATCACCTATATGGGGAATACTTTGTAGAACCCCAAGCGTTGCTCTCCCCCGTGAAGAGACTGCTCGGTATTGATGGCAGAAAAATGAGCAAAAGTTACGGGAACGCGATCTATCTATCCGATGACCCCAACATAATCAGAAATAAGGTTAATCAGATGATCACCGATCCGGCAAGGAAGAGAAAAATCGATCCTGGTAGGCCAGAGGCGTGTATGGTCGTCTACCCAACACACGAGGTCTATACGCCACCAGAAGAGCTTGAAGAAATTGAGAGGAATTGTCGCGAGGCCACATGGGGGTGTATGGAATGCAAGCGCCAGCTTGCGGATAGGATAGTGGATTCGCTTGCCACATTTAGAGAGAGGCGGGCGGGGATAGAGAGAGAGCCGGGAGTTGTGGACGAGGTTTTGCGAGAGGGTCTGCACCAGGTAAGGCCCATATGCAGGGCGACCATAAGGGATGTAAGAGAGAGGCTTAATATTCTGTAAAAATGGAGAGCTGAGTATGGTATATCAGGTCAAGCTTGATGCATTTGAAGGCCCCTTCGATCTGCTTATTAATTTGATCTCGCGCCAGAAAATAGATGTCTATGAGATACCGATAGCTAAGATAACGGATGAGTATCTTGGCTATGTCAATTCGAGGCGGGAGTTTGATTTAGAAGTTAGTACCGAGTTCCTACTTGTTGCGGCAACTCTTCTTGATATAAAAGCTGCTCGTCTACTTCCAAGGGAAGAGGATCTCTATGATGAGGATGAGCTCGATCCCTATGAGGCACGGGAGATTCTCATCGCGAGGCAAATCGAATACAAAAAATTCAAAAACGTCTCATCCGAGCTTGCCACAAGGTATGAGGCTGAAAGTAAGCACCGTGTTAGGGACGTAGGACTCGAAGAAAAGTTCGCTAATTTGATACCGGACTTTCTCGCTGGTGTTTCTTTAGATGCGCTGCGAAAGCTGTTTTTGACGATAAATGAGAAAAAAGTAATTGATCTAGTGCAGGCCGATCACATAACTCCAAAGCCGCTTAGCATAGTTGAGTACGTTACCAAGGTTAAGGAAAGATTGAGCGGTGTAAAGGCGAGGAGTTTTCGAGAGCTTACCTATGATTGCGATGATAAAATTGAGCTTATAACCATATTCCTGGCGGTTCTGGAGCTTTATAAGCGCGGGGTGGTAGAGCTTGGACAGGCAGAAACATTTGGTGAGATTATGATAATTGTGGTTGATAACACAGAGGTGATGGTGTGAGCGATCCGAATGTTAGATTGCGCGGAATTATAGAATCATTACTGTTCGTAAGCGATCAACCACTCTCAGCAGCCAAGATATCTCAAATCGTTGAAGTAGGCGAAGGTGAAGTAGTTCAAATATTGGAAGATTTAGCGAACGAATATAGAAGAGATGATCGCGGTTATCAACTAAGACAAGTGGCGGGCGGATATCGGCTTTATAGCCATGCGGCATACAGCCCATATATCGAAAAGCTGCTATTATCATTTGATCACAGGAGGTTAACCCAGGCGGCGCTTGAAACTCTTGCGATAATAGCTTATAAGCAGCCAGTAACCAGGGTGGAGATCGCGGCAATTAGGGGGGTTAACTCGGATGGGGTGGTGAACACGCTGCTAAACCGGGATTTGATTAGAGAATTGGGAAGGCAGGACACCCCCGGGCAGCCTATACTGTACGGTACATCAACAAGGTTTTTAGAGGCCTTTGGACTGAGAGGTCTTGATGAACTGCCGCCACTTGATGACTGATAAATCATTCCTTTATAACAACCCTATCCGGTTCCCCTTTAACCCGAACATAAGAGAAATTATCCCTGATAAAGATAATAATCGTCGCTATTGTGACAAGTATAGGGACCGCGAGAAATATGCCGATAATACCGGCTACCTCAGCGCCTGCAATGATCGCCAGGATCGTGAGGAGCGGATTTACTCCCGCTGTCCCTCTATAGATTAGGGGACTTAGAGCACTACTTTCAATCTGCTGGATGATTATAAATATTAGAATGACCCATAGAGCTAGGACCGGTTCTATAGTCGATGCGATAATGACTGAAGGGATTGCTCCGAGTATGGGTCCAAGTATAGGAACTATCTCGGTTAAACCAGCCCAAAGGCCCAAGAGTAATGGGAATGGCAGGCCCACCAGCCAGACACCTAAGCCGGATAATATGCCCACAGCGACCATAAGGCTCACTTGCCCTAATATGTAGCGCCCTAAGCCTGTCTTCATAGTGATAAGAAATCTGGAATAGACTCCGTCTACCCCGTTAGGAAGATTTCTTCTAATTATATCGTCGATCTGCGGGAGGTAAAAAAGCATGTAGAACGATATGATAAGCACGAGCCCTATGCTTGTTATTAGCGCAAAAAGGGATGGTATTAAAAGTACAAGGTTGCGCAATTGCGCAGCTGCTATTTCGGTGGCCTGGGTGATAATAACATCGGGATCAAACGGTATCTGTTCGAAAAGTCTTATATCAGCAAACTGTTCTTGGATTCGATTAGCAAACCGTCGCAGCGAATCAATATAGCCCGGGAGATCTCGTGCAAAATCTGAGACCTGATTCGATATCACCGGGGCGATTAAAAAGATCAGTATCGAAACTACGCTTAAAAATAAGGTGTAGGTTAAGGCAATAGCGATAGCGCGGTTAGCACCTCTGGAGGTGAGAAAGTTGACTATGGGAGCAATAACAAACACAATAAGCGCGGCTAAGATGAATAAAAGTATAGTGCGGCTGATAGTACCGGAGAAAGTATAGGCGGCAAAAAGAATTGCAACCAAGACGATGGCCTTGAGCCAATCGGCAACCCTGAAATACATGATTACTCCCAGTGCGTTTACTTTAAGTAATTCCCATTTATGGGGTAGTTGAACCACCAGCAGCAAGGAGATGGGATTAGGGATGACAATGAACCTATCTCAAGCGCACTGATTTGTAGAGCATATCTACTTCCTTATTCGTGAGGTGTCTGAAATTGCCTACCGGAAGGTCTTCTAAGTCAAGACCATCAATCGCTACCCTCTTCAGCGTAATAACGCGATATCCTATGGCCTGGAACATTCTTCTTACCTGTCGTTTTCGTTCTTCATGGATAGTAACATCAATAACCGCAGACGATCTTGTCTGCCTCAAAACCTTTATTTTGGCCGGAGCGGTCATCCCATCTTCAAGCATTATGCCCTTTCTTAAATTAACCAATTCTCTATCGGATGGATGTCCCTCGACCTCTGCGATATATTCCTTCTTAACCTTATAGCGTGGATGCGTCAGTCTGAATGCCAACTCACCATCATTTGTTAGCAGCAAGAGCCCTTCGGTATCGAAATCAAGCCTTCCAACCGGAAATACCCTATAACTAACGCCTCCTAATAAGTCGATAACCGTTGGGCGACCGTATTTATCAGTAACGCTGGTTATAAACCCGGCTGGTTTATTAAGAGCAATATATAGCCTTTCTTCTCTAGGACGAAGGGGCTTATCATCAACCTCCACCGTATCTTTAGAGAGGTCGATTTTAGTTCCTAGCTCAGTAACTATCTTGCCGTTTACCTTAACCCTACCTTCTTTGATTAGTTCCTCACAGTGCCTGCGAGAGCCGACACCGGCTCTCGCCATGAATTTCTGCAGGCGTTCTTCCACCTCACATCACCGGACTTTAGATATCTAGCATAAGGGTATTATACCTTATCTGACCACTTATTGTTGAACAACCTCATGTTTATGCGTATAATGATATAAATATGTATATTGTTCTAGGTGCCGCTAGCAGCGGTGAATAGGGAAGCCGGTGAGAGTCCGGCACGGGCCCGCCACTGTAAGTGGGGAGCTAACCGCAATAAGCCACTGAATAGTTGTTTGGGAAGGCGCGGTAAGGCGAAGATCCATAAGTCAGGAGACCTGCCTAGGGGAAATGCCTTCGCGGATTGAGGGAGCAAATAAAACCTTGGCGAAAGGCTGAGGTTTTTACTTTTGCTGGGCAGTAGATTGATGTCGGGATGAAACCAGTCGATGGAGAATCGGAGTTAATTAATGGAGAGCATAGCGGGAAAGCTCATATTATTTTTAGGCGGGGCACGGAGTGGAAAGAGCGCGCTCGCTGAAAAACTCGCATCTGAATATGCTGATGTAGCTTATATTGCCACTGCAGACGCGATTGATGATGAAATGATAGAGAGGATTGCAAAACATAAGAAGTCGAGGCCAAGCCGATGGATCACCTATGAAGTCGAGGGAGATCTGCGCGGTGCGTTTAAGCGAGCGTGCTCAGGTGCAGACGCGATTATAATCGATTGTATGACCGTATATATAGGCGGGCGTATGCATAAAACTGCAGGCGACCATGAAATTATGGAAGAAATAATAGAGATCATAGGGGATGTAAGTCGATCAGGAAAGACGGTTCTTATAATCTCAAATGAGGTCGGGATGGGAGTGGTTCCTGAATATCCGGTAGGACGAAGGTATCGGGACCTGCTTGGGGCAATAAATCAGCGTATAGCAGAAGCTGCCGATAAAGTGATCTTGACCATAGCCGGAATCCCGCTGGATATAAAGGCGCTTGGAGTAGATGAATTCAGCGCTTTTAAGCGCAGTAATTGAGTGTGATAAGTGTATGAGAGCAAGAACGATAATGTTTCAGGGCACCTCGTCGGATGCCGGAAAGAGCCTTATGGTTGCAGCCCTGTGCCGCATATTGGTGGATAAAGGTTTTAAGGTAGCCCCTTTTAAGAGCCAGAATATGGCGCTTAACTCATACCCCACCGAGGATGGGTGTGAAATCGGCAGGGCGCAGGTATTACAGGCGATAGCAGCAAGGATTAAGCCGAGCGTAGATATGAACCCGATCCTGCTTAAACCGACCGATAGCCAGCGAGCACAGGTGATTGTGAGGGGAAAGATTTATAAGAACCTCTCGGCCGGCGAGTATCACATTGAAAAAGCGGGATTTCTTGAGCTGGTTGAGGATTCGCTTGAGAGGCTAAGAAGGAAATACGATATAGTGGTAATCGAGGGCGCAGGAAGCCCCGCGGAGATCAATCTTAAAAAAGAGGATATTGCGAACATGAGAATAGCGAAGATGGCCGATGCGCCAGTAATCCTCATTGGAGATATAGACCGCGGCGGCGTCTTTGCGTCTCTAATAGGAACCCTTGAGCTTCTTGATCATGATGAGCGCGGCAGGGTAAAAGGGATCGTGATAAACAAGTTCCGGGGCGATGCGAGCCTCCTCAAGCCCGGAATAGACTTTCTAGAAGAGAGGACCGGGATAAGGGTACTTGGCACGATACCATATATGCATAATCTTAAAGTAGATAGCGAGGATTCGCTTGCTCTCGATAGCGCAAATCGCGCATCGTCAAACGGTCAGGTTGTAGATATAGTCGTGATAAGACTTCCACACATAGCGAACTTTACTGATATCGATGCGTTGTCCCACGAGCCCGGGGTCAACCTGCGTTATGTTATGCCTGGAGAGCCGATAGGCGATACCGATTTGGTAATCATACCTGGGAGTAAAAATACGATGGGCGACATGGAAGTACTGCATGAGAAAGGAATGGTTGCAGAGATAAGAGCGGTTCGCAAGAAGGGCGTTCCCATGATAGGCATCTGTGGTGGGTACCAGATGCTTGGCCTGTATATAGAGGATAAGTACGGGACTGAGTCCGATAGACAGGTGATTGAGGGGATGGGCCTTCTCAATTGTGCGACGAGCATATTGCAATCAAAAGTGGCGACGCAGGTCAAAGCGGAGGTTATCGCGGGAGGCGATATATTTGGTTCCATAACTGGGAGCAGTATCGCTGGGTATGAGATTCACATGGGAAATACAGAGCGACAGGAGGGCGCCCCTGGGGCTTTTAGGATAATAAAGAGGGGCTTGGCAGTTGAGGATGTTAGCGATGGCTGCATATCGGATGACGGCGTGGTTATCGGAACATATATCCACGGCCTATTTGATAATGGGCTTTTGAGGAAATCTCTGCTCGATTTTTTGAAGGATAAGAAGGGTTTGGATAAAGATAGCCTCGGGTTGGACTATGACATGTACCGGCAGGCACAACTTGATTTGCTTGCAGAGACGGTTTCAGCCAATCTTGATGTTGATTTTTTATTGGGTTTATTAGGAGTTTAATAAAATGTGGGCTCAGGTGGCGATAGCCTATGTGATCGACCTCGCCTTCGGTGATCCGAAGGCAATACCACATCCAGTGGTTTTAATGGGGCGCCTGATAACCTACCTCGAGAACCTGGCGCTCTCTCAATACACAGATAGAACTAAAAAGAGGCTTGCTGGGGCTGCTGTTGTTGCTTTGGTGGTCGGCTTATCGGCTATCATTACGTGGGGAATCATCCAGCTAGCTTCCTCGATTAACGGAAATTTCGGTTTTGTGGTATCGGTATGGCTAATATCCACAACCATAGCGACACGGGGACTTTTAGATAGTGCGAGGGATGTAGTGGGATCACTCGAAAAAGGGAGTCTAGGAGAGGCAAAAGCGAAGGTAGCTGGCATCGTGGGTAGGGATACGGAGAGGATGAAGCGAAGAGATGTAGTAAGGGCCACAATAGAATCGGTCTCTGAAAATGCGGTAGATGGAATAATAGCGCCACTCATGTATGCGATGATAGGTGGGGCACCGCTTGCAATGGCATATAAGGCGGTAAATACACTGGACTCGATGATCGGTCACAAGAACGAGCGGTATGAAGATTTCGGGTGGGCGGCTGCAAAACTCGATGATTTAGTAAATTATGTCCCAGCTCGATTATCGGTGCTATTATTGGCGATTGCAGCATTTATATGCCGGCATAATGCCGCAAAGGCGATAAAGGTAGCTATAAGAGATGGGCGAAATCACGCAAGCGTAAATAGCGGATTTCCGGAGGCCGCGGTTGCGGGAGCTGTAGGAGTCAAGCTTGGTGGGAAAGATTACTATGCCGGCGTTCTCAGGAAGAGCGGGTTTATCGGCGATGGTAAAGGCGCATTGACGCAGAAAAATATAAATGAGGTATCCTGGCTGGTTTTTGTTGCCTCGGCTATAACAGTGCTTTTCGGAAGGGTGATCATCTTTGCGATCGACTATTTTAGGTAAACCGGTGTTGCAGAAGACCGGTGAATTGGTAAATCGGTGAATCGGTTACCAGGTTACCGGGTGACCGGGTTACCAGGTTACCAGGTTACTGGGAATGTAGATCTTGTGTCCGCCTAGCAGTTGCCCGATAAATCGGGCGTATCCCCTCTCCCTTGATGGGAGAAAGGGCGTTAGCCCGCAAGGGGGATTTACTCATGGGGAAGAATTCCCCCATGATCACACTTACTGGCTAAGAACTAGAGAATAACAATTGTTATCTAATAGTATACGATTGGAAAGCAATAGTGAACAATAAAAGCGAGTTAGGGCTGCTACACATATATACGGGCGATGGAAAAGGTAAGACCACTGCTGCAATAGGGCTTGCACTAAGGGCTGCAGCCAGGGGGTTTCGCATCTGTATCATCCAGTTTATGAAAGCCAGGGGCGAAGAGTCGGGAGAAATTACGGCGATTAAGCGCTTTGAAAATGTATCTGCATCCCGATACGGGGGCAACCTTCTGGAGAAAGATCACGACCCGGTTGATGTAATAAGGAGTGATATCTCCAAAGGCCTGGGAGAGGCGATTAGAGTGGTCGAGAGCAGGGATTGCGATCTATTAATACTAGATGAGATAAATATCGCAGTCTCCATGAACTTGGCTGATAAAAAAGAGGTTTTAAAGATAGTGGGCCTATGTAAAGGAAGCATTGAGCTTATCATGACAGGGCGTGGCGCTGATCGAGAGTTTATCGATATTGCTGATTATGTTACCGAATTTAGGATGGTGAAGCACCCTTTCGGGGCTGGTATGGCGGCAAGGCGGGGGATTGAATATTAGATGATGACTTGGGTTAGGATGCCGGGTAGCTGTGGTGAACTCGTACAGGGAACTATCGATGGAATTGATCTTCATATAACGTGCCCGGTAAGCATGTACTCCCTGGCATCCGCATCCCGACTTAGAGGTGGTGGGCTGAAAATCCCAGAGAACCTGGATAAGACTGCGCTAGCTGTTGGTAAAGTGCTTGAGTTAATTGGCGGTGGGTATGGGATTGAGATTGATGTGAAAAGTGAGCTACCGCGGGGAAAAGGGATGGCAAGCAGCACCGCTGATATAGCTGCTGCTGTAGCTGCTACATACAGCTTACTTCGTAAAGATATACGACCAGAGGATATAGCTAATGTGGCGCTCTCAATAGAGCCAACCGATGGGACATTCTTCAAAGGAATCGTCGCATTTGACCACAAATACGGGCGCAGATTCGAGCCAATCGGGGAAGCCCCGCCGATAGAAATAATCGTTCTTGAACCACCGGAGGTTATAGACACGATCACCTTTAATAGAGAGAGAAAGGCGATCAAGGAGATGGATGAAGTACTGGTTAAAGAGGCATTCGAGATGGCGGTTGAAGGTATAAAGACGAGTAATATACGGTTGGTAGGTAAGGCGGCAACCATAAGCGCCATCCACAACCAGAAGATATTACCTAAGAAGGCATTAGGTGACATTATAGATATCTGTAGGCGAAAGGGAGGCATCGGGGTGAATGTGGCGCATAGCGGAACCGTCGCCGGAATGATGGTCGAAAAAGGCTTCGGCCGGAGGCTGTTCGAGAGAACAGCCCACTATATGCCGGGTTCATGGGATGCTTATCTGGTGAGCATGGTAGATGGCGGATTACGCCACGATGAATTCGAGCCCGCACTGGCAGCTGGCCCGAGGAACGATTCAATAACATGGGATTGAGCTTTATCTGAATGCACTGGGTAACCCATAAAGGGTATGTCGATGGCAACTGGTAACATAGAGGGGCTGAGAGAGCACGGGGGAAACATAAAGCGGCATGCGGAGAGGCTTGGCGTTGATACCGATGCTTTAGTGGATTTTAGCTCAAATATAAATCCCTACGGACCACCGGAGGGCGTAATTGAGGCGGTTAAACTGGCGGTTAGTGGGATACATGAGTATCCCGAGCAGCAGGCAGAAAGCCTAGTTGAGGCAATAGCGCGATCGCTGGGGATTGATAGTAGAAGTGTGGTTGCTGGGAATGGAACCATCGAGTTGATATATCTGATGCCTCAGGTTTTTAAGGCAAAAAAAGCCCTTCTTATAGTTCCGAGCTTTACTGAGTACGAGCTGTCTCTTAGGAAGCCCGGAGCGGATATTATGTATAAGGGGGCCCTATCGGCCGAGGATGCATTGCGATCGATAGAAGACTATTTACGGCATGCTGATATCGCTATGATTGGGAATCCTAACAATCCGTGCGGATACAGGATAGAGAAAGATCGCTTAATCGAAATTATCGATAGATATACCAGTTGTTTGTGGGTGATCGATGAGGCATTCATCGATTTTGCGCGAGATAGAGCTGAAGCCTCCCTGGCAAGTGATTCTATTGAAAGAGATAACCTGGTAGTTCTTAGGTCGCTCACGAAGATATATAGTATTGCGGGCCTTCGACTAGGCTATATGGTGGCCTCACCCGGTATCACGGCGAAGGTTAGGGGAGAGAAGTATCCCTGGAGTATAAATTCGTTAGCTTTAGCTGCAGGAATAGCGGCTTTGAGAGATGGTGATTTTATCAGCCGGAGCGTTGATCTATTAGCAAATGAGGCACAGAGGCTTTATGAGGAGCTATCTGGAATAAATAGGTTAGCCGCGTATGAGCCGGCGGCAAATTATATTCTTGTTAAGGTTGAGAGCGGCATGTCGTCTTCTCACCTACAGGAAGAACTCCTGAGGCGGGGGGTTGTAATCAGGGATTGCAGTTCGTATACCGGGATGGATGATCGTCACTTCAGAGTTGCAGTTAAACGGCCAGAGGATAATGATCGGCTATTGGATGCACTGAGGGATGTTTTTAATCGATAACATGAGCGCAAAGATATTTCCAAGAATAGTGATAGCTGGGACATCGAGCGGTGCTGGAAAGACAACAATCGCTTTGGCTATTATGGCCGCCCTAACAAGAAGGGGGTTATGCGTCCAGGGCTTCAAGGTAGGGCCGGATTTTATCGATCCGGGATATTACGGTATGGTTACCGGCCACATCGGTCGAAATCTCGATACCTGGATGATCGGTAAGGAAAAAACCATAGCCTGCCTTTTGAATGCTGCCAAAACGGCGGATATCTCCGTTATCGAAGGCGTAATGGGCTTCTATGATGGTAAGGATGGGTTAGTAGAAGGAAGCACAGCTGACACAGCAAGCGCGATAGATAGTCCTGTCCTGGTAACTATCGATTGTTCAAAAATGGGTAGCAGTGCTGGGGCAATAGCTCTCGGCTTCCTAAAATACGATGATAAAGCCGACATTAGAGGATTCCTATTAAATAAGATCGGAAGTGATCATCATGAGGCGATGGCAAAAAGAGCCGTTGAGAATGCAACCGGGCTTCCGGTCATAGGGTGTATAAAGCGTAGCGCAGAGGTAACGATACCTGAGAGGCATCTAGGCCTGATAACTCAATCAGAGACAGGTCTGGCGAGGAGCTACGTGGATACACTTTCGGGGTTGGCGGAAAAATATATAGACTTGGATGCGATAGTTAGGATATCGAAATCAGCGCCAATACCCAGGTATAATTCTAATCAGGTATTTAGAGATATTGTAAATGCGAGCAAGGTAAGGGTAGGGGTTGCCCTCGATAGGGCCTTCAGCTTTTATTATCATGATAACTTTGACCTGCTTGAAGCATTTGGGGCCGAACTGGTATTCTTCAGCCCTATTAAAGACCGATATCTTCCTAAGGGATTAGACGGGCTTTATATCGGGGGCGGTTATCCAGAGGTCTATGCACGCGAATTAGCAGCGAATAGGCCACTGGCGGCTGAAGTAAAGCAGGCAGTGGAAGATGGGATACCCGTATACGCGGAATGCGGGGGATTGATGTATCTATCACGACGGATCGAGGATTTCGATGGATATGCGCACGATATGAGTGGAGCGTTACCGATCGCCTGTAAGATGAGGAGGCGACCCGTTCTGGGGTATCGCGAAGTGCGGGTAAGCGCCGATTCTATCGTAACCAAAAAGGGCGATACATTAAGAGGTCATGAGTTTCACTATTCAACGATAACCGATATCGGAGGCGGGCTAGCACGTGCTTACAGGTTGCCAAACGCATCTGATGAGGGTTTCATATATAATAATACATTAGCATCCTATATCCATCTACATTTTGCAGGCCGGCCGGAATTTGCAGAGCGCTTCGTATCGCTATGTCGAGAAAAAAGTAGAGGTGATTAAATGAGCACCGGCTTTATAGTGCTGGGCCACGGAAGTAGGGTTAGTGAGACTGTTGCGATATTAAAAGATATAAAGGATTGCTTAGAGGCCAGGTTACAATCCAATAATGTACGATACGCCGCGCTACAGTTCAATGAGCCAGGCCTACCGGAAGTAATAGCGGATTTTGTAAACGGTGGAATCACTGAGATAGTTATATTGCCGCTATTTTTAGTTGATGGAAACCATATCCGGGATGATATCCCGGGGATCGTAAGAAGGGCGTCTGAGAAGTTTCCATCGGTTAATATAATGGTTGCAGGCCATATAGGTGCTGATGTCAGGATTACGGACATCTTATTAGACCGAGTTGACAGTATTATCCCAAAAAATGCTACTGGAAACGAGCTGAAGATAAGCGAGCCAGCGCGGATAGAGGAAGAGAGCTTCAGAATGATCGAAGCCGCCGTTGACCTACAAAACTTTAATGATAATGAAAAGGCGGTAGTGAAGAGAATGATTCATGCAAGCGGAGACCTATCGCTCGCCAATGCGATCGCTATATCGGAAGGCGCAGTTGATGCAGGCATTGAAGCCTTTAGAGAAGGGCACTCGGTTATAACAGATGTACGAATGGTTGCCGTAGGCATAAGCGACAGAAGAGCCTGCATCCATGATAATAGCATTCTATGTAAGGTGGACGATAGCGTGGTTGAAAGTGAAGCAAGAAGGACCGGAAGGACCAGAAGCGCTATGGCAATGAGATTTTTAGCAAGCTATATCGATGGTGCGATTGTGGCGATAGGAAATGCACCGACGGCTCTTTTTGAATTACTTTGTATGGCCAGGGAGAGCGATATAAAGCCCGCGCTGGTAATTGGAACCCCGGTCGGATTTATCGGTGCTGCTGAATCTAAAGAGGCGCTCGTAGAATCGGGGATCAATTATATAACAATACGCGGCACAAGAGGCGGAAGTGCAGTAGCAGTGGCAGCGACAAATGCGATATTGAAGATATCTTGCGATGGGAATAGTAAGCAGGGTTGGTAATATCAATAAAAAATTGAGGAAAGGTTACACAACGGGCACATGCGCTGCAGCTGCAGCTACGGCTGCAGTGAAGATGCTCTTTACCGGCGAGATCGCGCAGAAAATCGATATAGAGCTTCCCGACAGCAGCATAGTATCATTTAATCTCATTGAGCAGGAGATAAGTAACGGTCTTGCGAGCTGTGGCGTAGTGAAGGATGCTGGGGATGACCCTGACGTAACCAATGGCATTACCATATATGCGAAAGCAATTCGACGTGAAGGCGGCATATCTATAACCGCTGGAGAGGGCATAGGTCTTGTGACAAAGCCTGGCCTCTCGGTACCGGTCGGCAAGCCAGCAATAAATCCGATCCCAAGAAGGATGATCGAGCGGAATGTGAACTATGTGTTGCCGGATGGTGAAGGCGTGGAGGTAATGATATATGCCCCTGAAGGCCTTATTAAGGCAAAAAAAACCTTTAATGAAAGGCTTGGTATAGTAGGAGGCATATCAATACTTGGCACTACCGGTATAGTAAGGCCGATGTCTATCGAGAGCCTTAAGGCCTCACTGCTTCCGCAGGTGGATATAGCGCTGGCGATGGGATACAAAACGGTAGCTCTTGTTCCGGGCAATATGGGGGCAAGATCGGCAAGGATAAGATTGAAGTTCCCCGCGGATGCGATTGTACAGATGGGTAATTTTGTCGGCAGTATGCTTGATCACTGCGCGGAAAAGGGAGTTGAGCGCATAATATTGATGGGTCATATTGGAAAGATGGCCAAGGTCGCCGCAGGGTATTTCAATACGCATAGCCGCAAGACGGATGATCCAGTTGAGATTATGAAGCGCCTAATAATAAAGGAGTTCGAAGGCGCCGTTCCTATAACGCTGGTGGCGAAGGTTAACACAGCGGAGGATGCGGCGCTGGCTCTGTCAAGTGCGGGCTATGCCCGTGTGCTTGAAAAAATCGCTGAGATGACAAGTGATCAGGCATCCAGTTATACCGGTAACCGTATAGAAATCGGAACGGCGATTACCGTTTTATCGGGAGATATAATCGCGTTGGATGCGGGTGCGAGGCGGATTGTAGAGGAAGCGAAATGGTAACAGTTGTAGGAATTGGGCCAGGGCATCCCGATTATATAACCCCCGCCGCTGTAAAGCGCATCGGTGAAGCGCAGGTATTAATAGGAGGGAAGAGAGTGCTTGAGGCGGTAGATAGGGCGGGAAAAGAAATCCATGAAGCAACCGCTGACATAGATTCCATCATTCGAACAATCGAAGACAACCGGGATAAAAACACAGTCGTTTTGGTTAGCGGCGATCCGGGTTTCTACAGTATGCTACAGACAATTCGCAGGAAGTCGCCGCACTTACCTATAGATGTAGTTCCTGGCATAAGTTCGGTTCAGGTACTATTTAGCCTTATAGCTCAGGAATGGCAGGATATAGCGTTCACATCTGTTCATGGGCGGGCAATTAATGAGCTAGATAAGACCATAAGAGATAATAAAAAGATATGCATACTTACAGACGATAAGATCACGCCTGCTGTCATAGGAAGATATCTAGCCGCCCTTGATATTAACGGTCGTGCGGTAGTCGGAAGAAATCTCTCCTATCCAGACCAGGAATTAATAGATACCACGATAGATAAACTTGCCGGGTTGGGCGGGCTTGAACAGTGCGTTCTTTACGTGGAAGTGACCGATGAACAGGTTACCAGGTGACCGGGGACCGGGTGACCAGGGTCCAGGGACTAGGGATCAGGTGTGTAGGGGTGGAGCCTATCTCCACCCTGAGGAGTAGCACATAGGTAAGATGTAGGTATCCAGTTACCCAGTGCTGCAGTGCCAATAATTATCCGTAGTTGCCCGATTTATCGGGCGGATCCTGGCAGTACTACAGTTACCAGTTAGTGTGGGTAGAAGATGTAGGCACTGCTCTATGAACTACTAACTATGAACTTTAGGTGATTGATTAATATGACGAAATTGGGAAAGCTTTATGGGATCGGTGTAGGGCCCGGGGATACTGAGCTGCTGACTTTAAAGGCGGTGAGTATACTAAACTCGGTCGATGTGATATTCTCGCCCCGCTCAGCACCGAGGAGAGAGAGCATTGCGAGAAAGATTATCGAGCCGGTGTTGAATGGTAAGGCGGAGGTAGTGGAGCTTGTGTTTCCGATGACGAGAGAAAAAGATAGGCTGGAGCAGCATTGGTCGCAGGCGGCTGATGAGGTAGCAAGCGCGTTGAGAAATGGGAAGAATTCGGCATTCGTAACCCTTGGTGACCCGTTTTTCTACAGTACATATATATATCTTTATAGGAAACTTAGGGAGCGGTATCCTGAAATTGACATTATAACCTCGCCAGGAATAAGCTCAGCTTTTGCATCCGCATCGGCTGCAGGTATACCCATAGCCATCGGTGATGAGAAGGTAGTTGTAATTCCTCTTCCAGGGGATGTCAGAGGGATACAGCGTTATGTGGAGATGTTTGATACTGTGATTATCCTGAAGGTGGGAGAGAGACTAAAGGAGCTAGTAGAAATACTAGCCAGCTCTGGTCTTGCGGGCAATGCGATACTGGTTCAGAAGGTATCACAGCAAGGTTCTGAAAAAATAATATTCGGTCTGTCCGGGCTGACACGCGATGAACTAAATAAGGTTGGCTACTTATCAACTGTAATAGTGAAAAGAAAGCTGGAAATCTAGTATGAGAGTTTATTTTATAGGGGCGGGGCCGGGTGACCCCGATTTGATAACCGTAAAGGGGAAAAAGATACTTGAAAGAGCCGATGTAGTAGTATATGCCGGTTCTCTCATTAACCCCCAGCTCTTGGAGTGTTGTAGACCGGGGTGCGAGTTATATGATAGCGCATTACTGAGTCTAGAAGAGATCGTTGCCATATATAAAAAAATGGCGGAAAGCGACAAGGTGGTGGTGAGGCTCCACTCGGGTGAGCCGAGCCTTTATGGAGCTATAAAGGAGCAGATTGACTGGCTTATTGAACAAGGCATAGGATATGAGATTGTTCCTGGGGTAAGCTCCTTTGCCGCCTCGGCAGCTGCTCTAAGTACAGAGCTGACGCTCCCTGGTATTTCTCAGACGGTTGTTATAACGAGGATGGCCGGAAGGATACCGGTTCCTAAAGGCCAGGAGATAAGCTCCCTCGCAGAGCATAAGCCAACGATGTGCGTGTTTCTTAGCGTTCAGATGATTGATAAGTTAGTAGATGAGCTAAGAAAGGGGTATCCAGGGAATACATCGATAGCTGTCGTTGAGCGTGCATCCTGGCCCGATGAGAGGATTATCCGGGGGACGTTAGCGGATATCGCTGAAAAGGTGAAGGCCGCCGGGGTAGTGAGGACAGCGATGATAGTTGTTGGCAGGGTGCTCGACGGTAAGTATGATAGGTCTAAGCTTTATAACCCTCAGTTCAGCCATGGATACCGTGAGGGTAGCACCTAACTTTACCTCGATTTATCCTGCCGGCTATAGGTTACCTTAGATTGTGATATGATAAATTATAATGTCATAATTGCCGGTTATTTGATTAACATACTTAACTGAAGGATCTTTAAGGCAATTGGCGATTTACACTGCCGGAAAAGTGAAGGCCTAATGTATCAGATGGGGGCGAAGAAGTGAAAACGGCCGTACTTGCCGTTACGGAAAACGGCACAAAAATAGCAAAGCTTATTAAAGATCATCTAGAGGATGCCGATGTGGAGATATTTGCGCCCTCTAAAGAGGAACGCAAGAAATCTTGGCTTCTAAACCTGGTTGGAAGAGTATTTGCCAAATACGATGCGCTGGTCTTTATATCGGCGGTTGGCATAGCTGTACGGGCGATAGCGCCCCACCTAAGGGAAAAAACGCTTGATCCTGCGGTGGTCGTTGTCGATGATAGCGGAGCATTTTCGATAAGCCTGGTATCAGGCCATGTCGGTGGTGCAAATGACCTCGCGAGAAAGGTCTCGGATGCCATTGGCGCAATGCCGGTAATAACTACGGCGACCGACATATTCGGTAAGCCCGCACTGGATTTATTTATGACGGAGTTAGGCTTAAAAACTGGCGATATGAAGAGACTGAAGCGCATATCGTCAGGCATATTAAGAGGAGAGTCTGCTTGCATATTCGCCGATATAAGCCTGGGCAGATGGGGAGATCGGGTGAAAGCGGCATATAGCGTGAGGCCGCTAAAGCAACTTAAAAATTATGGGAAGGTTTACGATCATATTATTGCGGTTGTGAGCGATGAGATGCCAGATACTCGGCCTGGAACTCTCATTTTGAGGACGAGGCGCGTTTTTGCGGGCGTTGGTTGCCGTAAGGACGTCGCATTTGAAGAGGTAAGAGATACGATAAAGGGTGCTCTAGCAAGCAAAGGCCTTCATACCCATAATTTAAGGGGACTGGCAAGCATAGATTTAAAGAGTGGTGAGCGGGTCCTCTATGAAACTGCTGATCATTTTGAGGTTGACGTTACTCTATTTCCGCCAGAGGAGCTAGATAGGGTTGCTCCAAATCGGTCGGATTTTGTAAAAGAAAAGGTAGGTGCCGGAGGAGTATGCGAACCCGCAGCAATTCTAGCCTCGAAGGGTGGAAGGTTGATACTTCCAAGGACAGTTTATGGAAAGGTGACCATCGCCCTGGCAGAGGAGGAATAGTGGTAGTTGGAATTGGCCCCGGAGCTGAGGCTGATATGACGCTAGGTGCGAGAGAAGCTTTAGATGCTTGCGATGTTATCATCGGATATAAGAGCTACGTGAAAACGATTTCTAGCTTGGTTGATGGAAAAGAAATATACCAATTCGGGATGAGAAAAGAGATAGAGCGCTGCAAGAGAGCGATCGAGCTTGCCGAGAGCGGTAAGCTCGTGGCCCTTATAAGCAGTGGAGATCCGGGTATATATGGGATGGCGGGGCTTGTTCTAGAGCTTGCATCTGGCAATGAGGGTATCGATATCGAAATATTACCGGGGGTAAGCGCGGTTAATGCGGCCGCATCAGCTCTCGGTGCTCCATTGATGCACGATTTTGCGGTGATAAGCTTGAGTGATCTTCTAACCCCCTGGGAGAAGATAGAGGAACGCTTAAGGGCAGCGTCTTCGGCAGATTTTGTTACCGCACTTTATAATCCAAAAAGCGTAAAGAGGGACTGGCAGATAAAAACTGCGAGGGATATATTTATGCAGTATAAGGATCCAAAGACCCCGGTGGGCTTATATAGCAAATTAAATGGAGAGCAGGGCCACTGTATAAGCGATTTAACCTCGTTTCTTGACGTGTCTATTGATATGAACACCACCATAATTATAGGCAACAGCCAGACATATGTATCTGGCGGGCGCATGATCACACCAAGAGGCTATCGGGTATGATATTAATCCTCGGTGGAACGATTGAGGCTAGGCTTTTACTCGAAAAGCTGGTAGATGAACAAAGATCCATAATAATAAGTACCGCTCATGAATTCGCTGGAAAATTTATCGGGAAGCATCCCTCAGTTCAACATATCGCTGGAAAACTAAATGTAGAAGGATTACAAGCCCTAATTAGAGAAAAAGGCGTTAATGCCGTTGTTGATGCTACTCACCCTTATGCGCTGGAGATAAGTAGAAACGCCATACAGGCATGCAGCAGGATGGGCGTGAGATATATTCGGCTAGAGAGGGCTACTTTGGATGTAGACTTTTATGAAAAGGCGCGCTATGTAGACTCATTTGAAGAGGCCGCCGTCCTGGCCGGTAATATGGGTAAGGTAATATTTATTGCCACGGGTAGTAACAGTGCAAATGTCTTCCTTCAGGGGATTAATAGGAGGGATCGGAAGCTCTATATAAGGGTTCTGCCCGATGAAAACTCAATAGACAAATGCCTTAAAGCCGGCTTTGCGAGGGACGAGATAATAACAGACATTGGCCCATTCAGTTATAAGGATAATTACCATCTCTGGCAGGATTTATGCATCGATGTGGTAGTCACAAAAGATAGCGGATTAGCTGGCGGCTTCACCGAGAAGCTCCACGCTGCCAGAGATCTAGGGATCGGATTGGTGGTCGTAAAGAGGCCGGCTCCTGGGACCAAAGCGCTAAAAAATATTGATGAAGTTATTCAGGTTCTGAGAATTCCCTATAACAGTCCAATTTAAATAGCAAGGTCAAGTTGAGCCGTTGAAAAACCTCCACCTCGTATTTGGGTCACATCCTTTCATGTCAAAAGCTTCAAAGCCTCGTACATCCTTATATTTAATATGATAGGCGATAGTTTAAGCAGATCATAAGCAGGGCCTGTTAATGGCAGATACTCCAAGTGAATGAACCGGATTTGTCCTGCACATTTGTATATCCCATTGCGTTACAAACTGTCAGGCGTGTTACTAACGCGTATCGCCGGGTAAAAATTAGGTAAGAAATATATAAGGAGGCGAGGATCATGCAAGAGCCAGAACGCAGACAAGAAGCACGGGCTGTACCGCCCGAAGAGCGTGCAGAAGCACCGATGGGCGTAGTGACCCCGATGATGCGCGGCGCTTATGTGCCAGCCTGGTATAGCCGTATTAGCTGGGGCGGTGTGTTTTCTGGTGTATTAATTGCAATAGCAGCCCAGATGTTACTTTCTGCACTTGGTGTTCTCGTTGGTTTCGGCACGGCAGCACTAACGAACGTCCAGGCCTTGGCAGATATTAGTGCGGGTGTCGGTATCTGGATCGCAATAAGCGCATTAATATCGACATTTATCGGCGGATATGTTGCGTCAAGGCTTGCCAATGTTCGGTTCATAAGTGATGGCCTATGGCATGGCACCACGGTATGGGCGTTAGCTCTCGTTGCCACTGTCCTACTGAGTACGTTTGGCGTAACAGGCCTGCTTGGATTTGCTACCACCGCTGCGGGTGCGCTTGGCGTTACCCCACCCGCGGTGCAGGTTACACCGGCTGATATTCAAACTGCGGCAGACGTGGCGGCAACATCTTCCGGTTACTTCCTGTTGGGCGCACTTCTGAGCCTGGGCGCGGCGTTGCTGGGCGGTTGGCTCGGCTCTGGTAGAATAAGCAGAAGTGAGGCTATGGAGGAAGCTGGCCGCGAGCGTATGGCTGCATAGCGATCATAAATATCGCATTGACAATATCGCATTGACATATAAAGCATAAAAAAGATACCGCCGTTGAGGGCGGTATCTTTTTTATGGTACCTAAACAATCTGAGCTTTGATCTGAGCTTTGCTTTTAGTTTTCATCCGAGATTCACACCGATAATTCATAGTATGATTGACGCTGTACTAGGCCGACACGAGCCACTCAGGATGAATGATAGTACCATCATGCCGGTGGGTTATCTTGTAGAGTTCAAACTCGCCAGTCTGCGCTACCGATTCCGTGCGCGAGAGGATATCTTCCACCTCTTCATCATTTAATTCGATGAAACTGCTTGCTGCCTCAACTGCCTGGCTTAGATCGCGCCGCGTTTCGACGCCGGTGATAACAACATCAACCGGCAAGTTCATAACATAATGTAGTGCTTCGATCGCACTGACCGTGCCTGTTTCAAAAAGCATTCCTGCACTTAATGGCTTCATCCCGAGCACACCGATATTGCGCTCAAGCAGAACGGGAAGCACTCTCTTCTCGAAGCTGTTGTAGTGGGCATCGAGGACATTAAGCGGCATCTGCACTGTATCCCACTCAAAGCCTTGTTCTAGCATTTTTAGGTGCATATCCGGATCCTTATGCCCGGTAAAGCCGATATGGCGGATCTTACCAGCGATTCGCGCTTCATCGAAAGCCTCCATAGCGCCACCAGGTGCAAAGGCCCGGTCAGGGTCATCCCAACGGATCACTTCATGTAGCTGAAGCAGGTCTATGTAATCGACCTGCAAGCGCATTAAACTCTCATCGAGCTGTTTTCCGGCCGCATCCTTAGTGCGACCATCAACTTTAGTCATGACGAATGCTCGGTTGCGGTATCCTCCCCTAAGCGCGTCACCCAATCGTCGTTCGCTCTCACCTCCATGGTAATCCCAACTATTATCCATAAAATTGATTCCGTGGTCGATTGCCTCACGGATTAAATTGACCGCATTGGAATGGCCGTGTATAAGACCGAGATGAAATCCGCCCAGGCCGATTAGAGAGACCATCTCGCCTGTTTTTCCGAGCTCACGGTAGGGGATTTCCTGAGCCATGTTCAGACCTTTCTCTTGTTTAGTTCATGTTCTATTGGTCTGCATTGTTCCCGGTAAGGAAAGCATATAAACTCGCGAGTGATAAGAAGCTGTCAGCCATCAGCTATCAGCTGTCAGCAGGGATTTAAAGCCGTCGGTGGTCTGCGGCCTGTGGTCGGCGGTCAGCATGTGGGTATAAGACGAGGGCACTCACCTCCACCTAACCTCTTCCTTAAGGAAGAGGAACTAAGACCGTATGTTTGACATTCCACCGTTTGGAATATAAATTAATCTTGGAAAGTGAATATATACCTGGGTGCCGCTAGCAGCGGAGAATAGGGAAGCCGGTGAGAGTCCGGCACGGGCCCGCCACTGTAAGTGGGGAGCTAACCGCAATAAGCCACTGAATAGTTGTTTGGGAAGGCGCGGTAAGGCGAAGATCCATAAGTCAGGAGACCTGCCTAGGGGAAAACATACGCTCAACGAGGAAGGAGTGTTGCTATACTAAATTATCTACCCCTCGTAAAGCCGGGGGATTTTTGTTTATTGAGGTCTGGAGCCAGGACTCTGGTTCCAGATGGCAGGTACAAAATAAGGAGGAAGGAACGCATATACAATGGATTTACTTCAAGAGGCTTTAAACAGTATTACGCCGCTCGACGAGAAGGCTATGGCAAAGGCTAAAGAACGACAGGATCAGCTGACAAAACCTGCTGGAAGCTTGGGTGTTTTAGAGGAAATTTCAGTACAGCTTGCTGGGATCGTTGGCAACGTAATAAATGATGTTGGCAATAAAACAGTTATTGTGATGGCGGGCGATCATGGAGTAGTAGATGAGGGAGTATCAGCCTTTCCAAAAGAAGTGACCCCACAGATGGTTGCGAATTTCGTCAACGGTGGGGCAGCGATAAATGTTCTCTCAAGGCATGTAGGGGCAAAGGTGGTTGTGGTCGATGTAGGCGTGGCCGTACCGATAGAAGATGAGAGCGTTATATCAAGAAAGGTAAGAAGCGGTACGGCAAATTTCGTAAAAGAGCCCGCGATGTTGAGGGAAGAGGCCGTAAAAGCCCTAGAAACCGGCATTGAGATTGCATACCAGCAGGTGGATGATGGAGTCAACCTCCTTGCTACCGGTGATATGGGCATCGGCAACACTACTCCAAGTAGCGCGATCTTGGTTGCACTTACCGGAAGGCCGGTCGATGGCCTGGTCGGGCGCGGAACAGGAATAGGAAACGGCGATCTTGATCACAAGAAAAAAGTTATAACCGATGCGATCGATCTGCTAAAGCCTAATAAGAATGATCCAATTGATGTTCTTGCAAAGATCGGCGGCTTAGAGATTGGAGGGTTGGCCGGATTAATAATCGGAGCTGCCGCCAGGCGGGTTCCAGTTGTGATCGATGGCTTTATATCTGGTGTGGCGGCCCTCATAGCCAACCGTATTAATCCATTATGCAAGGGCTATATGATAGCCTCGCATGTGTCCGTTGAGCCTGGACACAGGTTAATACTGGAAGAGTTAGGGTTGAAGCCGATGCTGCATATGGATATGAGGCTTGGCGAAGGGGCTGGGGCTGTCCTTGCGATGGGCATGGTTGAGGCTGCTGCCAAGATAATAAAGGAGATGGCGACTTTTACCGAAGCCAATATATCAGAAAAAGAGGAAGGAAAGTAATAAGATATGCAGCCTTTCCGGCTGGCGCTATCATTTCTGACTATAATTCCTGCAGGGATATCCCAGGAATTAGATGCGCGGGCTTTCGGCAAGTCAATAAAATACTTCCCCGTCGTGGGATTAATTATCGGGCTTGTGCTGATCGGTTTAAATGCGATAATCCCCGCGCAGCTTCCTGGGCTTGCAGCCGATATGGTATTAGTTATAGCGGTGGTTATAATGACGAGATCACTTCACTTGGATGGGCTTGCAGACACATTTGATGGCCTAATCGGTGGCAGGGATAAGGACCATATGCTTGCGATAATGAAGGACTCACGGGTAGGGAGCTTCGGGGTAGTTGCAATAGTGGCGGTTATAGGATTAAAACTATTGCTGCTCTCTTCGGTGTCAGCGGAGTTAAAACTAGGGGCGTTAATATCGTTTCCAGTACTTGGTAGGTGGTCAGCCTGCTACGCTATGGTTACGCAATCTTATGCCGGAAGCAATGGTGGTATTGGCGCTTCATTTATGGAGGAGATAGGCTGGCGGGAATTGCTCTGGTCGTCCGTAATAGCGCTTGCAATAACGGTTTTAATATTAAAAAGCTTCGCAATACTTATAGTATCAATCGCTTGGGTTTTCACAATATTATATACGAAGGTGGTAAACAGTAAGATAGGGGGCATGACAGGGGACACCCTGGGCGCGCTAATCGAACTCACAGAAGTGGTGGTTTTATTTATTGTGGCGGTTATTTAAGGCCAGGAATCCAGGTGACCGGATGACCAGGGGACCAGGGTCCAGGGACCGGGGGTGTGGGCCGAGAGAGTGGGTTAGATGGTGACTGGTGAATTGGTGAATGGGTGAATTGGGGTGTGGGTAGAAGGTGTGGGTATAGTTACCCAGTGTTGCAGTGCTGTAGGGGCGGACCCTGTGTCCGCCCGTAGATTGCCCGATTTATCGGGCGATCTCTGCCAGTACTGTAGTTACCAGTTAATGTGGGTCGAGAGATATAGGTACTACTCTATGAACTACTAACTTCCTATTTCTTACAGCTAAGGAGCGTGTGGATAAGTACTACTCTATGAACTACTAACTACTAGCTGATAGCTTTTCTGTCATTCTGAGGGAGTGGCAGCGACCGAAGAATCTCAGACCCACACCTTATGCTTACACCTAACTGCAGCACTGATAGAGTACGCCCCATAAATGGGGCAACTACATGGTATGTGGTAATGTGAGAGTACGCCCCATAAATGGGGCAACTACGTGTTATGTAGGATGAGAGATCGCCCCATAAATGGGGCAACTACGTGTTATGTAGGATGAGAGATCGCCCCATAAATGGGGCAACTACATTGGCACTGCAGCACTTATAGAGATTGTTTTGAAAAACACTCCATAGTTGCGAGAAAGTTGAGAATATAGCGGTTTATATGGTAAAATCCCTTAAACTTAGAATTACAGCCTGCTTATACCTTAATCCCAATGGTAACAGGATTGTGATTTGGAGATATAGTGAGTGATTTGTTGCTAGCTAATAATTTAATACGTCAGGGACTTGAGGGGTTGATACCGTACGAGCCAGGCCGGCCGATAAGCTTGGTAGAAAAAGAGTTGGGCATAGAAGAGGCTATAAAGCTCGCCTCAAATGAGAGCCCATATAGGCCTTTCCCAAAAGCTATAGAGGCTATGCGGGAAGCAATACTTAATGTAAATAGGTATCCAGATGGGGGTAGCACATTTTTAAGAGAAAAGCTTGCCGGTAAACTGGGCATACCTATATCCAAGATCATTGTAGGGAGCGGGTCCAATGAGCTACTACGGCTACTGGCAAATGTACTTCTAAACCCAGGGGATGAGGCAGTGATGGCTATGCCATCCTTTATCGTGTATCCCACCGTAGTTAAGCTTATGGGTGCAAAGCCAGTTGAGGTGCCGCTAAAAGATCACCGTCATAATCTGAAGGCCATGACGGATGCGATCACGGCGAGAACCAAAATCATCTTTATTTGCAACCCTAACAATCCCACAGGAACAATGGTAAGCCGTGACGAATTGGAGAGGTTTCTGGCCGGAATTCCGGAAAACGTGGTGGTTGTACTTGATGAGGCATATTTCGAACTGGTCAGGGATGCTAGCTACCCTAACGGTCTAAACTTTATAAACGACAAGATACCGGTGGTTGTTCTACGGACGTTTTCAAAGGTATACGGCCTTGCAGGTTGTAGAGTCGGTTATGGAATCGCACCGGAATTCATAGTTCAAGCGGTTAATAAGGTACGCGAACCGTTTAACGTTAATACAATCGCTCAGACGGCGGCACTTTATAGCCTCGATTGTGATGATGAGGTCGAGGAGAGAAGTCTCCTGAACCATGAAGGCTTACAGTATTTTTATGCAGAGTTTAAAAGGCTTGCCTTGGACCATATCCCTTCACACGCAAATTTTGTACTGGTGGGTGTCGGAACGGATGGAAGAAAAATCTCAAACGATCTTATGAAGAAAGGTGTTATCGTAAGATCAGGGGATATATTCGGCTATCCCAGATATATACGGGTGAGCGTTGGTACACCCGACGAAAACAGCAGATTTATCAACGAGCTTGAAAGTATTCTGAAGGACCGAGGGAAAAGGACGTTGTAACATAACGATAATTAGTTATAGAGGTGGTTTTCCGATGATGATTGTGATGCGTGAGAGCGCTACTGAACAAGAGATTGAGCATGTGGTTCAACGGATTAAAGATGCCGGAGCGGAAGTCCATTTATCAAAGGGACAATTTCGAACGGTTATAGGAGTTATAGGTGATAGAGAGGCTATCGCTGCTTTACCAATTGAGGGTTTTGATGGCGTTGAGAGCGTAATAAAGATACTTAAACCATACAAGTTCGTAAGCCGTGAATTCTGCCATGAGCCAACCCTGGTAACAGTTGGCGATGTGGTTATTGGCGAGGGATACTTTAATGTTATAGCTGGACCATGCTCTGTAGAGTCCAGGGAACAGATGCTGTCGACAGCAAAAGCTGTCAAGGCAGCCGGTGGTACGGCTCTAAGAGGCGGCGCCTTTAAACCAAGAACATCTCCGTATAGTTTCCAGGGGCTAGGCGTTGAGGGCTTGAAAATGCTCGATGAAGCAAGGAACGAATACGGCCTACCGATAGTTACCGAGGTAATGGATGTAAGGGATCTAGAGGTAGTTGCAGAGTATGCTGATATAATCCAGATAGGCGCGCGAAATGCACAGAACTTCCTTTTATTAAAGGAAGTAGGAATGGTAAGAAAACCAGTCTTATTAAAAAGGGGATTGGGGAATACCGTAGAGGAGACCCTTATGGCTGCTGAATATATAGTTAAGGGTGGCAATACCGACATCATAATATGCGAGCGCGGCATAAGGACTTTCGAAACATATACGCGAAACACCCTCGATATAAGTGCAATCCCACTGATAAAACAGCTAAGTCACCTCCCTATTATAGTGGATCCAAGCCACGCAGCTGGTAAGCGGAGTCTGGTGGAGCCACTTACCCTGGCAGGTCTTGCTGCAGGCGCAGATGGGGCTATGATAGAGGTCCATCCTGAACCGGAAAATGCCCTCTGTGATGGGCAGCAGTCACTAACCTTTGAACAGTTTGAATTAGTTATGAAAAAGGTCAGATCCGCTGCAGAAGCCTTTGGTAAGAAAATGAGGCTGGCTGTTTAATGAAGATTACAGTCTCGGTTATCGGTATCGGCTTAATTGGCGGATCTTTAGCTGCCGCCCTCAAGCAGCAACCCGAGGATTATGAAGTCGTCGGCTACAATCGCAATGCTTCCGCTATTGATGAGGCGCTGAAGAGGAGAATTATTGATAGGGCTGTGAGCAGCCCTGAAGAGGCGGCCTCGGTTGCAGATGTGATATTTATAGCCGTGCCGGTTAGGAAAATACCGGAGTATGTTATAAGGGCGGCCAAGAGTGCAAAGAAGGGCGCCATAATAACCGATGTTGGGAGCACTAAAGCGAATATAATCGCGGAGGTGGAGCCACATATACCCGAAGGCGTACACTTTATCGGGGGTCATCCGATGGCCGGGTCGGAGCGCACAGGGGTAAGCTCGGCAAATCCAAGCCTATTTAAAAATGCCCATTACCTTTTAACGCCGACGGATAAAACGGATATGGCCGCTTATAAGAAACTTCATTCTATGCTTACATCAGTAGGTGCCAATGTTCTAGCGATTGATCCACAGAAGCATGACCAGGCGGTAGCCATAATTAGTCATCTTCCGCATATGGTAGCCGCTGTGTTGATGAATCTTGCCAGCAGCGAGACGAGCGATACCGAGAACATACTAATGCTCGCTGCCGGTGGTTTTAAGGATACGACGAGAATTGCCGCTGGAAGCCCAAGGATGTGGGTTGATATATGCCTCGATAACAGAGAGGCCATAATATATTCTATCGAGAAGATAAGCAATATGCTGGATATCCTAAGGCACGCGATTAACAAGGGAGACAGGGATAAGATTAAAGATATGCTTGAAAGGGCACAGAGCGCGAGGCTTAATCTACCCTCAGTCCTCGGTAAGGAGATGGGCAGGCTTTATGAGCTTTATATACCTGTTACCGATAGACCCGGTGTAATAAGCGATATCACCCTGACGGTAGGGCAGCTTGGCATAAATATCGAGGACATCGAGATACTTCACGCAACGGAGGTTTCGGGTACGATTCGTTTAACGATTCCAGAGAAGGAAAATGCCGATAAGGCAGCGAGGGCTCTAACGGAACGTGGATATGAGGTAGACCTTAGAACGGTAGAATAAGAATATGCAACTAACAATAAGTAGGACTAATAAAATAAGCGGAAAAATAACTGTGCCGGGAGATAAATCTATATCTCACAGATCGGTAATGCTAGGTTCTATAGCAGAAGGAATCACGTATGTGACGGGGTTCCTGCCCTCTGAGGACTGCGTAAGTACTATGAGTTGTTTCCAGGCGCTGGGCGTTAACATCGAGCGCCCGGCGGATACTGAGCTTGTGATACATGGTGTTGGCCTAAGGGGATTGCATGAACCCGGTGATGTGCTGGATGTTGGTAATTCCGGTACCACACTGCGGATATTGCCGGGAATACTTGCAGGACAGGACTTATTTGCCATATTAACTGGAGATACTTCTATAAGGCGCAGGCCGACCGGTAGAGTGGTTGAGCCGTTGAGGTTAATGGGCGCTAAAATATGGGGTAGAGATGACGGAAGGTGTGCACCGCTGGCAATAAAGGGCTCACAGCTTAAAGGCATAAAATATGATCTACCTATCGCAAGTGCACAGGTTAAGACATCTCTCTTATTAGCAGGCCTTAATGCAGATGGTGAGACTGAGATAACAGAGCCATCGAAATCTAGAGATCATACAGAGCGCATGCTTCAGTTGCTTGGCGCACAGCTTGGTATCGATGGTAACTTATATAGAATTAGGGGAGGGCAGCAACTGAAAGCGACTGCAATTGATATACCGGGTGATATATCAAGCGCTGCGTTTTTCATGACTGCTGCGCTGGTAGTTGGCAATTCGTTGTTAGAGATAGGAAATGTTGGAATTAACAAGACTAGAACTGGAATCATAGGTGCCTTAAATGAGATGGGAGCAAGAATAGAACTGCTCGATTTGGAGGGAAAAAGCAATGAGCCTCGGGCTACTTTAAAGGTGAGATCCGCGCATCTTAAAGCAATGACCATAGAAGGAGATATTGTGCCCAAGCTGATAGATGAGATCCCTGTAATCGCGGTTGCCGCGACCCAAGCAGAGGGGAGAACAATTATACGGGATGCGCGCGAGCTGAGAGTAAAGGAGAGCGACAGGATAGCTGCCTTAAGCACAGAGCTTCGAAAAATGGGAGCGGATATTGAAGAGCTTGAAGATGGCATTATAATAAACGGGCCATCAAACCTTAAGGGAACTAGGGTAAAAAGCTATGGTGATCATCGCATTGCGATGTCCCTTGCCATCGCTGGTCTGGTGGCCGATGGAGAAACTACTGTTGAGGATAGCGAATGCATCGCTATATCATATCCCTCATTTGAGAGAACACTTCTTTCTATCACAGAATAAACTTGTGGAGATAACTTAATAAACGCAAGTACGGCAGCCGAGTAAAATCCAATAGCTATGAAAATCGCTATTTGTTATCATTGAACAATGATAATCGCAATTGATGGTCCGGCTGCCTCGGGGAAAAGCACGGTAGCTCGCGAGGTGGCGAAGAGACTAGGATATAAATATATCGACACAGGTGCTATGTATAGGGCTGTAACCTGGAAGGCATTGAAGGAAAAAATAGATATTACAAAAGCTGATGCGATTACAGCCCTGGCTAGGGGTGCGGACATCGAAATAACCGATCTTAAGGATACCCAATATAGAGTATTCATTGATGGTGAAGATGTTACAGAAGCGATCAGGAGCCCAAAAGTAAGCGCCGCTGTCTCTACTATAGCTAAGATTGGCAGAGTTAGAACAGCATTAGTGAAAAAGCAGCGAAGCTATGCAGATACATATCCTAATATGGTTGTTGAGGGAAGAGATATCGGAACCGTTGTATTCCCGGATGCTGAGGCAAAGGTGTTTTTAACAGCTTCACCTATTGAGCGGGCAAAGAGACGTCAGCGAGAACTTAAGGAGAAGGGCCATAAGCTCGAGGTTACAACGGTTGAGCGCGATATAATAACAAGAGACAAAATAGATGCAACACGAATTACAAGCCCACTAGCAAAAGCACCGGATGCATACGTCATCGACACGACCGATAAGACGATCGGTCAGGTCGTACAGTTGATAATCAATTTGGTAAAAAAGAGCTGATGTAGTAAATGTTTTATAAACTGACTTGTACATTGCTTGTTCTTATTTTTAAACTACTCTTCAGATATGAGATTACTGGCAGGCAGCATATCCCTAGAGAGGGGTCGGTAATCTTAGCTGCAAATCACATGAGTTACCTCGATCCAATAATGATCGCCTTTGTTTCAGGCTCACGGCCAGTAAATTTTATGGCAAAAGCCGAGCTGTTGAAAATCCCGGTATTCGGCTGGATTCTAAGGAAACTAAATACCTTTCCCATTAAGAGGGGTTTAGCGGATAAAGGGGCAATAGCTTATGTGCTAAGGATTCTTTCTAGAGGTGAAGTACTGTTAATATTTCCAGAAGGTACAAGATATAGAAATGGTGAACTAGGACAGGCGCACCCTGGGGTTGCATCAATCGCATTAAAAACCGGAACCCCGATCGTTCCGGTCGGCATCATTGGAACTGATCAGGTAATGCCGAATGGAAGCAGGCTGCCTAGGCCCGTGAAGCTTAGGGCACGGATCGGCCAACCGATCACCGTCGATAAGGCCGACGCCGGTGAGAGAAAGGAAAAAGAGATAGAGCTCACTGAGAGGATAATGAAAGAAATAAGTAACCTAATTGCAGGTGATTAGCGGTTGAGGATAACTGTAGCAAAGCACGCCGGGTATTGTTATGGGGTCAATAGAGCGTTGAAATTAGCCCATGAGGCGACGGAGGATTCGGCGAAACCGATTTATACACTTGGGCCAATAATCCATAACCCCCAGGTTGTTGAGTCGCTGATGAGGCAGGGTGTAAACGCTGTCCAATCGGTTAGTGAAGTAGATGAGGGAACGATCATCATAAGAACCCATGGTGTAGATCCGAAGATAACCCAGGCGGCAAAATCAAAGGGGCTAAAAGTGATCGATGCTACGTGTCCGTTTGTTGCAAAGGCACAGCAGAGGGCTGCAAATCTGGTAAAAAATGGCCACAACGTCGTTATTGTGGGGGAGCGGAATCATCCCGAGGTCGCAGGCCTTCTTGCTTACACCAATAATAAGGCAATCGTGATCGAGAGTGCTCAAGAATTAGATAGTTTGAGTGTAATGGAGCGAATAGGGGTTGTCGTCCAAACTACGCAATCGCTTGAGAATTTAGCAAGCATAGCGAAAGGTCTTTTAAATAAGACGAAGGAACTAACTATATTCAATACGATATGCAGTGCAACCAGCCAAAGGCAGGTTACAGCCGCAAAGCTGGCAGGGGCGGTAGACCTAATGCTTGTTGTAGGAGGCAAAAATAGCGCAAATACTACAAGGTTGGCGAAAATATGCAGGGAGAAGAATGAAAAGACTTTTCATATTGAGACCGCTAGTGAAGTTGATAAATCATGGTTGAAAAATGCTGAGCATATCGGTCTAACAACCGGCGCGTCCACACCGGATTGGATATTAAAGGAAGTAGCGGATCGACTGAGATCGTTTATAATACCCCGTTAATATGAGATCAAGCTATTGCGCGGCTGGATCCGTAAAACCGCATTCGATACTATTCACTATTATCCAAAACCGTAAGTAGATCGAGTGCCATTTTGCAGTCCCCTTTACTATTCGCCCTGGTAATGCGATTGAGCTTCGGATAATGGTGAATAAATACCCGCATTCATCTCGACCCACCAGCATGATGATGCTATCATCATTGCATCTTGGAGGTGCAGAATGAACCCTGCGGAAATACTAGGGGTGCGAGAGGGAAGTATTGCTCAAAGACATGGCCTTAAATCGGGCGATCGGATAATGTCGATAAACGGGAGGCCGCTACGCGATATTATCGATTATGAAGTTAGCGCCGTAGAGGGACGAGTTTTGTTAAAGGTGGTGCGAAACGGAAAGAGTAGAACGGTCATATTGAGAATCCCTCCTTCAATAGTCTTGGGATCATCTTCTCGGCATCCCTCTTTGATGGTGTTAAGATATGCGCCAATAAATGTATATTCTGCTTTATTGATCAGCTCCCCACCGAGATGAGGCAGGAGTTATACATAAGGGATGATGATTACAGATTATCGTTTCTTTACGGCAACTTTATAACGCTGACGAATGTCCGGGATGAGGAGATTAATCGGATTGTTAAGGAGAGACTGAGTCCTCTATACGTCTCTATACATACAACAAATCCTGAGCTAAGGGCATTAATGCTCGGAAGAAAAAAGAAGGACAGATTGCTCGAGCATATGGAGCGCCTCTCGGATGCTGGCATTGAACTCCACATTCAAATGGTAATGTGCCCTGGTCTGAATGATAGGGATGAGCTGGAGAGATCAATTGAAGATTTAGCAAACAAGTACAGCGGAATATCATCCGTTGGCATTGTTCCCGTTGGTCTTACCAGGTATAGGGATGGAACATACCCTTTGCGTCCGTTTGAAAAGCAGGAGATATCGTACCTCATCGAGCAAGTCCAAAGATGGCAGGCGGAGTTTGAGAAAGATAAGGGTTGCGCCTGGGTATACATAGCGGACGAGTTTTATATAGCGGGGGAATGCGAATTGCCCCCGGCTGAGCATTATGCAGGGTTTCCGCAGCTAGAAAATGGTATAGGCCTTTCCCGTCTATTTATAGACGAGGTCAAGGAGAATTTAGTAAAGCTCAAGGCTATTCCGAAGCAGAGAAGGGTAGCGATTGTTACCGGGGATCTATTTTCGAACATTATGGGAAGGATTACGAGTGATATCGATAGGGGTTATGGAGTAAAGATCGACGTTATCAAAACAAAGAACGCATTTTTTGGAGAAAATGTTACCGTAACCGGCCTTTTAACAGGCTCGGATATACTAGCAAGTGTAGAGCGATGGCTTAAGAATAATGAGAAGCCGGGTAAATTACTACTCCCGGATGTGTTGCTTAATGGAGACGGATTAATGCTGGATGACTGCTCGCCCGAAACGATAGCGGAACAGTTCGGTATCCGCGTTGAGGTTATAAGTAGCTCGGGATCGGGGTTTATAGAGGGCGTATTAGCTCATTGCTCTTAGCCGCGTTATTAGAATCTTGCTTTTGTTACCAGCTCATGAGCTATGGGCTGAAATGGGGGTTAACATCTAAATGACTTATCCTCTAGTTGCGGTCGTTGGCAGACCGAATGTTGGAAAATCAACGTTAGTAAACAGGATGGTCGCATCCCAACAGGCGATGATACACGAGGCCCCTGGTGTAACGCGTGATAGAAATTACGTGGATACTGACTGGGGCGGAAAAACGTTTACAATAATCGATACTGGGGGCATCGATTTTGGAACCGATATTTCTATAGGCAAGCAGATAACAAAGCAAGCCATGCTCGCAATAGAAGAAGCTGATGTAATTGTCTTCGTAGTGGATGGGATGGTTGGCGAGGTGGCGGAAGATGATGCGGTTGCTAAATTATTAAGATCATCTGATAAGCCGGTAGTTTTAGCCGTAAATAAAATCGATGATATCATTCACGAAGCGGCAATTTATCAATTCTATAAGCTTGGTCTAGGCGAGCCATATGCCGTCTCCGGGCTTCACGGATTTGGAGTTGGGGACCTCTTGGATGCGATAACCGCACTATTACCGAGGGTGGAGAGGATAGAAGATGCAGATGAGATAAAGGTCGCTATAGTTGGAAGGCCCAATGTTGGAAAATCCTCGATTTTAAATCGCATTTTAGGAGAGGAAAGGGTCATCGTCAATGATGTACCGGGAACAACGAGAGATGCAATCGATACCGTTCTTGAAAAAGACGGTGTGCCATATCGATTTATCGATACTGCAGGCTTGAGGAGGCAGCCTAGATTAAGGGAAGATATAGAATACTATAGTTTTATCAGATCCCTTAAGGCGCTTGATAGGGCAGATATTGCGGTTATCGTGATAGATGCCGAAACGGGACCGGCCGTACAGGATCAAAAAATAGCTAATTTGGCGGAAGAGCGCGGCTGTGCAAGTATAATCGCTGTAAACAAGTGGGATCTGGTTGAGAGCCGTGAGAAGGCGGATAGAGTTGAGGCGGGCCTTGAAAAAAAGATGAGGTTTCTCGATTACTCACCGAGGCTAAAAGTGTCCGCAAAAACCGGTCTTGGCATAGCAAAGTTGTTTGCCCTTCTTAAAGAAGTTATGGCAGAATTTGATAAGCGGGTCTCAACCTCATCGATAAACGGAATGGTTGCAAAAATAAAAGCCGAAGGGTTTCAGCCAGTAAAGGGAGGAAGAACGCTTAAAATTTCTTACGCTGCGCAGACAGGAAGCAGACCGCCGACCTTTGTATTCTTCGTCAATCACCCACAGCTTGTAACCCAATCCTACGAGCGATATATTGAAAACCAGATTAGGAAGACTTTTGGGTTTACTGGATGCCCGATAAATATACACTTTAGAAGTAAGTATAGATAAAATGAAATAGGCATCAATCGATGATCTTTAAAGTATCCGATTATCGATTATAGACTCTCAGTTAATACCAATATCGGGAGCCGAAATTGATATATACTGCACTAGCATTTACAGCATTGGCATACATACTGGGGTCAATACCGTTTGGTCTAGTTATTGGCAGAGTATTCTATCGCATCGATATAAGGAAGTTCGGTAGTGGTAACATAGGGGCGACAAATTGCTATAGAACCCTTGGTGCAACTGCAGGTTTGGCCGTGCTGGCCGCCGATTTATCGAAAAGTCTAATCCCTGTATTGGCTGTAAAGGCGGTGCTTGGAGGCAACCCAGATATAGTACCGATAGTGAGCGTAATCGTCGGCTTAGCTGGGATTATCGGTCATAGCTACTCAATATTTCTGGGCTTTTCCGGCGGCAAGGGGATAGCCACTGCGTTAGGGTTAATTATAGCCCTCTGGCCGTGGGTAGCGCCTATTTTAATCGGTATATGGGTATTAATAGTTGCCTTAACGAGGTACGTTTCTCTCGCCTCAATAATAGCTGCCGTAGTGCTGCCGGTGCTGGTTTACGTACTCCATCCGAATATAGTGTATGTCGTTTTTTCTATAGCGGTTGCTATAGTGATTGTTTACAGGCACAGGTCTAACATATCGCGGTTAATAGCTGGGGAAGAGTTGAAGGTAGGAGAGAGAGTAAGCCTGGAGGAGGATTAAACTGAAAAAGATAGCAGTTATCGGAGCCGGGAGTTGGGGAACAGCGGTAGCCAACCTTCTAGCCAATAAGGGTCATAGCGTCAAGCTTTGGGCGAGGGATTCTTCAGCGGTTGAAATCATCAACACAACAAGACGTCACCCGAAGTACCTGGTGGATATAGATATCCATCCTGACGTGGTTGCAATCGCAGACCTGGAAGAGGCAATTAAGCCTGCAGAGATAGTGGTTATGGCAACACCATCACATGCATTAAGAGGGATAGTATCCAACGTAAGAAGTATTCTTCGGGGCAATATGGTGATAGTGAGCCTGGTAAAAGGCGTAGAAGAGAGCACTCTTCAAAGGATGTCAGAGGTGATAAGGGAGGAATTACATCCTAAAATGAAGAACCGGATTGCCATTCTATCTGGGCCAAACCATGCAGAAGAAGTAAGTAGAAATATACCATCGGCAACCGTAATATCCAGCTCTAGCCAGAGCGTTGCTCTAGAATTACAAAGTGTTTTCATAACCCCTTATTTCAGGGTATATACAAACCCCGATTTGATTGGGGTAGAGCTAGGTGGTGCAATAAAGAACGTAATTGCAATAGCAGCAGGCATTTCGGATGGGCTCGGATATGGCGACAACACGAAGGCATCGCTATTAACGAGAGGGCTTGCTGAAATGATCAGGCTAGGCGTGGCGATGGGAGCGGATGTAAGGACATTTGCCGGCCTAGCGGGGGTAGGAGACCTTGTCGTCACATGCATGAGTAAATACAGCCGGAACAGGGCGGTTGGCGAGATGCTTGGAAGGGGCATGGTTATCGAGCAGATTAATGCTGAGATGAAAATGGTAGCCGAGGGCATAAAAACTGCGAGCGCGGTTGCAAATTTGGCCAGCAATTACGGGGTAGATATGCCGATCACCGAGAATGTAGCCGAGGTGTTGTATGAAAATAAAAATCCGTTCGCGTGCGTATCGGAGCTAATGTCGAGGGGCGCCGCAGAGGAGATGCGCGGGATTGCTTGGAAGGTCGAATAGCACATTACCGCCTGCTCTCAATTGCGTTAATATGAGTTTATGCGAAAGTTCGATTGGGAAGGTTAGCATACGGGAGAGAGATTGAATGAGAATATTGTTGGTTTCACCACCATGGATTAGGGTTCCACCCCTTGGCTATGGAGGCATAGAGTGGGTAGTTAGCCTTCTAGCAGATGAGCTGGCAAGTAGAGGTCATGACGTTACTCTTTTTGCAACGGGCGATTCTACCACCAAGGCAAATTTGAAATACTTATTCAAAGAAGGCCAGACCTCAAAACTGGGAATGGTCATATATGATTCGATGCAGGTAAGTGAGTCTTTTAAAATAGCGCATAAGTACGATATAGTCCATGACCACAGTGGATATCAAGGTGTAGCGTTCTCCCATACAATTAAAACACCGATGCTTCACACGCTTCATGGCCCGTTTACCGTTGATACGATTGCATTTTATTCACACTTCAAGGACGCATGTTACTTTAATGCGATTAGCAAGTATCAGAAGAACTGCCTGCAGGTGTTAAACTACGTGGACACCGTCTACAACGCTATAGATGTCTACAATTATGAATACTCAGAAGACAAAGAGAATTACCTGGTATTAATTAGTAGGGTAAACCCCAATAAGGGCACTCACCTGGCTATAAAGGTTGCAAGGGAGTTAGGAGAAAAACTCGTACTGGTTGGAAAAATAGATCCACCAGATATGGAATATTTTAAAACTCAGGTTGAACCGGAAGTGGATGGTAAGCAGATAATCTTCAAAGGTGAGCTCGGAGAAATCGAGAAGCGCAGACTTCTTAAAAAAGCAAAGTGTTTCATCTTTCCAATACAGTGGCCTGAACCGTTCGGTTTAGTTATGGCGGAGGCCATGGCCTGCGGAACGCCGGTTGTTGCGCTTAGGAATGGGTCGTCACCAGAAGTGGTTGAGCACGGCAAGGTCGGATATGTAGTGGATACGTTAAACGAGATGGTCGAAGCGGTAAAGATGGTATCTGATATCGATCCGAGGGCTTGTAGGGACTATGTGCTGGCAAACTTCAGCCCGGAGAAGATGGCGGACGGATATGAGAAAAACTACAGGAAGATCTTAGAGCAACGATGAGCGATGTTTATACGTTAAATGATCTCTACAACGCGCTGAAGCCATTAAAGGACGATCCGGGAAATACCGGTATGTTTAGTGATTTAGACGGAACGCTAAGCAAGATCGCCCGAACCCCGGCTAATGCGACAATAACTCTTGGTATGCGGGGTGTATTGAGACGGCTTGCAGAAAAATATGGAATTGTTGGAATTATTAGCGGAAGGGACTCAAGCGAAGCTAAAAAGATTGTCGATATCGATAACATAGCCTATATTGGGAACCATGGACTGGAATGGATAGAGAATGGAAAGCAGTTCTACGCACCCGAGGCCTTTAATTTCTTCGGGCTCACGGCCAGTCTTGAAACAGACCTTAGCGGGTCGTTTAAAGGAACCGATATTCTTGTAGAGAAGAAGAAATTAGGGGTAGCCCTGCATTATCGATCGGTGAAGGATAAAGAGGGGGCGAGAGGATTGATAGAGAAGATAATTAAGCCCCTAATTGCTGAATATCCTTTACGCAGGCTTGATGGAAGATACGTTATCGAATTGAAGCCAGACCTGCCAATTAATAAGGGTGATGCGATAACGGTCATCACGGTGAGCAGGGGTATAGACAATGTGGTATACCTCGGTGATGACATAACAGATATCGATGCATTCGGCGCGTTGCGAACCTTGCAGAATGAAGGCAAGTTAAGGGCGATATCCGTGGGCGTAGCTTCGGATGAGAGTCCGCCTCAAGTTGAAGAAGAGGCGGATTATGTGGTCAAAGGCGTTGATGAGGTTGAGGCGCTACTTAGCTGGATGGTCGAGTAGCATGCTACTAAAGCGAACTTAGTGCAGATTTATGCCGCCTCGGCATATCCACCACTCAGAGTACCTATATATCTATCGATATGCCTTCTCATCATCGGTCCATGCCCTGGCGCCAAAAGCTTAATATCCAGCATCTTCAACCGCGAGATGGCGTCGCGAGCAGTTGCGGAATCACCGATGTTAACATTGAAATAAGCCTGGAGCAGTTCAGTCATGTCCTCCTCGGTAAGAATCTGCCATGCCGATACGGTTGTTGAGAACGCCTCGCCGGAAAACAAAATCCCAGAGGTCGCATCAAATATGAACACCGAGCCTGGTGAGCCGATAAAGGGTGCGGAATAAAACTGCAACGTGGCCTTACCTATGTTGAGCATATCGCCATCCTGGATCAGCAGTGGCTGTATATATATCCCATATAACCCAAGCCTCATCGCTTCGTGTGCGCTTGCAATAACCCTTGCCTGTGGGGCTATCTCCAGCAGGCGGGGTAAGCCTCCTGCATATGCTATGTCAGCATTGGTCAATACAATATACTCTATGTTAGTTAGCTTGATGACCGATTCCACTTTATTTATGAGAGTATCGATTGTTATTGGGGCGCCGGTATTAATCAGTGTAGGGTAATCATCTACTATGAGGTATGAATTAATTGAAAGACCTGCTGAAGGGATGTAGTCACCCACCCAGTAGGCGTATCCTTGTTCTGGCTCGATCACTGCGGTCTCCCTGTGATATAAGTGTATCATCCTGATTTATTAACACATATATTCCAAAGGTAGAGGTAAAATAAAATAGGTGATATACATGAAAAATCTTCTGTTGCATACGTGCTGCGGGCCGTGCTTCATCTACCCGCATAGCTTGCTCAAGGAAAGGTATAATGTAACAAGCTTTTATTTTAATCCAAACATACACCCCTCCATGGAGTATGTGCGGCGGGTGGAGGCCCTTGCTGGGTATTGTAAAGGTGCAGGTGTTGACCTGAGAGTAGGGGATTACAAGCCTGAGGAATACTTTAGGCAGGTTGCTGGCACTGAGAGCGACAGGTGTAGAATATGCTATAGTATAAGGCTGAAGGAAGCGGCCGAGTTTGCCGCCGAGAAGGGGTACGACCTATTTTCTACGACGCTTTCGGTTAGCCCATATCAGAAACATGACCTTATAGAAATGATTGGGACGGAGGCCGGGAATAAATGCAGTGTAGAGTTCAAATACTGGGACTTTAGGCCCGGCTTCAGGTCGGGTCAAGACAGGGCTAAGGAGCTTGAGATGTACCGGCAGCCGTACTGCGGTTGCGTCTTTAGCGAGATGGAAAGATACTCGAGAAAGCTGAAAAAAGCGGTGGATGGCGTGGTGGATAGAGAGCATGAGTTTGGAACAACTGGGTAGGCTTTTAATTATAATCGCTATTGTTATAGCAGTAACCGGGGCCTTCATTTTCCTTATTGGAAAAGGCCTAGGGTTATCAAAACTACCAGGCGATATCCTTATAAAGCGTGATGGATGGCGAATCTTTTTTCCTATCGCGACATTCATTCTTATCAGCGTAGTTCTAACGATTATTATAAATGTGGTTCTATGGCTGTTAAGGCGGTAACAGACAATGAAGACAGCAGAGTTTGACTATAAATTACCAAAAGAGCTAATAGCTCAAGATCCAGTTGAGCCGCGAGATTCCTCGCGGCTCATGATCGTCTATAAGAAAAGTGGGGCGATTGAGCACAGGATTTTTAGGGATATTGAAGAGTACTTACACCCAGGGGATTGCCTGGTTATTAACGATACGAAAGTAATCCCGGCAAGGCTGAAAGGTAAAAAGGCTGTTACCGGCGGCCAAGTTGAGATATTCTTACTCGCCGAAGTGGATAAGGATCTGTGGGAAGCGCTTGTAAAACCGGGAAGAAGATTGAGGCCAGGGACGCAAGTCATTTTCAGTGGTGGAAGGCTTACGGCAAAGATAGAAAAGAGACTGACCGGGGGCGAGCGGCTGGTATCTTTCACCTACGAAGGGGATTTCAATAGTATTATCGAAGGGTTAGGAGAAGTTCCGCTTCCGCCTTATATCGAAAAACCATTGAAGAGGATTGACCGCTATCAGACTATATATGCAAGGGATTGGGGTTCAGTTGCAGCTCCAACTGCGGGCCTTCATTTTACCCCCGAATTGATGTTGAAGCTTGAGAAAAAAGGCGTCATCGTTACTGCGGTAACCTTAAGGGTTGGAATAGATACCTTCAGACCAGTAAGAGAAGAAAATGTAGAAGACCATGAGATGCATAGCGAGATATATAGCGTATCACCAGATGCCGCAGCTGTTATAAACGAAGCAAGAGAGAGGGGCAATCGGGTTATTGCGGTAGGCACAACCTCTGTAAGGGTGCTGGAGACCGCTGGAGAGTCGGGTAGTGTAAGGCCGGGCACGAGTAGCACAAAGCTATTTATATATCCTGGCTTCAAATTCAACATAATCGATGCGATAGTTACTAACTTCCATCTTCCAAAATCTACCCTTCTTATAATGATTACTGCATTCGCTGGAAGAGAGGTGATTCTTAAGGCATATAAAGAGGCGATAAAGGAGAAGTACAGATTTTATAGTTTCGGGGATGCGATGATGATATTGTAGTTCGGTGAATGGATGACTAGGGGTCCAGGGTTCAGGGACCAGGGACCAGGGTCCAGGGACGTGGGTAAGAAGTGTGGGAATAGTTAGCCAGTGCTGCAGTGTCAATAATTACCCGTAGTTGCCCGATTCATCGGGCGATCTCTCACACTGCATAACACGTAGTTGCCCGATTCATCGGGCGATCTTCGATAGTGCTGTGGGGTGTGGGTAGAAGATGAGGAGAATTAGCCAATGGCCAAGAGCCACTGGCCAATGTGGCTTAAGGGCTTTAGCCCTGATACTGGAGAGAAGACAGAAGATAGAATCCAGGAGCCAGAAGAAAAAACAGAATCGTAGCTCAGGGCTTTAGCCCTGATAAAAAAGCAGTAAAAAGCTATAAATTATTTAATCAGGTATTGACAACATAAAGTAGAAAGTAAGGTACAATTCTTCTTGGCCCTTGGCCCTTGGCCCTGACTATTAACAGGAATGATTCACAATGGTCGAGTTCAAAATAATTCACAAGGACAAACACACAAGGGCACGTGCTGGCATCTTAAAAACACCCCATGGCAAGATAGAGACGCCGGTCTTTATGCCGGTCGGCACTAAGGCAACTGTAAAAACGATGACAGCTGAGGAGCTAAAAAAGATCGATGTGCGGATTATATTATCCAATGCCTACCATCTATACCTGCGGCCTGGACACGATTTAATAAAGGAAGCTGGCGGGCTGCATGAATTCATGCACTGGGATGGGCCGATACTTACCGACAGCGGCGGATTTCAGGTATTCAGCTTGAGTGAGATGAGAGAAGTTACCGAAGACGGGGTAGAGTTCCGGTCGGTGATTGACGGTTCGACGCATTTTTTTACACCAGAGAAAGTAATAGAGATTGAGGAAGCGATCGGCGCGGATATAATAATGGTTCTGGATGAGCCGACTGGTTACCCGGTGGAGAAGGAATATGCTGAGGCGGCAGTCAGGCGAACTTTTGAGTGGGCTAAGCGCTGCAAGAACTCGCAAAAAACAGATCAGGCGCTCTTCGGCGTAGTTCAAGGTGGAACATACGAAGATTTACGAAAGATGAGCGCTGAACTCACTGTAGAGCTGGATTTTCCCGGTTATGCGATCGGGGGGCTTAGCGTCGGGGAGCCCCATTCAGTAATGTTTGAGGTATTGGACTATACCGTGCCGGTTTTGCCGAATTCTAGGCCTCGGTATGTAATGGGCCTAGGAAACCCCACAAGCCTTATCGAGTCGGTTTCGCTAGGGGTGGATATGTTTGATTGCGTTCTGCCAACGCGAATTGCAAGAAATGGCCTAGCTTTAACCACGGTTGGTAAGGTAAATATAAGAAATGCAAAGTATGCAAGAGATTTTTCTCCATTAGACCCTGGGCATGATTGTTACGTGTGTGGTAACTATACACGAGCTTATATACGGCATCTGGTACAATCTAATGAGATTCTTGGATCAAGATTGTTGACATGGCACAACCTCGCCTATCTCATAGATGTTATGCGGGGGGCAAGAGAGGCGATTTTAGAGGATAGATTTGTAGAATTCAGGGACGCTTATCTAACCAAGCATGAAAAGGAGTTCGGCTTGGTTTAGGTAAGGTAAATATTTAAAGGAAGCTTCCTCTAGGTAAAGATAGTCGAAGTGGAACGTGTTGCGTCCACAGTTATTAGGAGCGATAATAAAGGAGTTGATAATGTGACAAGCAGTCAGATACTATTATTGTTTTATGTCGTCGCCTTTATAGCGATCTATTATTTTCTCATAGTCAGGCCTCAGCAGAGGAGGGCTAATGAAAGACGGATGCTTATAGAAAGCCTCAGAGTTAACGATGAAGTTTTAACTATAGGGGGTCTATACGGTAAGGTTAAAGATATACGAGAAGATATTGTAACACTGCAAGTAGCTGAAAATGTGAGAGTAAAAGTCGATATAGGAGCGATAAGTGAAAGGCTAGTTAAAGAGAAGGCAAGAACGTCGCAAAAAGGAAGGAATAACCAATCCAAAGGTTAAATAATAAGAGCATTAGACACAGCAATGATCATGGGACAATTGATGGAAGATGCCTTAGCTAAGTTCGTGAATTATTTATCCGCTGAGAGAAATCTGTCGAAGAACTCATTCGACGGATACGCTCGTGATGTAGCCCAGTTCTTCGCTTATATTAAAAAGCGTGGGGTATTATTTGAAGATATAGATTATCGACTGATAAGAAGTTATCTCGGGTATCTCCAGCAAAATAAATATAGCAGGAAGAGCATTGCGAGGAAGTTATCTTCAATAAGAGCGTTCTACGGATTTCTGCAGAAAAAGGTCGGTATGGAAAAAAATCCGGTCGATATCGTGTCTGCGCCAAAACTAGAGAAAAAGTTACCCAAATTCCTAAAGGAAAATACACTAGAGGAACTTTTATCAGCACCGGATGTATCATCACCGCAAGGACTAAGGGACAAGGCTATACTTGAGGTGCTCTATGCCACCGGAATACGCGTTGGTGAACTAGTAGATCTTGACCTTGATAGTATAGATTATAGTACTTTTGAGGTTAAGGTATTCGGTAAAGGAAGAAAAGAAAGGGTTGTGCCGATTCACAAGCCAGCGGCTGATGTAATACGAGAGTATATAAGGGACGGTAGAAAGGTTCTCGTAGAGAGTAGAGAACAAGGGAAAGGAGCAACGACAGCACTATTCTTAAATTATAAGGGCGAAAGACTAACAACTTACGGGGTACGATATATAATGGCAAAATACATCAGAACGGTGGGCTTAAGCAGTGGTATTACGCCCCATACGATACGTCATACTTTTGCTACACACCTGCTTGAAGCGGGCGCTGAATTAAGATACATACAAGAATTGCTGGGGCACGTTGATTTATCATCTACACAAGTTTATACTCATTTAAGCAAGGCAAGACTTAAAGATACTTATATGCGCTCGCACCCAAGAGCCTAGTAGTATTATCACGTGCTGGTTTGCGGAGGCCCAGTTGGAAACACGAAGCGAAACCGATATAGGTATGCTTTGGCATAGCTATAAATCAGGCGGTTGCCAGGATTCCAAAGATAGGTTAATCCTTCATTACTCACCGTTGGTAAAGTACATTGCCGGGCGAATATCTGCTAATCTCCCGCAGAATATCGATCAAGGTGATCTCGTTAGTTACGGTATTTTCGGACTCATAGACGCGATAGAGAAGTACGATACCACGCGGGATATAAAATTCGAAACCTACGCAATAAATCGAATAAAAGGTGCCATTATTGACGAGCTTCGGGCGCTGGATTGGGTCCCGCGGTCGGTTCGGCATCGTGCAAGAGAGCTTGAGCGCATCTATTACGAACTGGAGAACAATTTAAAGAGGCCACCAACGGATAATGAGGTTGCTACGGCGATGGGCATGAGCGTTGAGGAGCATCATGAACTCTTGAGCCAGCTAAGCTATACGTCAATGCTTGCCCTAGAGGAGCTTTGGAGTGTAGGAGACAAGGATGACAAAGTTAGCCTTATCGATAGTATCGAAGATACCACAAGCCCAGACCCCGCAGTAAGCTTTGAATTCGAAGAGATGAAGACTATACTGGCAGATGCGATCCAAAAGCTGCCGGAAAGAGAGCAGATTGTCATCGCTCTCTACTACTATGATGGGCTTACCTTAAGGGAGATAGGTGATATACTGGGTGTAACTGAGTCCAGGGTCTCACAGCTGCACACAAAGGCGGTGATAAGGCTAAAATCGAAAATGCGAAGCGCCCAGATAATGCATCTCGACGGTTAAACTACTTTCTACTCTCTAGTACTGCGTCACTTGTGACGCTGTACGTATTTATTCACCATTATCCAAAGCTCAATCGCATTACCAGGGCAATAGTAAAGGGGACTGCAAAATGGCACTCGATCTACTTGCGGTTTTGGATAATGGTGAATAGTTTCCGCTGTACTGCTTGCCTAGATACGCGGTCTATGATAGATTATATAAGATTACACACGCTGTTGGATTCTGTTCTGGTGCCTAATGGTCGAACAGAAGGTGAGAATAGCGGAGGAAAAACCAGAGGAAGGAGGTGCGACTATGGCGGTTGTTTCCATGAAGCACCTTTTGGAGGCGGGCGTTCACTTCGGGCATCAGACCCGTCGGTGGAACCCGAAAATGAAACCCTACATCTTCACCGAGAGAAACGGTATCTACATTATCGATCTCCAGAAAACCCTTGAGCTGCTTGAGAAGGCTTATGCATTTGTGAGGGATGTTGCTGGAAATGGTGAGCAAATTCTCTTTGTGGGAACTAAGAAACAAGCCCAGGAGGCCGTGAGGGAAGAAGCCACAAGGTGTGGTATGCCGTATGTAAACTATCGCTGGCTCGGCGGAATGCTCACGAACTTTAAGACAATCCATAGCCGGGTAAGAAGACTTGAAACACTCGAGGCTATTGGTGTGGAGAGGCCAGGCCATCTACCAAAAAAAGAGCTTCTCAAGCTTGAGACGGAAAGGGCGAAGCTTGAAAGAAACCTTGGTGGAATAAGGAATATGGAAAGACTTCCTGGAGCGGTATTCATAATCGATCCAAGGAAGGAGAGAATCGCTGTTCAAGAGGCGCGTCGCCTAGAGGTACCGATCGTTGCCATTGTTGATACAAATTGCGACCCCGATGAGATTGATTACGTAATTCCGGGCAACGATGATGCTATCCGCGCTGTAACTTTGATCACCAAGGTCATTGCTGATGCGGCACTTGAAGGCCGTGAGGCTTGGCAGGCTGAATTGGGGGTTGAAGAAAAGGCAGAAGTGGCTCCCGAGGAAGAAAAGGTGGAGACTCTAAGCATTCACGTAACCGAAACCCCAGCAGCAAGTAAAGAGGCTGAAGAGGCGGCAGTTGCTCAGGAAGCTGAAAAATATGAAGCCTAGTGAGGTAGGAAATTAAGTGCCGGATATCGCCGGCATGATGGGAGATCGGTTACCCGTTTTCATGTACATGGAAGCGGGTAACTGAGCGTCGAAATGGGTTATCTTATAATATTGGGGAGGTTTCAGCATGGAAATCACGGCGGCTGCAGTTAATGAGCTTAGAAAACTAACGGGCTGCGGGATGATGGATTGTAAGAGGGCGCTTCAAGAAGCAAATGGCGATATTGTGGGTGCGACTGATATTTTGCGGCGAAAGGGTCTTGTAACATTAACCAAAAGGGCAGGAAGAGAGGCAAAAGAGGGCGTTATCGATTCGTATATTCATGCGGGAGGGAAAATCGGTGTACTTGTAGAAGTAAACAGCGAGACGGATTTTGTCGCCAGGAGCGAGGATTTCAAGCAGTTTGCACACGATGTGGCCCTCCAGATAGCCGCTGGTAATCCAATGTATGTATCGAGGGATGATGTTCCTAATTCGGTTGTAGAAAAAGAGCTTGAGATCTACCGTGCACAGGGAGTAGCGGAAGGAAAACCGGATAATGTGATCGATAAGATTGCTGCAGGTCGGCTTGAGAAGTATTATCAACAGGTAGCCCTTATGGAGCAATCGTTTGTTAAGAGTCCTGATATAACGATAAAGGATTATCTAGGTGAGGTGGCCGCCAAGCTTGGAGAGAACATCGGAGTCAGGCGGTTTACCCGCTATGAGCTTGGCGAAGCGCAATAGAAATATTTATAGTGATATAAATGAGTATAAGACAAATTTAGGGGCGGTGGAGGTGAATACCCTCGTTTCATACCCACATGCTAACAGCTGACAATGCGTGATGGAGTGCTAGAAAATAGCAAGGGAATAATAAAAGAGAGAGCAGGAATATGGCTAACTATAAATATAAAAGAGTGCTTTTAAAACTTAGCGGCCAGGCACTTGCCGGAGCCGGTGGATACGGTATTAATCCTGCGGTAATGCTCTCGATAGCTCAGCAGTTGAAGCAACTCTATGATGATCATATTGAATTAGCGATAGTTGTGGGCGGTGGAAATATTTTCCGGGGTCTCGAAGCGAGTGCGAGGGGGATGGACAGAGCGACTGCAGATTATGTTGGCATGCTTGCTACTGTGATGAATGCCTTAGCTCTGCAGGAGGCGATGGAGAAGGAAGGAGTATATACACGGGTTCAGTCGGCCATAACTATGCAAGAGGTCGCTGAGCCATATATACGAAGGCGAGCAATACGCCACCTTGAGAAGGGGCGGGCTGTAATATTTGCCGCAGGGACTGGAAATCCATATTTTAGTACTGATACTGCTGCTGCTTTAAGGGCGCTTGAGATTGGAGCTAAGGCAATCCTTAAAGCAACAAGGGTTGATGGGGTATATGACTCAGATCCTGAAAAGAATCCGAATGCAAAGAGATTTTCGCATTTAAGCTACATAGATGTTTTAAATAAAGGGCTGAAGGTAATGGATGCAACTGCAATTTCCCTCTGCATGGATAACAATATCCCCGTAATCGTTTTTAATATAAACAAGCGGAACAACATCAAAAAAGTTCTGATGGGTGAAGATATAGGAACTATTGTACAAGGGGGAAGATAGCATGGTCCAAGATGTGTTATCAGAAGCTGAAGAAAAAATGAAAAAGGCGGTAACAGTGGTTAAAAGTGAGTTAGCGGGTGTTAGAACAGGCCGTGCTTCAGCAGCGCTATTCGATAGGATAATGGTAGATTATTACGGAACAAAGACACCGCTGAAGCAGATGGCTAGCATAAGCACTCCGGAAGCGCAGCTTGCAATAATTCAACCATGGGATAAATCGGCAATATCTGCGATCGAGAAGGCGATAATGACATCCGAATTGGGCGTAACGCCATCAAATGATGGTAACGTAATTCGCTTACCGTTTCCACCACTAAGTGAAGAGAGGCGCAAAGATTTTGTAAAATTAGTAAAAAAGATGTCAGAAGAAGGAAAGGTTGCCGTAAGAAATATCCGTCATGGTGCTCGTGATGATCTTGGGAGCCTTGAAAAAGAAAAGCTAATTTCTGAGGATGAAGAAAAGCGCGCAGAGAAAAGAGTTAACGAATTAACGGATAAATACGTGAAGGAAATAGATGGACTTCTACAGAGAAAAGAACAAGAGATAATGGAAGTATAATTTAGAATCTAGGCATTAAGAGGTTAATTTGAATTGCAGAAAGATGAATTGGGTCTTCGCAGAAAGGTAGAGATGCCAGGCGAAGACTTTTCTATAGAAGAAATTAAAAAAGAAGGGGTCCCAAAACACGTCGCCATTATAATGGATGGTAACGGAAGATGGGCAAGGGAGAGAAAGCTTCCACGATCGGCCGGACACAGGGCGGGGGTAAGGGCTATCAGACCGGTGGTTGAAATAGCCACACAAGTAGGCGTCGAATATTTAACCCTCTATAGCTTTTCGACTGAAAATTGGAAAAGGCCAAAAAGAGAAGTATCCTTTTTGATGCGCTTATTTGAAGAGCAGCTTGCAAAGGAGATCGATGAGCTTGATGAGCGTGGAGTCAGGATAAGGGTTATCGGAAGATTGGAAGAGCTTCCAGAGAGCACAAGGAATGCGTTTTTGGAGGCTATAGAGAGAACGAAAGACAACCAGACGTTAAACCTGAACATAGCATTAAACTACAGTGGCAGGGTAGAGATATTAGATGCAGCAAGAGCAATTTGTGATGCGATAAGAGAAGGAAGGGAGAGCGCGAATTTTAATGAGGAAATATTCTCCCGGTACATGTATACTTCAGATATACCCGATCCTGAGCTACTCATCAGAACGAGCGGGGAGCTGAGGATAAGTAACTTTCTCCTCTGGCAGATAGCATACACGGAGATATGGATAACCAGAAAGTTTTGGCCAGATTTTACTAAAAGCGATTTTTTACAGGCAATTGCCGATTTTAAAAAGCGTGAACGAAGGTATGGCGGGCTGAACGAGGATTAATGGTAGCAAGCAGGAGTCAAGGATGCTTAGAGAAAGAATTATAAGCGCGCTCATCATAGGTCCAGTTATTATCGCGTCCTTGCTATTAGGAAGGTACTTCTTTGCATTTCTAGTAGCCGTAATTGTAGTAATAGGCATGGACGAATTCTATTCGATGCTTATGTTAAGAGAATTAAAACCGAATATCGTCATCGGTATATTAGGTGGGGTTGTAGTGGTTGTTGGGGCCCTCACCGGGGGCATACCGGGAGTGGTTTTTGTTCTGGCGATATCGGTAATTGTGGCTTTAGTGTGGCAGACCTTTACCGAGGGAAGTATGATCGATACTGGCCTAACACTGGTAGGCCTTGCTTATATAGCTTTTACTTTAAGCCATATGGTTTTGCTTTATGATCTAAGATCAGGACTTATCGGTGTGCTGCTTGTCTTTATCGGGACTTGGATCAGCGATATATCGGCGTATGTATTTGGAAGTACCATCGGTAGAAGAAAACTAGCGCCGGCGATAAGCGCCAATAAAACGATTGAGGGCAGCATAGCAGGACTTATCTCGCCAGCCGTACTGCTGGGGATATTATTTGTTTTGCCATGGCTTCCGTTTGCTGCCGAACAAGGAATCCTTGTAGCATCACTTGAAGGCGTCATGATGGGTCTTGTCATAGGATTGATTGCACCTATCGGAGATTTGGTGGAATCACGCATAAAGCGTGAAATGAGGGTTAAAGATACTGGGGTGCTGATACCCGGCCATGGTGGGTTCCTAGATAGGTTTGACAGCATCATGTTTACCGCGGTTGCGGGATACTATTATTGGTTGCTAATAACATAGTAGATAAAGAGGTAGTTATATTGAAAAACATCGTAATATTAGGATCCACTGGCTCAATAGGTAAACAAGCTATCGATATCATAAAGCGCTACCCGGATAGATTTAATGTTATAGGCTTAAGCACTAATAAAAGCATAGAAACTGTAGATGCGCAGATAAAAGAGCTGCAGCCGAAGGTCGTTGTCGTCTCCGATGGAAGAAAGGCATTAGAGTTAAAGCAAAGGGGCCATGGTGGTACCGAGATAACGACCGGAGGCACGGGCCTTGAAGAGCTAGCAGCACATCTAGAGGCGGATATCGTGTTAAATGCGCTCGTTGGTTCGGTAGGTTTAGTGCCCACACTCTCGGCGCTCAAAGCTGGTAAAACAGTTGCGCTAGCTAACAAGGAATCAATGGTGGCCGGCGGTGCCATCGTAAACAAAACCAGGGAAGAGACCGATGCCACGATACTGCCGGTGGATAGCGAGCACAATGCACTATTTCAGTGCATTGTGGGAGAAAAAGAAGAAGAGATCGATAAGCTCATAATCACAGCATCGGGCGGGCCGTTTAGAGGTCGAAGCTTCAATCAATTGCAGGGAGTAACGGTTGAGGAAGCGCTGGCGCATCCAAGATGGGTGATGGGGCCGAAGATAACCATAGATTCATCGACGTTAATGAACAAGGGTCTTGAAGTTATAGAGGCGCACTGGCTCTTCAACATCCCATACGAGAAGATCGAGGTGCTGATACATCCTCAGAGCATCATCCACTCAATGGTAGAGTTCAAGGATGGATCTATAAAGGCTCATCTTGGCCGGACTGACATGAGGATACCGATACAGTATGCGATATCGTATCCCGAGCGGCTTTCATCACCGCTACCTCCAGTAAATTTTATAGATGTTGGAGAGCTAACATTTGAAGTGCCAGACGTCAAGAATTTTCCATGTTTAGGATATGCCTATGAGGCTGCAAAATTAGGGAGAACATATCCGGCGGTTTTAAATGCCGCTAACGAAGAAGCCGTAGCAGCATTCCTAAGTAGACGCATCGGTTTTACAGGTATCCCGCATGTTATAGAAAGGGTGTTGGAGGCCCATAAAGGCGGGGATGAGACTGATTTGGGTATATTACTGGAAGTGGAGCGATGGGCAAGGGAAAGCGCCGCAAAGATAATTGAGTCTTGTGCGTAAGAAGCAGGCTAATGATTGCCCTGGAAAATCCGCCGATAATAGCTATCTTAAATACTGTTTATGCTGTAAAGGAGTGAGTCATAATTTTCATTCTTCTGGCGATTTTCGGTCTTGGCTTGATAATATTCGTTCATGAGTTTGGCCATTTTATTGCGGGGAAGTTGATGGGCCTTAAAATAAAGGAGTTCATGTTCGGGCTACCGGGACCGCGCCTTTTCTCGTTTAAATGGGGGGAGACCGAGTATGGCTCGACAATGGTGCCGTTTGGCGGATACGTAAGGTTTGCGGGCACCGAATCGGAGTTGCAAGTAGAAGAAGATGATGAAGATAAGAATACGCCACCGGAAAGAAAGTACGATGCCCAGCCTAGGTGGAAAAAGGCGCTTATCATGGTTGCCGGGCCGACAATGAATCTATTATTTCCGATACTTCTGGTTGCATTAATATTATCAGTACAGGGAATGCAAGATTTTCAACCGGTTATAGGAAAGGTTGTCAAAGGAAGCCCGGCGCAAACAACCGGGTTTAAGCCAGGTGATAGGATAGTAAAAATTGATGGCGAAAAGGTAGAGACCTGGAGTGAACTAACTACGCATCTAAGGGGCAAGCCCGGCGAAAAGGTTGATATAACCATAGAACGCGGGAATGCCACGCTTGTACTTAGGCCTACGCTTAATGATAAGGATGGGAAAGGGTTCTTAGGCGTTGAGTTGTCCAAGGATGCTAAACCGGTTTACAAGAGAGAGCCTATTCATAGAGCGCTCTATCGAGGGACTATACTTACTTATAACATGACTAAGTTTATGGTAGTTACCCTCTATCACGTAATAACGCAAGATACCGGGATACTTGCTAAATCAAGTGGGCCAGTGGGAATTGTAGATTTGACCGCAAAGATAGCGCAGCAAGATTTCTGGCGGTATGTAGAAATACTTGCTCTTATCAGTATAAATATAGGTCTATTAAATCTACTTCCAATACCTCCCTTGGACGGTGGTAGGCTTGCTATTCTGGGCATCGAGGCGGTGGGGAGAAGATCTTTGAACAAGAAGGTGATACTTGCGGTTAATGCGGCTGGGATGGCGCTATTGCTGCTTCTTATGCTCTATATCACAATAGCCGATCTCGGTAGAATATTTCTACCGAAGTTAGGTGCGGGTGGTGGATAGTTTTGGCGATAAATACTCGCCAAGTAAGAATAGGCGGTCTTGAAATCGGAGGCGGCATGCCTATCGCTGTTCAATCGATGACGAATAAAAAGACCGAGGATATAGGGGCGACGATTGAGCAGATAAAGCAGCTTGAGGCGGTCGGTTGTGAGCTCGTTAGGGTTGCGGTGCCGAACAGCAAGGCAACCGAGGCGATACCGGCGATAAGGAAAGAGATCAATATACCGCTTATCGCAGATATACATTTCCATTGGGAATATGCGATTGATGCGCTTGAGGCCGGTGCAGATAAGATACGCATAAACCCAGGGAACATAGGGAAGCTTGACTTAGTCGGAGCCATTATTGAAAAAGCCAAAGAGAAGGGTGCGGCGATTCGAATAGGGGTAAACTCGGGATCGCTCCACCCCAAGCACAAGAAGGAGAAAGATGCCTCTATTGCCCTCGTAAAAAGTTGCATGGAATACTTAAGGTTCTGCGAGGAAGCGAACTTTCATGATATTGTTCTATCGGTAAAATCATCTTCTGTTGTTAATTCTATTAATGCCTATCGAATGCTTTCCAAGGAGACCGATTACCCATTACATTTAGGAATAACTGAATCAGGGAGCCTGATGTCGGGGACCGTTAAATCATCGGTGGGGCTAGGGGTGCTTCTTGCCGATGGTATCGGAGATACGATACGGGTCTCTCTATCCGCAGATCCTGTCCACGAGATACAGGTGGCCTTTCAGATATTACAGGCTCTGGGCCTAAGGTCATATGGTCCTGAAATTATATCGTGCCCAACTTGCGGGCGATGCGATATCGATGTCATACCAGTGGTTGAGGAGATCGAAAAACGTCTTATGAGTGTGAGGATGCCGCTTAAGATAGCTATAATGGGATGTGTCGTGAACGGCCCCGGAGAAGCACGCGAGGCTGATATTGGTATAGCTGGCGGTAAAAAAGAGGGGATCCTCTTTAAGGAGGGAAAGGCAATACGAAGAGTATCCTCTAAAAATATGGTTAAAGAACTGATGTCTGAGATAGAGCTGTTGATTAGAGATATCAAAAAAGCCGAAGGGTAGGGACAGCAACGGGTGACCTGGTTGCCAGGTTTCCAGGTGACCAGGAATCTAAGATATGGGTATCCAGTTAGCCAGTGCTGCGGTGCTGCAGGGTGTGGGAGAGAGATGTGGGTACTGTCTTAAAGTGCCAAGGTGCCAATGTTGATGTGGGTAAGAGATGTGGGAATAGTTACTCAGTGCTGCAGTGCTGCGGTGCTGCAGGGTGTGGGAGAGAGATGTGGGATTAGCCAATGGCCAAGAGCCAATAGCCAATGTAGCTTAAGGGCTTTAGCCCTGATACTCTCTGGAGAAGACAGAAGATAGAATCCAGGAGCCAGAAGAGAAGGAAAGAATCGTAGCTCAGGGCTTTAGCCCTGATAAAAAAGCAGTAAAAGCTATAAA
>JACUUO010000223.1 GCA_014859275.1 Actinomycetota bacterium | reverse complement strand
AGCTACCGAAAGGAGCCGTCGGCCTGACCAAACACCTGACACCGATGAAACGAATTCGCCTCAAGTGCCTGGATTGCTGCGCCGGCTCTCCTAAGGAGGTCAGACTTTGCCCCTGCATGGACTGCCCGCTCTGGCAGGTGAGGTTCGGCCGGCGGCCGAAGATGGATTCTGAGGCGAAAAACCATGACCTAGCTGATGGTTTTCCGACCGACAATGAGGCGGCCTATCTCTGACACCCCCATGCATTATAGAAACGTGAAATACCCCCCATGCAGCGAGCGGGGCTCATCGACCATCAGCCTACCGTTCCGTCCGGACGTACCAACCCTTGCGGCGGCCGCAGTCACGCCGCAGGATGCCTCCCTTTGAGGTAAGCCCCGCTTCGGCGGGGGTGTTTTTTTCTCGAAGAGTCTAACGAACCCGGATGCGGATGGGTTGCTGTCCTCACCAAGTGACAAAATGACAGGAATGAACGACCCCTGTATAGTATAAAAAGGCATTAATTCCGAGAGGAGATCCCACCATGCCGATTTCTGAAAGCAAAATTCTAGGAAAAGGCATCTATACCGTTTCTGAAGCCGCCCGCTATTCTGGTCTAAAATTTGCAACCGTGAATCGCTGGGTATTTGGATACAGAGAACATTTAGGGATAGTTGATCCAGATTTACCGAGGATAGATGGAGATAGGGCAATCTCATTTCTAACGCTTATTGAGCTTTGCCTTATGGGTCGCTTCACTAAAGAAGGTTTGCCAGCAAGGAAGCTACGTGCCGTTGCCGAAAAAATTGCTCGCGAAAAAGAAATAGTCCATCCTTTCGCGTTTCAACGTCTAAGAACTGATGGGAAAGAGGTCTACTTATTTGAAGATGATGAGTATAGACAAATTTCAGGTAAACACGAAGATAATCGAGTTTGGAAACACATAGTCGAGCCATTCTTTCGAGAAATAGAATTTCGCGATGAATACGCTCATAGATGGTTTCCGCCTTCTGGCAACAAGATGGTAATGCTTGATCCAGACATTCGTTTTGGTGAGCCAGTTGTCAAGGACACCAGGATTGGTACGAAAAATATCATCAACTTGGTCAAAGCTGGTGATTCGCTAGATAGCATCGCGAAATATTATGATTTGGATTTAAAACAGGTAAAAGCAGCCACGAGGTTCGAAGAACGGCTTCTGAAAACGGCATAACTATTCTGCTTGACGCTATTTCAACCCAGCATCTGGGTACGCTTTTGGCTGCTGGTTGTTCATTCATTCATATCAATAATGTAGGACTCAGAACGGCAAGCGACGTCGAGATAATCAGATATTGTGGGCAACATAACTACATCTTGGCGAGCGAAGATGATCTGCGAGGCGACAAGTATAAAGTACAAGCAATGATTGAAGCCAACATCGGATATATTCACGTTAGATTTAGGAAACAGAATATTGAACACAAAGATAAAATATACTTAAAGTATCTGCATAGTCTATGGGAACTTTCGAGACATCCCGTCCCATTTTATGTTCGTATGAATAGCGACGGCTTATTCTTCAAACCATTCAGCTACAGAGTAGTAGAATAATTGACCCCTCTTCCCACCCTGCTATAATTGCCTTCCCATGCAAGAATTTACTTGGGTTGAATATATTATTGCCTTAACAGCTCTGTTTGGCGCCGTTACAGGCGGTCTAGATTTATTCTACTTTCGTTTATGGGGCTCTAGGCGATCGGATGTAAAAGTCGAATGTCGAAAGGATCTCTCTCGCCATTCCTATATCGGGTTTAGCGGAAATGAGAGCTTCATTCAGCCTACCTTCTTAATAAAAGCAATAAACCGTAGTCCACAAAGAGTTTGTATTATGGATAAGGTCGGCTTTCACAAAGTAAACCGGTTCAAAAAAAATCGTTTGATAGAAATTTTCCTGTCATGTCTGCAAAATGTTCTTAGAGCATTAAGAATCAGACGACTTCAAGCAATACACATTGGAAGGATAACGAACAATATTCCAGGCATAATGTCCGATGGGAAATTCCCTTTTCGCTTAGAACCGGGAGAAAGCTGTGAGGTGCGAGCTTGGGGAATGTATGAGCTAATAGGAGATGTCGGAAACAAGCGTGAAAATGAATTGTTATTTATAAATGCCTTCTTTAAAGATACGGAAGGCAGAGTTCATGAATGCGAAGCTCCTGCGAAAGCGCTGACCATTGATCAAATGCCTCCTTTCCGAGGCATGTTTCAGTGAAACCGATGCCCACCAACCTCCTCTACTACGGCGACAACCTCGAGGTCATGCGCCGGCATGTTAAAGATGAATCCGTAGATCTCGTTTACCTCGATCCTCCCTTCAACAGCAATGCATCCTATAACGTCCTCTTCGCCGAGCACGGCGAAAAGGCGGCCAGCCAGATCAAGGCGTTCGAGGACACCTGGCAGTGGGATCAGGAATCCGCGCGCACATATTTCGAGACTGTCTCGTCTGGCGGGGAAGTAGGAAACGCGCTCCAGGCTTTCTACACCCTTCTGGGCGAAAGCAACATGATGGCGTATCTGGCGATGATGGCGCCGCGGTTGGTGGAGCTTCGCCGGGTGCTCAATCAGACTGGATCCCTTTACCTTCACTGCGATCCCACGGCGAGCCATTATCTAAAGATCTTGCTTGATTCCATTTTCGGTCCAGCGGGGTTCATTAACGAGATCGTCTGGAAACGGGCATCTGCTCATAGTGACGTTGTTCAGGGAGCACGACATTATGGACGTATTCACGACACGGTTCTCTTCTACTCCAAGACTGATCAACGTCAATGGAACACAATATGGCTTCCTTATGACCAAGATTATGTTGAACGAATTTATAGATACGTCGATGAAAATGGTCGACGCTATCAGACGCAACCATTGCATGCTGCCAAACCGGGCGGTGATACCCTTTATGAATGGAAGGGTCAGAAGCCACAG
>JACUUO010000222.1 GCA_014859275.1 Actinomycetota bacterium | reverse complement strand
CGGTATCCACCGGGCGTACCGCAGACTTTGCCGTGCTCAGGGAGAGCAGCCTTTCGCATTAGAGATCTACTTTATATATGCTTTTGTAATTATAAATATAAACAACATTTGGGTTCGTACTATCAAAAAATATCTCTTCCAGTGTTCTATCTTTGCTTTTGATTTGAGTTATCGGTGTAAGTGAGTCAGCATTAAGCTGATAAATAGCAGTATTATAGTTAGAGTCTTCTTCGTTATAACTGATAACCATAGTAAATATTTTATTTGTACTGGTTTGATAAGCAATTCCCACACCATCTATCAATTCTAGCGCGTTGGGAATGCTAATTCTTTTTATTTTTCCATTATCTAATTCATATATACATCTTTCGTCGTTAGAATATATAGTAATAAAATACGCCTTATCATTTTCAACAGGATCAAAAATAGCCATCTTAGATTCGGATCCGATAATTGCTTTCCACGAAAAGCCCCCATCCAAACTCTCCCATAGGCCATTTACAGCAGCAATTAGAAAATGCTTGGAATTTTTGGCATCAATCACAAGTTGATAAGCCATAGTAATCTGTTTAGTTGCTGACAGCTTACTCCAATGAATACCGGAATCATTACTTTTTATTATTTCAATGCCTTGTATTTTATCATTTTTTACTAGAAATAGTTCACCTGTATTTGAAGGGTGGAATACTAAGTTGGCTAACGTTAAGTCGTCTGCACTATCATTATAAACCTGCTGCCATGTATCCCCTTGATCACTACTTTTAAAAACAATCTGTTCAGTACCCCCTTCACCTACTTCCGATACAAAAAAGACTTCTTCTGAATTGCGTGGATTAGCATAAAATTGACCAAAATGATTTTTGAATGAAGTTATTTTGTTATATTCTTTAAGGTTGTTGCTTGAATACAAAGCCGTCCCCATTAGTGTTTTCGGCACCCCTTCCCTTTGCTGTACTAGAACAGTTTCCCCTTTAAAAAATATAGGGCTAAATTCGTTTAAATTTTGGTTAGCAAATTCAGTTACTTTAACTTGCCTTTGATCAGAATTATGGTTTTCAGTTAAAGGCTCGCATCCATGCAGAATAATTGAAAATAATATTAATATTACGATTCTTTTTATTCGCAAAGGTTACTCACTCCTTAAAATTGATAGAGTAGGAGAAAGTTATTCTCCTACTCTATATAGCACCAGTATCTAGTAATAAAAGAAATGTATTGGTTCAGTGCCTGACTTATCCCAATACCAATGGCACATAAAAGTGTAGCCTTTCTCTTTATCTGCCCAATATCTCGTTCCATGTTGCCACATCCAGCCCCCATAACGTCCGCCGTCGCTATAATAACCATCTTTGTAATGCACTTCAAATAAAACATAAGATGACCCACTTTTAATATCGACACCAATTCCTCCAACAGCATTAATCGCCGAAGTTGTACGAGACTTCTCAGACGTAACTATAAAAGTCTGATCCTTAGTATTATCCTGAACGTCTGCATTAAGAGACGGCCATTTTGGGTGATAAACACGGTACCATCCATACATTTTTACAGCTATAGCTCCAGCTTGCAGCGATTTATCTTTATATGTTGAGTCATAACCCCATTCCTTAGGGAGAACGTTCTTTGTATAGTAATAGAAGTCAATGCTCTTAGAGAAAGGAGCAGACCTACCATAAAACTTGTAGTTAGTAGAATTCGTAAGATAAACTCGAATGGTCGATGGTTTGGTATGTTCACTTGTTGCAGCAATCGAGACATCACTCTGTGCAAGCTTTGCATCTTCCTTAAAGATACGAACAGTATCTTTACCACCCTTTTCCTCTCGGAGTTGTCCTGGCGAGGCGGATAGATCTTCGATAACAATCTCATTCTCGTTTATAACCTCACCGGTTTTTTCAAGATGCTGCTGTCGTTTGATGGCCTTCTTTTCAGCTTCATCAGCAAAGCCAAACCCGTCTTGGTTCAATTCATACACAGGAGCTTGTGGCATCAGTGCTACTTTCCACTGATCGCCTTCAGGAACCAACAGAACTAGGAAGTAGTTAGCTCCGTTCATGAAGTAGTGACTTTCCTTTCTAACCTTTAGATCAAAGGCAGCGTAAAAAAGGTAGGCGTCACCATACTCACTAATATAATCCGTAGCATCCGCACCATAACGGTTACCGACCTCAATAGGTAGTTGTTTAAGGCCGAGGAGTTTGGCATTTTTGATACCATGAAGACCTAGACCTTTTGCTTTTGCATTCGAATCATTAAAAAGAAATTGTCTTAAAATATCCTGCTCATGTCTTATCCAGAGATTAATCTGGGCATGGTAATTTTGGCTATTCATTGCATCAACTAAGTGTTCCACTACCATGGTAGGGGACTGTTGCCCTTCCTTTTCTTCAGCTGCATTGTTTAATTTAGCATTAGCAGCAAACGCAACCGTGCCTGGCAACAACATACTAACCACTAAAGCAAACACGAGTAAAAAACTCAACTTTTTGCTAACAGTTCTCATAAGAAAACCCCCTCATAATTTTTCAAAGTTGAAAACGAACAAAAAACATGGTTTAACCTAAGAGTTATAATAGTGGTTATGGTTGCAATACTATGGGCACAAGGTTGTCAGCTCTGTACCCGGTTGTCTGCCAAATCCACTATTACTTTTTTGGGGTAGGATCTCGGGGCCGAAAGGTCAACATATTAGTTCACATCCTCCTTAGGTAGTTGACGGTACGGTTGAAGTACAGACTTAATTGAGGCAAGGCCGTTTTCCCCATCGGCGACCGTACCGGATTCAGTATGAGTCGAAACGTGGATCAGCGGTTGGGCGGCGTGGGTGGCGGTAACCGCCAAGTCGGCACGCACCAGGCCGTGGCCTTGCTGATTGGCGGCCAAGCCTAGATCTTCGGCTGTGGTCTGCAGAATCTCGCGAACCTGTTCGTTGGTCAGATCGGGATTGGACGCCCAGATTAGGA
>JACUUO010000221.1 GCA_014859275.1 Actinomycetota bacterium | reverse complement strand
CGGAGCCGATGAGCACAAACGATACTTCCGGTAGCTCCTGGGCGGCCTGGTTCACTAACTCGTAATCGAACCAGACATCTATCGCACCCACGTATATGGCAATGGGCTTCGGTATATCGTTATATTCAGATGGCAGAGATCTGGGCCCATTTGCAAAATGCTTAAAGTTGACGCCATTCGGCACGTGAAGCATGCGCTTTGGCTTCATGCTTTCTACATACTCTTTTAATTGCTCTGCGGTGTAGATTACGGCATCCACTGACTGGACCAGCTCGCGCTCGAGCTCCCGCGCCGCCGGAGTTGACCGCTCAAACCCGGCATTGTTATCAGCCACGCGGAGCAAGGACTTCTTGTGAGCGATGTAGTTAAGCCAGAACAGCTGGTGGATGCTATCAAAATAGAGGAGATCGACCTCACCAAAACCAGCCCTAATGACCTTTTTTACTACGTTAGGCCACGTGAGGCTCGCCCAGTGCCAATGCACCCACCTGGTGCGCAGGAGCGGCTTGTTGTGCGGGGCGAGCAATGCCGCAGGCACGTATGTCCACAGGTGCCCACCTCGATCGTAATACCCACTCGATCTGTAAATGGCAAAGCGCTCGCACAATTCCTGGTTGATGCCCCCAAGGAGGTGCAGGGGCGATATGGGGGCCGATATAAACGCGACGTCCCAGCCGGCCTCAACAAATCCCCTTGCCAAATGATGGGTGCCCACCTGGAAGGACGACGTCCAGTGATTCGCGCTGGCTACCAGTATCTTCTTTCGCTTCATCGTGCCTCCACGGGCTCGATTTTCCACTCGATACGCCCGGCAGTGCCCTTTAATTGAACCACCTGGCTCTGCTCGAGCACACCATATGCAGGTGAGTAGAGACCCTCCTGGATGGTCCACTCCCCTGGTCCACCCTGGAGTCTCACTTGCAAGTCATTAACGTATAAATCTATCGCATCGGCAAGCTCGGATGGCTCAGCCTTCACGCCCGGGGCCAGATGAAAGAAGAGGCTGGTCTTTCCCGCAGCATCGCACTCATCCACGCCCCCGATAAACGCCTCATAAAGCTCCAGAGTCCGGCGGTGTGCCACACCAAACCCGGTGTGTTCACCGGCGAACCTAAGCTCATTACATTCAGTAGTAGTAGCTTTAGCTTGATCATACATGAAGAAAAGGCCGCCCGCGCCGTCCAGCCACGCGTTCTGCTCCTTGCCCACAAGCGACAGCGTATTGTGCATAGCGGTAGAGCGAAACAGGTTCCGCTTCTCTGGGCCAGGCGTGTACAGGTAAGTCCCAGGATCGACGATGAGAGGGAACCCGTCGATGCTCACTTCAATGGAGAGCTGGTCGTTGTGTGCATGGCCACCGTTGCCGTTCTGCCCTATGTGCCCACACCGCACTGCCAGGTAAAGGCGTTTCGAGCGATAGATATATAAACCAAAATCGGGGTACCCGTAGAGCTTTAGCCCCTCACGCAAGCCGTTGCCACCAAACGTACCCTCTGAAAAATAACTGCCTCGGGCCTTTATTGTCGTACTCTCTGTGGAGCGAGTACCGTCCATCGCTGCTTTAACTCTTGCCCTTTCAGCAGCAGACGCTCCCCCAGGCCGCAGGTATGATGGGAACTGAACCCCGCCGGACAGGTTGCGCACGATATTGGTCTCAAGCTGGTGCTCGCCCGCAAATGCGGCGAAATCATCCCGGACGAAGAGGCCGTTGATGGCTGCAACGAGGTGGCGGTGGTCGAGATGGTTCTCGACCCAGTAGGTGCTATCATCGGATACAGCAGTATACCCATCTAAATTGAGGTAGCGGGCTTTGACGTCGGCCGCGGTTGCCCGTTTATACGCAGGCATAAGCTTGAGAAAGCGACCGCTATCGTTATCACCAACTTGTGGTATATGGTTACCCCCCGCGTGGGCAATATGCATCGTAAACTCGGCCATCCTCTCTAGCCGCTCCATGTGCCAGGCCGAAAATGGCACCAAGCGATCACCGCTGGGCGACAGGTAGAGCGGAAGTGGGGCTGGCCTAAGCAGGGGAGTTACCCGGTGCAGCTCGTGGTCGTACTTCCTCAGCACAGCCTGCTTCTCACGGGGGAGACCCAGCACCAGTGCCGCCGCATACGCCACAAGCTCAGCGGAGAGGCGGTGATAGCTCGTTGAAGCCTCGAAGTTTCCCCCATCCGGAGCGAACTGAGACTCTATCTCATTAACTAGCTCCTGTACTGCGAACGCCAGCCAGGAGTCAACCTCGGGCGCTCGGGGCAGGTATGCCGCCACGAACAAGAGGCCTACTATATCAGATAAATAGTGATTGCTTCTCAGTTCCGCAGACCACTCAAGGTTGTTTATGATATGAAGGCCATGCTCGTAGATGCTGCGTGTAAATACCTCGTTAAACTTGGCGTCAAACTCTGCCCCGTACGCCTGCAGCAAGTCGTAGGCGATTAGCCAGTTCGCTACGCGGATGCCGGCATCCATGGTGCACAGCCAGTTCGCCCCGAAGCGCGGCGGGTTGGTCGCGATAAAGTCGAGCACCTGGTTGCGGAATTCTCGCACGTATGCCTGCGGGGATGCAAAGCCGGACCGCTCATCCGTATCGCCAGCCTTAGCGAGGGCGTAGGCCCATGCCAGCTGGTGAAGGTGCTGCATGCGAGCAAGCTCCCATGGCACCTTTATATCAACGCCGGGCTTGTGGGCATACCGGGCACTGAGATGCCATTTATCTTCGGGCCAGCGGTAGCCGGATTTAAAATCAAGGTGCCAGTCGATGGGGGTATACCCCTCATCTACTAAACGCCATATACGCTGAGACTGCGCCAGATTAGCCTTGTTGATCCGGCCCTTAAGCCATTTTCCTTCTTTATCTGCCTCCGCCGGTGAGCCCATATCATAACGATGACCTTCCAGCCCCCGGCAACCCATGCCATGCTTTACCTCCACCCAGCCGGAGCCGAGCAGGTCAAAGCG
>JACUUO010000220.1 GCA_014859275.1 Actinomycetota bacterium | reverse complement strand
TAAAACCCCTTGAAGCATAAACCTAACCCATTGGTATATAGACATGCTTTTTAATATTCACTGTTTTTAAGGCATGGGTAATTACCATACTCTCTAGGGAAAGTCGCAGGGCAAGTGCGATGCAAGTTGCCCACGCAGCTCCGAGCATCCCATATGACGGGATAAGTATCATCGAAGCGCCCACCATGACAATAACAACGAAAAGCTGTAAGGGAAATTGAATACGAAAATGCCTTGCCGCTGTCATCCCTGATCCCGAGAATAATGAGATATAGGAGAGCCCAGCTGCGATCATCAGCCATATGAATACATCCGTATGGTCGGCATACGCGGGCCTATAAAGAAGGGTCAATATTTCCCGGCCAGCAAGTAGCGCCACCAGCACGCCCACTACTCCAAGCAGTGTGCCGATACCGAACAGTTTAAGAAGGAGGACGCGGAATGCTGCACTGTTACCTGATGTATAATATTTTGCCAACCGTGGAGTAGCAGATTGTCCGAGCGCACTTACCACGGTATTCCCCGCTACCATCAGGTATGCCATGGCAGCAAAGATACCGAGCTCCCGTTCCCCGAAGTAGTGCTCGATAAAGTAACGGGGAATGTTGGTGTTAAGCGAGATAAGCATCATTACAAAGCCCAGTGGCATGGCTACCAATGCCAACTTCCTCAATGTCCCCATTTCCAATCGCGGCCGCAATGTTGCTAGACCCTCAACTCTATTTTTTATAATCCTCGGCGCCTGAGTTATGGTTTGCATGATGAACGTACCGCTATGAACATCGTAGCCGATCAGAATTAACGCCCAGGCAATTGCCAGTCCAACGACTCCCCACAGTACGCTCCCTGTTAGGTAGATTCCAATACCCAGTGCCACCAATGACAGGGGGCCCTTGATCATCATCGATTTAGCAATGCGATCCATCCGTTCATTCTGCTGAAGGAATCCATAGAACACATCGCTTATGGATTCAAATGCCTTTGCCAGGCCCACTACCACGATGACGATCGCTGTTTCCCAGCGATATCCGGCCACTAGTGCGATTCCCATTATCACTATAAGTGCGAGCACCGTCGTGATGATCCTTAATCCTAAGTAGTCACTGAAAAGATACTCGTATCTGGCATCGGTTGCCTGAACGACCCTCAGTTGCAAATTGGAGAACATGACTACCGGCGCAGTGATAGCAAGCCCCAGCGCGAATTGGCCAACCATCACCGGGCTCCCAAGTTTGGCAAGAATAACAAGCATTGCCCACTGACAACCGGCATACACCACGTTGCCAGCAAGAGTCCAGGAAAAGTTGCGGCGAAGTGATAACCCCGGAAGAGATGCCATTTCAGTAGCTAAAGAAGTTTGTGTGCTCTTATTAGGCGGTAATTGCAATTACTAACCTCCTATTTGATTTAGGTTAACCCTTAGTAAGAGAGCTTGTGATAGATAGCGCTACGTTTTAGTAGCATAGGTCCTTATCTATAAGCCATTCCACGAAATATTTCAGTCCGGTTTTAAAATCTGTACTTGGCTCGTATCCTAAAAGTGACTTAGCCTTACTCACATCTGCATAGGTTCGAGATACATCCCCAGGCTGCATTGGCAGGAACTCGAGTCTGGCTTTTTCCCCTAGAACTTCCTCCAGGGCCTGCACCATCTCCATAAGGCCCACTGTCTGGTTATTGCCCAGGTTGATAACCTCATAATGGGTGGACCGGTATCCCATAGCTGAGTAGACTCCCCGGATAATATCGTCTATATAGGTATAATCCCGTCTAGAGCTGCCATCCCCATAGATTGGGATGGGCTCGCCTTTGAGTATCAACCGGGCAAACTTGTGGATGGCCAGATCTGGTCGCTGGCGTGGGCCGTAAACGGTGAAAAAGCGCAGTGCGATGAAGCGGATTCCATAAAGGTGACTATAGACATGCCCTAAAAGTTCTCCGCTTACCTTGGTGCTGGCATAGGGGCTGATGGGAAGCAGCACATGATTATCCTCATGCCAGGGTTCATTGGGATTTATTCCATACACACTACTGCTTGAAGCAAAGATAAACTGTTTTACGCCCAGCTCTTTAGCCAGCTCCAGAAGGTTTTGCGTTCCTTGTACATTAACTTCCTGGTAGCCGACCGGGTCCTGGATAGAGGGCCGCACGCCTGCCTTAGCCACAAGGTGAACGATCACATCGTATTTATTGCTAAGCTGCGTGCGCATATCATTTAGAGAGCATACACTGGCTTCAATAAGCTGGTAATTATCGTTATTTAAGTGCAATTTTATATTGTTACGTTTGATAGCAGGATTATAGAAGGGGTCAAAGTTATCCACTACAGTAACTCTGAATCCTTCTCCAAGGAGACGGTCAACCAGATGACTACCGATAAAACCCGCCCCTCCGGTCACCAGAGCATGTTCCACTAGATTACCCCCTGATAATAGAAACCGGCTTGTCTGAGCTCTAGTTTAGCGAGCAGAAATTTTCTTAAGCAGTCCTACCGATATAACTCCGGCTTAACATATCGGTGAATCTGCGATCATCACCTTCCGCTATGGCGTTCTCTAGTTCACCCAGAAATTCAGTAACCATCTTTTCATCAAAAACACTAACCGCTCTGAAAATCCGAGGATGCCTCGTCTCGTTAACTACTTCGTTCTCTGCAAATAACTCCTCACACAATTTTTCGCCCGGCCGTAGGCCGGTGAATTTTATCGGTATATCTTTTTCTGGCTCAAAACCGGAGAGCTTGATTATGCTATGGGCAAGGTCGAGGATTCGTACCGGCTCTCCCATGTCAAGAACGAATACCTCGCCGCCTTTTCCCATTGCGGTTGCTTGGGTGACCAGGTATACAGCCTCTTGTATTGTCATAAAATACCTGGTCATATCGGGATGAGTAACGGTTATGGCTGCTCCTTCGCTTATCTGCCGTTTAATCCAGCGGGAACTCCCCGTTCGTAAGGACGGGGATGTGAGCAGGATCC